>JAIXTO010000063.1 GCA_027483885.1 Rhizobiaceae bacterium
CAGGTGTTTCTGCTGCAATATGCCAATGGCTTTCCGGCAGATCAGGTGGCCTTCGGCAAGGCGTCGACCTCGGCCGACATCATCCGCCTGTCAGAGCTTCGCCAGTGGAAATACGACGTGGGCAACCGCGTGCCCTATCTGGCGCGCCGAGATGCCTCCAACTTTTTGAACCAGATCCTGCTCGCAACGGCGGCCGGCACGACTGAGGCGACAGGCACCGATGGCCCGCCGGACGCAAAATTCCTGCTGTTCATGGGAAGCGACACCCAGCAGGCGGAAGTGGCGACCCTGCTTGGCCTGCACTGGCACATTCCGCCTTATGTGGACGATGAAACACCGCCAACGGGGGCGCTGACTTTTGAGCGGCTGCACGATGCGACGGGCAAGGCCTATGTGCGCCTTGGTTTCGTGGCGCCGACACTCGACCAGATCCGCGAGGCTTCAACGCTTGACGCGAAAACGCCGCCGCTTCAGGCCGCGGTCACGCTTCCCGGCTGCGAGAGCGAGATGGTGGACGGCGCCTGCCCGCTGGACAGTTTTTTGAAGATCGCCCGCGCATCGCTCGACATGAGCGCGGTGGCAACTCAGGCCTATCGATAGGGGTCAGCCGATCAGGCTGTCGAAGCGGACCGAATAAATCCGGTCCCGGCCGAGAAGATGGGCAATGAGGGCGGCACGGTCGAACAGGCCGTGCATGGCCTTGTGCTTGAGGTCGAGCCCGCCGGTGAGCACCCCGAAGGCGGGCATGACGAGGCGGTTGCCATCCGTGGCAAAACAGGGCCGGCGCACATATTTGCCGCGCCGGCCAACGGTGGCCGATGGATGCAGGTGGCCGGCGACCTCGCCCTTGCCGGCCACAAGGCTCGGTTCGTGGCGGAAGACGAGACCACCATAAACGAGTTCGTCGGCACACTGGCCCGGAAGATCGAATGTACCATCCGGATCATGGTTGCCGTTGATCCAGATCCAGTCGCGCCCGCGCGCAAGGCCATTGATCGTGTCGCGAAACGGCTGCGGCATCAACTGCGAGCCGCGCCGGTCATGAAAATTGTCGCCGAGCGAAATCACGGTTTTCGGATCGTAACGGGCGATGACGGCCGACAGGATGTTGAGCGTCGCCAGCGTATCGTAGGGCGGCAGCATCATGCCGCGCCGGGCAAAGGCGGCGCCTTTTTCCAGATGCAGGTCAGAGACGACAAGCACGCCATGATCCGGCAGGTAAAGCCCGCCAAGCGGATCGCAGACGCCGGCCACGCCATTGACGAGGATCTCGGCACCGGCTGCAAGGCTCGTGATGTCTGCGGCGGCAACCGCCAGTCTCTGGTTCATCATCGTCGTCTTCTGTGGCGAGCCCGTTCCCGCCGTCCCCGTCGTCGTTCCTAGCCCATCGCCTCGGCAATCAGATCCTCGGCAGCCTCTGCCAGCACCGCATCCTGCGCTTCGCCGGCGACCGGCTCGCGGCCGATTTCCAGCATGACCGGAACGGCAAGCGGCGAGACCCGATCGAGCGGGCGATGCACGACATGGCCCTTGATTCGCAAAAGCATAGCGCCAAGCCGGCCAATATCCAAAAGCCCTGATGCCGCATCCCGCCGTGTGGCCTCCAGAAGCACATGATCCGGCTCGTGGCTGCGCAGCACGTCATAGATGAGATCGGTGGAGACCGTGACCTGTCGGCCGGTCTTTTCCTTGCCGGGATGGCGCCGCTCGATGAGGCCGGAAATCACCGCGCAGTTTCGAAACGTGCGCTTCAGCAGAAAGCTTTCATCCAGCCAGGCCTCCAGGTCGTCGCCCAGCATGTCCTCATCGAACAGGTCGGCAAGGCTTAAACGCCCCCGCGCGATCATCTCGCCGATGTCGTTGAGGCCCCAGATGGCGAGCGAATAGTCGGTGGCGACAAAGCCGAGCGGGCGGGCACCCGCCCGTTCCAGCCGGCGCGTCAACAGCATGCCGAGCGTCTGGTGCGCCAGCCGGCCTTCGAAACAGTAGGCGATGAGAAAGAAGCGCTGTCCACGGGGAAAGGTTTCGACCAGCAGTTCGTCGCGCGCCGGCAGCATGGATTTTTCCCGCTGCAAGGCCAGCCAGTCGCGCACCTGATCGGGCAGCACATGCCAGCGGGCGGGATCGGCAAGCATGGCGCGCACCTGGTCTGCCAGATAGGTGGAGAGCGGAAACCGGCCGCCCGCGTAAGCCGGGATCTTTGGATCGAGCGAAAAGGCGTTGGAGACGAGGCATTCGTTTTCGCGGATCCCCTCGAAGCGCAGCACCTTGCCGGAAAACAGGAACGTATCGCCCTGCACCAGCTGCTCGAGGAAATATTCCTCCACCTTGCCGAGCGACATGCCGCCCCGGCCAATGGTGCCCTTGGCATTGTGCTTGACGAGCCGGACATTCAGCTCGGCAGCCTCCACGATAGTGCCGAGGTTCATGCGGTATTGCTGGGCGATCTGCGGATTGGAGACGCGAAAGCGGCCCTCCTTCGTCCTGCGGATCTTGGCGTAACGCTCGTAAGCGCGCAGCGCATAACCGCCGGTCGCGACGAAATCGACGATGCGCTCGAACATCTCCCAGGAAAGCTCGGCATAGGGCGAGGCGCTGGTGATCTCGCCAAAAAGCTCCAGCGGATCAAAAGGTTCGGCGCAGGCCATGCCGAGCACGTGCTGGGCGAGCACATCGAGCGCACCTTCGCCGACCGGGGGCGTATCCTGCGCGCCGAGATAATTGGCATCGAGCGCTGCCTGGCACTCCATCACCTCGAAACGGTTGGCGGGCACGAGGATCGCCTTCGACGGCTCGTCCATGCGGTGGTTGGAGCGGCCGATGCGCTGGGCAAGCCGCGAGGCGCCCTTGGGGGCGCCGACATGCACGACCAGATCGACATCGCCCCAGTCGAGGCCCATGTCGAGCGTCGAGGTGGCAACGACGGCGCGCAGACGGTTGGCGCTCATGGCCGCCTCCACCTTGCGCCGCTGCCCGGCATCGAGAGAGCCGTGATGGAGCGCAATCGGCAGATTGTCCTCGTTGATCGTCCAGAGTTCCTGAAAGATAAGCTCGGCCTGAAAGCGCGTGTTGACGAAAATCAGCGTCGTCTTGTGGCGGCGGATTTCGTCGTAGACCTCGGGGATGGCATAGGTGGCGACATGGCCGGACCAGGGGATGCGCTTGTCGCTTGAGAGGATCTTGATATCGGGTGCTGCACCGCCCGTGACATGCACGAGGCCGGCGGGCGGGGCTGGCGCGCCCTCCGGCCCGCTGTTTTGCGGCACCAGCCAGCGCTGCAGATCCATGGGATCGGCAACGGTTGCCGACAGGCCGATGGTGGTCAGATCCGGCGCAAGACGACGCAGGCGCGCAAGGCCGAGCGACAGAAGATGGCCGCGCTTGGAGGTGACGAGCGAATGCAGCTCGTCCAGCACGACATATTTCAAATCCTTGAAGAAACGTCCGGCATCCTTGTTGGCGATCAGCAGCGCCACCTGCTCCGGCGTCGTGAGCAGAATATCCGGCGGGTTGAGCTTTTGGCGCTGGCGCTTGGATTGCGGGGTGTCGCCGGTGCGGTTTTCCACGGAAACCGGGAGGCGCATTTCCTCAACCGGTTTCATCAGGTTGCGCTCGATATCGACGGCGAGCGCCTTCAAGGGCGAGATGTAGAGCGTGTGGACGCCGGTGAAGGCCGCACCCGGCGGCAGTTTTCCGCGGCGGGTGAGATCGGTGAGCGAGGGCAGGAAGCCGGCAAGCGTCTTGCCCGCTCCGGTCGGCGCAATCAGCAGTATGTTCTCGCCGCCGCTTGCACGCGAGAGAAGCTCCATCTGGTGGGCGCGCGGGCTCCATCCCTTCAGCGCGAACCAATCCGTAAACGGGCGCGGCAGGAGATCGACGGTCTGGCTCAAGGGTTCGGCAGGGCTGTTATCCACGAGGCCTAAGGTAATGGGTCGCGCGGGAATGAGAAGGGGCCGCGCGACACATAGACACGAAGACTGCGACCGGCGCAACACGCCGGCCGGTCACGCGAGCAGCGCGGTCTGTCACTTCAGGACATCGACCCGAACCGTATTGTCGACGATCCGGCCATCCTTGGCTGACACGCGGAATTTTGCGTCGTCCTTGCCGACATAGCCCGCGTTCGAGGTGTAATAGCCGACGAGCATATCCACCTTGGTGTCGCGGCATTTCTCATACGGTCCCTTGGCCATGGCCGGGAACCGCTTTTCGGTGACAAAGACCAGCTTGCCGTGCTTCGGCGGCTCCAGGAGATAGGCCTGCGGGATCCCGTCGGCGGTACAATCCCGGTTCAGCTTCCACGAGTTTCCGACCCAGGTTCTTTCGCCGGCCACGACTTTCTTGGTAAAGGTATGCGTTTCCACGCTGGCGGCCCCTTCGGTCGCACAACCAGCCAGACTTGTAAACACCAGCAACATGACTGCACGTTTCATGTTCATTGCTCCTCCACATCAGATACTGCAGAACGTCTCGGCCAGCAGCTGGCGGGCCACGGCGCATATCAGCCCAGAGCAAGGCGTCCTCTTCAAAGCAAATGCGCGTGATGATGTGATATTATATTACGTTCTTCAGGGGCGCCTCACATAACCTGAGATAGCAAGGCTTCAGCGGTGCTGCCGCAGCGTGCGGATGCGCGAAACCGGCGCTCGCGATGCGAGGAGACAGGGCCCCCTTCTACCGCTGCCGGAGCACATCACCGCACGATATAGCGATCCGTGCGGTGGTTGATGGCGAGTGTGAGGTTGAGTGTCAGTGCCGCAAGGATGGACAAAAGAATCACCATCGGCGTGGCGACGAAAAAGGAGAGCGCCAGCACCACGCCATCGAGCCCCAGTTGCACGAAGCCGGCGCGCCAGCCGAAGCGGTCCTGCAGGTAAAGCGCCAAAATGCCGAAGCCGCCAAGGCTTGCGCGGTGGCGAAACAGGGCGAGCATGCCGGTGCCGATGAGAAGCCCGCCAAAGAGGGCCGCGACAAGCGGGTGGATGTCTTCGATGCGGATGAGGCCGGGCAGAACTTCGGTCAGCACCGAGGTCAAGGCCACGGCGGAAAAGGTTTTCAGCGTGAAGGCAAGGCCAAGGCGCCGATAGGCGATCCAGTAAAACGGCAGGTTGAGCAGGAAAAATACCACCCCGAAACTCAGCCCGCTGGAATAACGCAACAGGAAACCAAGGCCGGCCGTGCCGCCGATGAGGAGATGCGCCGAGGACAGCAGCGTGACGCCGAGGGCTGCCAGCATCGAGCCGGCGGCAATACCCTGGATATCCTCGATGAGCGAATGGCGATCGGTGCTGGAGGCCCAGAGGCCGATCGGGGTCTTTTCGCTGCCTGTTTTTGCCATCAGCGCACCACGATATAACGATCGGAGCGATGGTTGACCGCGAGAAACAGGTTGAGGATGACGGCGCCGAGAATGGACCACATCACCACCTGCGGCTCCAGTACCAGAAAGGCTGCCGCCATCACACCGGTATCGAAGGCGAGCTGGATGAGACCGGCCTGAATGCCGAAGCGCTCCTGGATATAGATGGCGAGAATGCCGACGCCGCCAAGGCTTGCCCGGTGCCGGTAGAGCGCCAGAAGCCCGTATCCGAGCAGAAGCCCGCCCATCAGCGCGCCCCAGAACGGGTGCAGGTAATCGATGACGAGGAAACGTCCCTCGATTTCGGTAATGACGGAGACTAGGCCGATGGCCAGAAAGGTTTTTGCCGAAAAGGCAAGGCCGAGACGGCGGAAGGAGAGGTAATAGAACGGCAGGTTGACGATAAAGAACAGGAGGCCGAAGGAGATGTGGAAGGCATAATGGATGAGGAAGGCCACACCCGCCGTGCCACCGGTCAACAGCCCGACGCGGTTCAGCAGGTAAAAGCCGAGGCCTGAGACCAGCGCGCCGGTCAACAGACCCTGGCTATCCTCCAGCAGCGTATGTTGCGAGGGATCGGCGCTGTAGAAACCCAGCGTTTTCTTTTGCGACAGAACCGTTGCCTTCTTTTCCGACAAGACTGCTTTTCCCCTTTTTGATGGGGGCAATTGTGCACCGCAAAACACGCCCCTTCAAGATGGTGCGGAGGGTCCCTGTCAAAAGGAAAGAAAGCGTGGGCTCAGGCGCAAAGCCGGGCAAGAAACAGAATGCCGAAGACGGTTTTTCCGGCATCCATGCGAATGTCGGTCTTCACCAGATCGAGAACCTGAAGGCCGGCCTCGGCAAGACTGTCCCGCACATAGGCCTCATGATGGGCATACCGCAGCGATGGCTGCAGGCAAAAACCTGTCTCCGCATCGCCGCCATCCGCGATGGTTCCGGCATCCTCGACGGAAAAGGCAAAGAGCCCGTTCGGCTTTAGGAGGTCACGGGCAAGGGAGAACGGCGTATCGAGACTGCCGAGATACATCATGACGTCGGCGGCCGAGACCAGATCGGCGCGGTGTTTCGGCAGGTCGGGAGAGAACAGGCCGGAACCTTCGACGGGCTCAGACAGATCCGCCTGGCCAAGATGCTGGTAGATGCCCTTCTCCCCGGCTTTTGCCAGCATGTTGGCGGAGAGGTCAAACCCTTCCAGACGGCCGCTTGTCGCTGCCATCTCAAGCCCGAAAAGACCGGTGCCGCAGCCGAGATCCACGGTCAGCGCAAAGGGTGCGTGCGGGCCAACAAGACGAAAAAGCTTTTGCGGCACGCTGTAGTTCAGTTTTTCGATGAGCGAGGCTTCGAACCGGTCGGCATAATCGTCGAACAGACCTTCGACATAAGCCGATGGCGGGCTCTCGGGCGTGGGAGCTGCGCCCAGCAGTGCAAGTTTCAGCGGCGCGCCAAAAATGCCGGGTTCGTCGAGGTCGGCGGCGCGGCGATAGGCAGCCACCGCCTCGGACGTCAAACCCGCCTTCTCGAAGAATTCCCCCAGCTGAAACCAGCCGGCGGCCCAGACGGGGGCAAGCTCCAGCGCCTGCGCCATCAAATCCGCGGCGGCACTGGCATCGCCAGATTCCAGCAGCATGCGGGCATAATCGGCGCGGCGATCGGCGATCACGTCGCCGGACGAAAATTGGATGGGGGTCATTGGCTTCGATGCGCAAGAGGATGCGCGCTTCTGGCTGAAGCCACAAAAAAATACAAGTTCTATCGCAGGACGAGACCCGGCTGCTTGCGGCAGCCGGGCGGCGGACCTATCTCTCTCACCACGCAACCACAGAGGAAAAACGGCATGGCCGACCAGATGAGCAGGGTTCTCGGAGACAGTCCGGGCCGCACCATCGTCAAACTGATCGTCGTGTCGCTGATCGTCGGCTTCGTCATGGCCGTGTTCGACGTGCGCCCGTGGGATGTGTTTTACGGAATCCGCGATTTCGTTGTCGATCTCTGGCATCGCGGTTTCAGCGCGCTGGGCGCCGTCGGTGATTACCTGATCCTTGGCGCCACCATCGTCATCCCCGCCTTCATCATTCTTCGTCTTTTGAGCTACAGGCGCTAATGACCCGTTCTATCGATCTTCTGGCCCGCCGCGGATTTCTGCTTGTCTCGGGCGGCGCCCTTGTGACGCTTGCCGGCTGTACGCTGACCCGCCCCACCATCTCGATCGCCGGTGCCACCGACGAGACGCGCGCGGCGCTGCCGCTCGTGAATGCGCTGCGCCAGAAACACGGCCTGTCCTCCCTTTCCGCCAGCGGGCCGACGGGGCAGGCTGCGGCCGAACAGGCAGTGCGCATGGCAAAGGCCGGCGAGATGAAGCACCTGATCGGCTTTGGCGATGATTTCGGCGACCGCATGAAACGCAACGGCGTGCCGCTGCCGGCGGCTGAAAACATCGCCAGCGGCCAGTCCAACGTCACCGATGCGGTGCAGGCCTGGATCGATTCCCCCAAACATCTCGTCAACATGCTCGGCAATTACCGCGCGGTCGGCGTGGCCGTTGCCCGCGCACCTGCGACATCGCGCACCTATTGGGCCATGGTGCTATCGGCCTGACGCGGCTTGGTTCCAGGATTTTCGCAAGGACAGGAAGACGTCAACGCAACCTTACCGCGTCATCTCGGGGGAGGTGGGCGGAGGCGTGCCGATGCTGCTGTCACGTGGTTTAGAAACGCGTTGCCTCGCTCACGGGATCGATCCACATCAGCAACCGGACCAGCAGCACTGCCAGAAGAAGGTCAACGATCACGGTGATCGGCCGGCTATTCTTCAAGATCATCAGGCACCTTGCGACAAACAGCGGAAGCGCCAGGCGCAACCGAAGATACACGAGAGATGCAACAATAACCCTAGCGTGCTACTTTACAAGGGGTAAGCGTTCCACTTTTCCAGATGGCGTGACTTCTCCTCGGAAATCGAGGTTGCGCCTATGCGTTGCATCTCCGCAGACAGTCCGCGCACGATCTCGGCGGCAAGGCCGGGACCGCGATAGACCATGCAGGAATAGACCTGCACCAGATCCGCCCCGGCACGGATCTTTTCGAGCGCCGTCTCTGCCGAGGAGACGCCGCCCACGCCGATGAGCGGCAGGTCCGGGCCGATGCGCTTGCGCATGCGGGCGAGCACCGCCGTGGAACGGGCAAACAGCGGTTTTCCGGAAAGCCCTCCCGCCTCGCCGGACTGGCGGGCATCCTTCAATCCATCACGGGCAAGCGTGGTGTTGGACACGATCAACCCATCGAGCGCATGGGAGAGAACCTCGGCTGCGATATCGTCCATACCCTCTTCGGTGAGATCCGGCGCGATCTTCAGGAAAACGGGAACCCGGCGCCCGGTGCGCACCGCCTCCTCGTCGCGCGCCAGAAGCACCGCCGACAGAAGCGCCGACAGGCTTTCGCGCGCCTGCAGGTCGCGCAGGCCCGGCGTGTTCGGCGAGGAGATGTTGACGGTGAAATAGGAGGCGAGCGCGGCAAACCGGTGAATGCCGGCGACATAATCGGCAATGCGGTCGGCGCTATCCTTGTTGGCGCCGATATTGACGCCGACGATGCCGCGGGTCTTCAGGGCCGACAGCCGCGTATGAGCGGCCGCATGGCCTTCATTGTTGAACCCCAGCCGGTTGATGACGCCTTCATCCTCGACAAGGCGGAAAATGCGCGGGCGCGGATTGCCCTGTTGCGGCTTCGGCGTCAGCGTACCGACTTCGGTGAAGCCGAAACCGAGCCGCAGGATCGCCTCCGGCACTTCGGCATTTTTGTCATAACCGGCTGCAAGCCCCACCGGGTTTTGAAATTGCAGCCCGGCAACCGTCACCTTCAGGCGCTCATCCGGCACGATCCGGCACGATGGCACAAGACCGGACTTCAGCGCGGCGATGGAAACACCATGCGCGGTTTCCGGATCGAGCGTGAACAGCGCGTTGCGGGCAAGGTTAAAAAGCGACATCAGACAATCTCCGGAAACTGGTGTGTACCATCGGCAAGTAGCGGCAGCGGCGCCTCGAAAAGCACGGCCGAGAGCGGCAGATGGGCGTAAAGATGCGGAAATAGCGCACCGCCGCGTGAGATCTCGTAAACGAGGTCTGCACCGAGAAGCGCGCCATCCACCGCCACCAGCAGCAGGCCCTGCTGGCCGGCAAAATGGCGGGCTGCGGTCTCCTGAAGCTGGGATGCGGTGGAGAAATGAATGAAGCCATCGGCGAGATCGACGGCTGCCCCCTCGAAAACGCCCGCTTGCCGTGCCGCCTGCCATAAAACATCCGGCACGATCTTATATATGATACCGCTCATCCTCGGCCCCTCTGCCAGTGGAGACGAGGCAGGCTTTGCCGCAAACCGGGACCATTGTCCATGCCGGCAAAGAGAGGGCGACGAGATCACGCCCGAGGCGGGCCAGAAAAAGGCCGGCACGCGGCCCCAGGGAAACGGGAGCATGACATGCGGATAGGATTATTTACCTTGGCAGCCCTCATCACGCTTGGCGCGGGTCCGGTGCTCGCAGAGGACGCCCAGGCGTCGCCGGCGGATACGGCGCGCTACCGGCTGGAAAAGACCGAGACCGGCTTCATCCGGCTTGACCAGCAGACGGGGGCCATCACATTCTGCCGCGAGACGGCGGCTGAATTGACCTGCCGCATGGCCGCCGACGAACGGGCCGCCTATGATCAGGAACTCGACATGCTCGCCAAACGGGTAACCGCCCTGGAGGCAAGGCTGGACCGCCTCGCCTCGTCCGGCCCCGTCGCAAGCGAGGCGGAAATCGAACATTCGCTCTCGATCATGGAGCGGTTCATGCGGCGTTTCATGGGCCTGGTCGAAGAATTCCGCCACGACGGCGCAACCCAGCCGGACCGCAGCTGATGCCGGCGCCATCCCGGATCACGATGGTCCGGGCGCCATGGCAGCAGCGCGTAAATGTACCCGCTGAAACTTAGACTTGTTTCACCATGGCATGCGGTTTAAGAATGACACGGGACGGAAGCAGACTATGCTCTTGGGAGGGGGCGTGGACATGCAACAGCTTAAAATCATCATTGCAGACGATCACCCACTGTTTCGCGGCGCTTTGCGCCAGGCGCTGCACGACATCGCCGACGGTTCCTCGATCACCAGTGCCCCGTCGATCATCGAAGCCGGCACGTTCGAGGCGGCGCGCGAGGCAAC
This sequence comes from Rhizobiaceae bacterium, assembly GCA_027483885.1. Taxonomy (GTDB): domain Bacteria; phylum Pseudomonadota; class Alphaproteobacteria; order Rhizobiales; family Rhizobiaceae; genus Neorhizobium. The sequence continues at coordinate 10,564 of JAIXTO010000063.1, forward strand.
GCAGGCCCATCCGGACGCCGACCTTCTGCTTCTCGATCTTTCCATGCCCGGTGTCAGCGGCTTTTCCGGCCTGATGTCGTTGCGCAGCGACATGTGCAGCCTGCCGATCATCATCGTTTCGGCCAGTGACGACACCGCCACCGTCCGGCGCGCGCTGGAGCTTGGCGCGTCCGGCTTCATCTCGAAATCCTCCGGCCTCGACGACATCCGCACCGCCATCCGCACCGTGCTGGACGGCGGCATCTGGGCCCCGGACGAGATGGCTGGGCGCTGCGACCAGGACCCTGCTCTGGTCGAACTGGTGGAACGGCTGAGAACGCTGACACCGCAGCAGAACCGCGTTCTGTCCATGCTGGCCGAGGGGCTGTTGAACAAGCAGATCGCCTATGAGCTTGGCGTGTCCGAAGCCACGATCAAGGCCCATGTGTCCGCCATTCTGCTGAAGCTTAATGTCGACAGCCGCACCCAGGCGGTGATCAAGCTTGGCAAGGTCAACATGGCAATGGTGGCCTGAGAATCCTCGCTCTCTATATGAGCAGAAAGGATTTTATTCCTTTTAATGCTTTACTCGGGAACACGCATTCATTAGAGATAAACAGACAGGCTGCGTGATTTTCACGCGGCTTCAACTGTTGTTTTGGATGCAGGCGTCGTCTCGTTGCGCGAGCGGATCGGGTCCGGTAACTGCGCCGGCCGGTTTGGCCTTGCGACGCTTGCCGCAGAAGGTGCCTGTTGAAGGCGCGGAGCAAGAACGGTGATGTTGTCGCACGATACGATCTGGAAGGCGATCGATACGCTGGCCGAGCGTCACCGGATGACCGCATCCGGCCTTGCCCGCCGCGCCGGCCTTGATCCGACCTCGTTTAACAAATCCAAGCGCCTGGGCCCCGATGGGCGGTTGCGCTGGCCCTCGACGGAATCGATTGCCAAGGTTCTCGAGGCAACCGGGGCCTCGATCGACCAGTTTTTAAGCTACCTGCCAGCGGAGATGGAGCATGGAAGCCTGCCGGAAGGCGCGTTTCCGCCCCAGCGCGGTGCCATTCCGCTTCTCGGTTTTGCTCAGGCCGGTGCCGGCGGCTTTTTCGATGATGGCGGTTTTCCAGCCGGCCAGGGCTGGGACGTGGTGGATTTTCCAACCGACCCGACACACAAGGCCGGCGTTTACGCGCTGGAGGTTCAGGGCGATTCCATGCTGCCGCTTTACCGCGATGGCGACCGGCTGATCGTCGAGCCCGGCGCGCAGATCCGCCGCGGCGACAGGATCGTGCTGAAAACCCGCGAGGGCGAGGTGATGGCCAAGGTGCTGCTGCGCCAGAGCGCACGCACCATCGAAATTAGTTCGCTGAACCCTGCCCATCCGAACCGCGTGTTCGACATGGCCGAGGTGGAGTGGATTGCCCGCATCATCTGGGCGAGCCAATAACGAGCGCCGGTCCGTATCCGGTCAATAAAATCCGTTGGGGAAATAGCGCAGGTAAATCTCCTGCAGCCGTCCCTTGCGGGAAAGCTCAGCCAGCGCATAATCGAAAGCGGCCACCACCTGCGGCGTGTTGGGGCGCGCCATCAGCATCAGCCCTTCGCCGAGAAAGCGTTCGGAGAGATAGGCGCCACTAAACAACGTGCAGCAATTTTCCGAGGCCGGACTTCCCACCCAGAAGGGAAGCCGCAGCGCATCGGAAAACACCGCATCGAGTTTTGCCGTCTTCAGCGCCTCCAGCATAGCCTCCTGGCTGTCGAAGGAAACGGCGCGGATTTTCGGGAAAAAGGCCTTCAACATTTTCTGATGGACCGTGCCCTCGACCACGCCGACCGGATGGTCACCGAGCGCTGCGGCATCCTCTCCGGTGAGCGCCACCGACCGGTTTTTCGCAAAACGCGCGGGTATGGTGATGTAGGGCCGCGAGAAGGCAAATTTTTCCCGCAAGGCCGGCGTCACGGCGATGCCGGCAGCCACCGCCTCCCCATCTCCCGCCAGCAGCGCCGCCTCCAGATCGTCAAACGGCATGGCCTGGATCTGGCATTTCGCCTCGATTGCGAGTTCCGCACAGATTTCCCGGATGAGATCCATATGAAAACCGGAGAGCTTGCCCGTCTGGTCGACAAAACTGAAGGGCGGGAAGTCCACCGTCATCAGCACCCGCAGACGCGGCAGGGTTGAAAGATCCGGTTTCGCCAGCCGCTCGTTCGCATCAAACAGCACTGGCATATCCGACGTCTGCGCCGATGCCCAAACGGGGGCAAACATAGACAATAACATCAAAATCCGGAGAAATTGGCCCTTCTTTCGGAGAGACCCCTGAGATTTGATAGGTGAAACCATGGCGTGTATGTCTATGATCCAAGTGGGGAAAAGTCGGCAAAGATCTCAGTCAACGGTGTATCAGCTTGACGGACATGGGGGAATATCCGCCCACGATGGCGGATCTACGGAATGTTGTCCTCACACATGGACAATGGCCGGCAATCTTTCGGGCGAAAACCGAGGTGGACATTCTGTCGGCGCTCGGTTTTGCGACATCGACCATTGCGCGGCTGGTCGAGAGGGCCAAGCACAACGGCACGACCGTCGAAAATGAGATGTTGTACGATGGCGCGGTGGAGGAAAACACCTATTACCGCACGATTGCGGACTACTTCCACCTGGCTTTTCTCGACACCATCGATCCGGCCCACCTTGTCGACATGGCGAGCATGGATACGCAGCTGGTCTTTCCCTACCAGGTGCGACTGACCTATCCCAATCGCATGCCGCAGATCGCCATAGTGCCACGCGCGGAAAAACTGTCGGAGTTTGCAAGCCTTCTGACACGCCTGCCGGAACTTGCCAGCACTCTGGTGGTCACCACGCCGAGCGCGCTGCGCCGTGCCGTCTGGGCGGCGGGCTCGGCCCGGCGGGTGCGCAAGGCAGCCAGTGAGCTTTTCGAACTGCAGCCGGATCATTCAGCGCGGATCGTGGCGACGGGCCGCCAGGGACTGGTTGTCGGCACGTCCGTTACAGCCACCGTCTGCGCCTGCATCATGCAGCCACAACTTCTGCTGCCACTCGTGCATGCAACCGTGTCGCTTGCCTATCTTGCTTCGCTTTCGCTGCGCTTCGTTGCCCTGTTTCAACAGAAATACCGCAAACGGCCGCCAAAACCCGCAGCCGTTCCCGCAGGCCCGCCGCCGGACTATACGGTGATGGTGGCAATCTACCGCGAGGCCGGCATGGTGGGGCAGCTGGTTTCCAGCCTCGAGCGGCTGGAATGGCCCCGGTCGCGTCTTGATATCAAACTGGTCTGCGAGGAAGACGACACAGACACACTGGCAGCGCTTGCCGCCCTCCACCTGCCGGTTTATTTCGAGGTGGTCACCGTTCCCCCCTATCATCCACGCACGAAACCGAAGGCGCTTGCCTATGCGCTTCCGGCAGCCAGAGGCGAGTTTCTGGCCATCTTCGACGCGGAAGACAGGCCCCATCCGCATCAACTCATCGAGGCCTATGAACGCTTTCGCGCCAGCGGCCCGGAGCTTGCCTGCCTGCAGGCGCCGCTGATCATTGCCAATGTCGATGAAAGTTATGTGAGCACGCTGTTTGCGGTGGAATATGCAGCACTGTTTCGCGGCCTCCTGCCCATGCTGGCACGTTACCGCATGCCGCTTCCGCTTGGCGGCACCTCCAACCATTTTCGCACTGCCGTGCTGCGCAAGGTCGGCGGCTGGGATCCGTTCAACGTGACGGAGGATGCCGATCTCGGCTTGCGCCTCTACCGGCTCGGCTACCGGTCCGAGACGCTGCGCTGCCAGACGCTGGAGGATGCGCCGGTGTCACTGCCGATCTGGACCGGCCAGCGCATCCGCTGGTTCAAGGGCTGGCTGCAGACCTGGCTGGTGCTGACGCGCAACCCGATCCTGACGGGCCGGCAGATGGGCCTCAAGGCCACCATCGTTTTTCACCTGATGATCGGCGGCATGCTGCTGTCTGCCCTGCTGCACCCGCTGATCCTGCTGTTCATGGTGAACGCCGGGCTAACGCTGATCCACACGCCGCTGTCAGACATCCCCGGCACTGATCTGGCCCTGATGCTGCTTGACACATCAAACGTGCTCGGCAGCTACATCACCTTTCTCGGCCTTGGTGTCGGCTCCATGATCGGGCTTGAAAAGCTGAAAGTCGGCCACCGGTGGCTCGCCGTTCCGCTGCACTGGATGATGACGTCCTATGCCGCCTGGCGGGCGCTGAACGAGTTGCGCACCAACCCCTTCTTCTGGAAAAAGACGCCCCACCGGCCAACCCGCAAGCGGTGAGCCGGCCGAACACTCAGCGGTGGCGCCACGCCTTGCGCTTGGCATTGAGCTTGCTCAGCCATGAGCGCTGGCGCGGTTCGTTGCGGCGCACGAAGATCGCGGCATAACCATACCGCGTCCGGCGTCGCGCTGCTTCCGGGTCCTGCCCGAAAATGAAGTTGAGGAAGGCGGCAAGTTCTTCGCGGCGGCGTGCCGGATCATTGCCATCGGCAAACACCGGTTCGTTCAGCATGGCGACCATGCGCTGCGGATCTTCTGCCAGCGCCATGACATGGGCGATGCAGCTGTCATCATTTTCGAAATCATGCCGGTTGATGAAGGCGCGCGGATTGAAATCAAGATCCACCTTCGGATTGCCCCAGTAGATGGGAATGCAGCGGGCGGCAAAGGCGTGGAAGAGCTTTTCGGTGGTATAACCGGGGGTGCTCGAATTTTCAAAGGCGATGGAAAAATTGAAGCCGCTCATCACCGACACCTTGGCGCTGACCGGATCAAGCCCCTTCACGTGATCGAAGCGATCATCGTTGCGCAGGTGCCGCCCGAGCGAGGTGACCGGACGCTGCGCTGACAGCCGGTGAAAAAAACCGTCCCGCACCGGATCGGCCCGGCCATTGGAATAGATGAAGGTGCAGAAGCCGCGGTCGCTGAGCAGGCTCGCATCCACCGGCGCCCGCTGGTGCGCCGCCTCGGCGCGCTCCGGATCGCAGAAATAGAGCGGATAACGCAGATGCCGGTCTTCGAGCACCAGATGATCGAAGCCGATGGCATAATCGCAGATGTTGAAATCCGGGCGCACATTCTCGCCGGTAAAAAACACCCGCAGGCAATCATAGGTGCGATGAACGGTGCCAAAGCACGAATAAAACAGGATATCCGGATTTTTCTCGTCGAGCACGATACGGATGTCAGGCGAAACGACATCCATCAGGAAGAGGCTCTGCGGATCGAACTCGGGCCAGAAGTCGGTGTACCAGATTTTGACTGTCTTCATGACCGCTCCCCTTGCGACCCTCAATCCGGGATATCGCTCGGACGCGGTGATAATTCGTTCGCCAGGCGGGTTACAAGAGCGCTTCGGTAATGATCCGCAGCAACCAACAAGAATGTGAGCAAGGCAGAAGAAATGGAGCGGGTGAAGGGAATCGAACCCTCGTATTCAGCTTGGGAAGCTGCTGCTCTACCATTGAGCTACACCCGCTTGAGCGCCAAAGCTCTAGCATCAAGCGGCTTTGCCGTTCAAGTGGAAACCACGCGAAAAGCGTCGGCCTTCAGCTGCGAAAGTGTTTGGACAACTTCAAGCCCTGCGCCTGATAGTTGGAGCCGAGGCCGGAGCCGTAGAGGCCTTGTGGGCGGGCCAGCATGTGTTCGTAGACGAGGCGGCCGACGATCTGGCCGTGTTCGAGGATGAAGGGCACCTCGTGGCTGCGTACTTCCAGAACCGCCCGGCTGCCGGAGCCGCCGGCCGGTGCATGGCCGAAACCGGGATCGAAGAAGCCGGCGTAATGCACGCGAAATTCACCCACCAGCGGATCGTATGGCGTCATTTCGGCGGCATAAAGCGGCGGCACGTGGACGGCCTCGCGCGACACGAGAATGTAGAATTCATCGGGGTCGAGGATCAGGTCGTCGCGGCCGCGGCTGTATAGCGGTTCCCAGAAATCGAGCACGTCATGGGCGCCCTTCTGGTCCACGTCGATGACGGAGGTGTGGTGCTTGCCGCGATAACCGATGAGCCCTTCCGGACCGGTGCCCTTGAGATCGATGGAAAGCGCGATGCCGCCGCCCGAAACGTTCGGGGTTTCGCTCGCCACCAGCGTTTCCGCCTCATGCAGTGCCAGAACTTCCGGTTCGGTCAGCAGCGCATGGCCGGTGCGGAAACGGATCTGCGACAGGCGCGAGCCGCGTCGCACGATAACGGGGAAGGTGCGCGGCGAGATTTCGAGGTAGAGCGGGCCTGTGTAGCCGGCGGGGATCTTGTCGAACTCCTGGGCGCGATCAACCATCACGCGGGTAAAGATATCGAGCCGGCCCGTCGAGCTTTTCGGATTGGAGGAGGCCGACAGGTCGGCTGGGAGATCCAGGCTTTCCATCAGCGGCACGATGTAGACACAGCCGGTTTCGAGGACCGCGCCGTTTTCGAGATCGATCTCGTGCAGCGTCAGGCGTTCCAGCTTGTCGGCCACGGTATGGTTGGGGCCGGGCATGAAGCTTGCGCGCACGCGCAGCGCCTTGGCACCGAGACGCAGGTCAAGACTTGCCGGCTGGATCTGGTCACCATCCAGCGGCGCCTGGCTTTTCAGCCGGCCCGCCTCGAAAAGGGCGCCGATGGCGCTATCCGCCAGAATGCCTGATGTGCGTGTCATAAACCCTATCCTTCAATCGCAGGACAAAAGCAAAACCGGGGAATTGACGCAAGCGCCAGACGGGCGTAAGGCAGGTTTATCCCGTGGTGATTTGGCCGGTCGGCTTGCAGCCACGTTAAACAAGTGGCTAAAAAGACCGGGTGCGAAACCGGTCTGCATATGCGACCGGTTTTTTTGTTACGAGATGGTGACACGCATGAGCAAGACCTGGCGCCCCGCAACCCAACTGGTTCACGAAGGCACGCTGCGCTCGCAGTATGGCGAAACCTCCGAAGCGATCTATCTGACGCAAGGGTTCGTCTATGAGAATTCCGCCGCCGCCGAAGCCCGCTTCAAGGGCGAGACGGACGGCTTTATCTATGCCCGTTACGGCAGCCCCACCAACGACATGTTCGAAAAGCGCATGATTGCGCTGGAAGGTGCCGAAGATGCGCGCGCCACCGCATCCGGCATGGCAGCGGTCGCCGCCGCCATACTCTGCCAGGTGAAGGCCGGTGACCATATCGTCGCCGCCCGCGCCCTGTTCGGCTCCTGCCGCTACGTGGTGGAAACGCTTGCACCGAAATACGGCGTCGAATGCACGCTGATCGACGGGCGGGATCTCGCCAACTGGGAAGCGGCGATCCGCCCCAACACCAAGGTGATGTTCCTCGAAAGCCCGACCAACCCGACGCTGGAAGTGGTCGATATCGCAGGCGTGGCAAAGCTCGCCAACCAGATCGGCGCCAAGGTCGTGGTCGACAACGTGTTTGCGACCCCCCTCTTCCAGAAGCCGCTGGAACTTGGCGCGCATGTCGTCGTCTATTCCGCCACCAAGCATATCTACGGCCAGGGCCGTTGCCTCGGCGGCGTTATCCTCTCCGACAAGCAGTGGATCGACGAAAACCTGCACGACTATTTCCGCCACACGGGCCCGGCCATGTCGCCGTTCAATGCCTGGACGCTGCTGAAGGGGCTTGAGACCCTGCCGCTGCGTGTGCGCCAGCAGACGGAAAGTGCGGCCCGTATCGCCGATTTCCTCGCCGGCGAGCAGAAGGTGGCCAAGGTCATCTATCCCGGCCGCAAGGACCATCCGCAGGCCGATATCATCGCCAAGCAGATGACCGGCGGCTCGACGCTGATCTGCATCGAACTGAAGGGCGGCAAGGATGCAGCCTTTGCCCTGCAGGATGCGCTGGAGATCATCAAGATTTCCAACAATCTCGGCGATGCAAAAAGCCTGATCACCCATCCGGCGACCACGACGCACAAGAACCTCACCGACGAGGCGCGCGCCGAACTGGGCATTTCCGGCGGAACCTTGCGCCTCTCCTGCGGCATTGAAGACACCGATGACCTGGTGGACGATCTGACGCGGGCTCTTGCCGCCGTATCGGCGTAAAAATCACCGGGACGTTTCGGTCAGGCGCAGTGGAACAGGGTTAATCGCCAGTTCGTGACTGTAAGGATGGGTGCATTTCTTGACCTTGCGCCCATCCTGTACGATATCCCTCATTGTATAGAGTAAAGGTATCGCGCATGTACCGGGCCCGGACGAAGGATATCGAAGTCGAGGTGGAACCCTATTATCTGGAGGAGCAATCCGATCCGGATGACAGCCGCTATGTCTGGGGTTATCGCATCGTCATCTCCAACCACTCCAACCTCACCGTGCGCCTCATCCATCGCTACTGGAACATCACCGACCAGAACGGGCTGGTGGACGAGGTCGAGGGCCCTGGTGTGGTCGGCGAACAGCCGCGTCTGAAGCCGGGCGACACTTACGAATATTCCTCCGGCTGCCCGCTCGACACGCCCTCCGGCGTGATGTTCGGCCACTACCAGATGGAAACCGATGAGGGCGAGATTTTCAACGTCGATATTCCCGCGTTTTCGCTGGATAGCCCGGGGCTGATGCGGGTGCTGAACTGAGGCCATGCGGCCTCGTTTGGTTATAGGTGGCGACCAAACCGCTATTTGTCGTTTTGATGAGACAGGCACAGATTTCCTCGGTCCAGTGGTCTTTGGGAGGAGAACTGATGCGACAGATGATACCGCTGCTGTGCAGCGCCGCGATGATTTTGGCCACCGGCGGTGGCGCAAATGCCCAGAACGCCAGCAGCTTCAGAGATCAACCACCCGGCACCCCTTGGGCACCTGCTGCGGTTTCCCCTCAAATGGGATGCGAAGCGCTGAGCCGAGCAAGTTTCGGCGAGATTACCCAGTTGATTGCGCGCCACGTCGCAGAAACCGGCGACGTGCCCGCGCATTGCCATGTGACCGGCTTTATCCGGCCCCAGATCGCCTTCGAGGTGACGCTTCCGGACAATTGGAACAAGCGGCTCTACATGTTCGGCAATGGCGGATATGCCGGCGAAGATCTGGCCGCCCCTTCACGCGTGGCCACCCGCAACGCGGCTTTGGCGCGTGGCTTCATGACAGTCCAGCAGAATACCGGCCATGATGCCCGCACATACCAACTCGGCGATTTTGCCGATGGCAATATGGATCTTCTGATCGATTACGCCTCACGGGCCGTCCATGTGACCGTGGCTACGGCCAAGGAGATGGCAAGCCGCTTCTATGACAAGACGGCCGCCTATTCCTATTGGGATGGTTGCTCGACCGGAGGACGCCAGGGATTGATCGCAGCGCAGCGCTATCCGGCCGATTTCGACGGCATTATCGCGGGCGCACCGGTTCTGAACTTCACCGACACGCAGGTGTGGGGCGTCTGGAACGCCCGTGCCCTTCAAAAAGCACCCATTTCCCGGGCACAACTGCCGGTTCTTGCCAAGGCTGTGATGAACCAGTGCGACGCGCTGGATGGGGCATCCGACGGGTTGATCACCGATCCCCGTCAATGCAAGTTCGACCCGCGCAAAGACCTGCCGATCTGCGCGGCAGGAGAAGGTGGCGACCAGTGCTTCACCGAAGCGCAGGCGCAGGCCTTGCAAACCATTGCCGATGGCGTGCAGATTGGCGGAAAGACGGTCTTTCCAGGCGTTCCCTGGGGTGTCGAGGGACTGGACCCAAAGGGGGAAAGCGGCTGGAACCTGTGGATCGTGTCGCAAGACGGCCCCAGCCGGCAATTGGCCTATGGCGAAACCTTCCTCCAAAACATGGCCATGCTGCCAGCGTCCGGCAAGAATATCGACTGGAAAACCTTCGACTTCGACGCCAAGTATCCGCAGATCAAGGCCATTCGACAGATCCTTGATGCCACCGATCCAGACCTTTCGGCCTTTGCGACACGTGGTGGACGCATGATCACCTATTTCGGATGGGCAGACCCTGCCCTCAACCCGATGATGGGGGTGAATTATTATGAGGCCGTGCGCAAGACGATGGGCAAGGAGAAGACCGAAGACTTCTATCGGCTTTTCATGGTCCCAGGCATGAACCACTGCCGGATGGGCTACGGGCCCGATACTTTCGATGCCCTGACGCCACTGATGAACTGGGTGGAGCGCGGCACGCCGCCCCAACAGATCCTGGCAAGCCAGATGGACGGCTCGAAGATCGTCCGGGAGAGGCCACTATGCCCTTATCCGCAGATGGCAAAATACAGGGGCAGCGGCGATCTCAACCAGGCACAAAGCTTTGAATGTGCCAGCCCTTGAGCCAAGGCGAGCGATGCCGTTCCCGTTTACGATATCACCGTAAACGGGAACGGCTCCTGAATTGCCAGACGTCACACGCCCTGATCAGGCCGGCGTGAATTCGCTCGGCGCATAGCGATAGGTGGTCGAGCAGAATTCGCAGGTGACCGAAATCTCGCCGTCTTCCTCGCTCGCCGTGATTTCCTCGGCGGTGAAGCCGGAGAGGACGCCCTTGATCTTGTCACGCGAACAGCTGCAGCGATCGAGAACCGCCTGCGGTTCGAAGATGCGCACGCCGCGTTCGTGGAACAGCCGGTACAGCAACCGCTCGATGCCGACGAGCGGATCGGTGAGTTCATCGGTATCGACCGTCTGCACCAGCGTGCTGGCTTCGGCCCAGACATCGTCAGAGGCAAGGTCGATGTCGCGCTCGTCGCCATCGCCGCCATGCAGGTCGGGCTGGCGCATGCGCTCCGGTGCCTGCGGCAGGAACTGGGCAAGGACGCCGCCGGCCCGCCAGTTGTGGCGGGGTTTGCCCGCCTCATCACGGTCGATCAGTTCGGCCACACCGAGGCGCACCTTGGTCGGGATCTGCTCCGACTGGCGGAAATAGACGCCGGCGATTTCCTCAAGCGACGAACCGTCGAGCGGCACGATGCCCTGGTAAGGATGCATGCCCTGACCCTGGTCGATGGTGAAGGCGAGAAAGCCCTGGCCGAGCAGCTCGGCCGGAGAGACCCGTCCGGCATCGACCGCCGCTTTCAGCGCATCCTCATCGAAGCGGGCATAGGCGCGCATGCTTTCGGGGCTTGAGAAATCGGCCACCAGCAGATCCACCGGACCATCGCCCTTGGTCTGCACGGTAAAGCGCCCGTCGAACTTCAGCGAGGTGCCGATCAGGGCGGTCAGCACAATGGCTTCCGCCAGAAGCCGCGCGACCGGCGCCGGATAATCGTGGCGGGCAAGAATGGTGTTCAGGAGCGGCCCGATCTGCACGGCACGGCCGCGCACGTCCAGCTCCTCTACCTGAAAGGGAACAACGCGGTCATCGCCCGCCAGATTGAGATCGCTGAGGCCCACTACAGCTTCTGCCATGACTTAACTCCTTCACGCCGATGCCACTCACTTCGCACATAAGGCGGCCGAGCGGAACCGCTGACCGGGCAAAGAGGCCGACGATGTGTCTTGAAGCGACCGGACAGGCGGTGCTGACCGGAGCGCGATTGGAAAGCCGACAGATGGGGTGGCGTGACCGTCAAATCAAGCCATACGAACCTCTTCGCATGGCCCGCGCCGACAGCGCCTGCCGGACGCAAAAACGATCAGACGGCGTCAAAGCACCAAGCAAGGATCGACTTCTGCGCATGCAGGCGGTTTTCCGCCTCGTCGAACACGACGGACTGCGGACCGTCGATCACCTCGTCGGTCACCTCTTCGCCGCGATGGGCCGGCAGGCAGTGCATGAACAGTGCGTCGGCATTGGCGCGCTGCATCAGCTGGCTGTTGACCTGGTATGGCTGGAAGACATTGTGGCCGCGCGCCTTATGTTCCTGGTTCATCGAGATCCAGGTATCGGTCACCACCATGTCGGCGCCATCGACGGCACGTTCGGCATCATGGAACAGCTTGACGTCGCCGCCATTGTTGCGCGCCCAGTTGAGGTATTTGTCGGAGGGTTCAGATCCGAGCGGCACAGCCATGTTCATCTGGTAGCCGAAACGGGCCGCGCCTTCCACGAAGGAATGCAGCACGTTGTTGCCATCGCCTGTCCAGGCGAAGGTCTTGCCCGCCACCGGCCCGCGATGTTCTTCGAAGGTCAGAAGGTCGGCCATGATCTGGCAGGGATGCGTTTCGTCGGTGAGACCGTTGATCACAGGCACCGTCGCGTGCTCTGCAAGCTCCAGCAGGCGCGTATGGTCAGTCGTGCGGATCATGATGGCATCGACATAACGCGACAGAACCTTGGCGGTGTCGCCAATGGTTTCGGCACGCCCGAGCTGCATTTCCGTGCCCGACAAAAACAGCGTCTCGCCGCCCAGCTGGCGCATGCCGACATCAAACGAGACGCGGGTGCGCGTAGAGGGTTTTTCGAAGATCATCGCCAGCATCTTGCCAGCCAGCGGCTTGTCCGCCGTGCCGGCCTTGGTGGCCTGCTTGCGGGTGCGGGCGTCATCGAGAATGGTACGCAACTCCCCGGACGAAACGGCCGAGAGATCGAGAAAATGCTTAGGTGATGCCATGGTCCAATCCATCGGGGCGCCGTCCGGCGGCCCTTGCGTTACGAAAGAGCCCGTCAGGCCGTTTTCTTCAACTGTTCGCGGCTGAGCTTTTCGGCCGCACGCTCGATGCGCGCAATGCCCTCGCGGGCTTCTTCCGCCGTCACCACCAGCGGCGGCAGCAGACGAATGACGTTATCACCGGCGGGAACACCCAACAGATGTTCCTCGCGCATGGCCAGTACCAGTTCGCCGGCGGGCACGCGCGCCTTGACACCGAGCATCAGGCCTTCGCCCCGGATTTCCTCGATCACATCGGGGAAACGGTCCTTCAGCGAGGCAAGGCCCTGGCGGAAGACCAGCGCCACATCGCGCACATTGTCGAGGAAACCATCGGCCAGCACCACGTCGAGCACGGCATTGCCGACAGACATGGCGAGCGGATTGCCACCATAGGTCGTGCCGTGAATACCGGGCTTCATGCCGGATGCGGCCTCGGCGGTCGCAAGGCAGGCGCCGAAGGGAAAGCCGCCGCCGATGCCCTTGGCAACGGCCATGATATCGGGCGTGATGCCGGTTGCCTCATAGGCAAAGAACTTGCCGGTACGGCCGACACCAGTCTGCACCTCGTCGAACATCAGCAAAATGCCGTTGTCGTCGCAGATCTGGCGCAGTTCGCGCAGGAATTCCTTCGAGACAACGCGAATGCCACCTTCGCCCTGGATCGGCTCGATCAACAGCGCTGCGGTGTTTTCGGTGATCGCTGCCTTCAGCGCGTCCATGTCGTTGAACGGCACCTGATCGAAACCTTGCGCCTTCGGCCCAAAGCCTTCCATGTATTTTTCCTGGCCGCCGGCGGCAATCGTCGCGATCGTGCGGCCATGGAAGGCGCCTTCGAAGGTGATGATGTGGAATTTTTCCGGGTGGCCCTTGGAGTAATGGTAACGACGGGCCGTCTTGATGGCACATTCCAGCGCTTCCGCACCCGAGTTGGTGAAGAACACCTTGTCGGCAAAGGTCGCCTCGGTCAGGCGGCGGGCAAGCCGCTCCTGATCGGGGATCTCGTAGAGGTTGGACAGGTGCCAGACCTTGTCGGCCTGGTCCTTCAGCGCCTCGACCAGATGCGGATTGGAATGGCCGCAGGAGGTGACGGCAACGCCTGCGCCGAAATCGAGATATCGCTCGCCCGTTTCCGTCACGAGCCAGACGCCCTCGCCGCGCACGAAACGCAGCGGAGCCCGTGCAAAGGTGTCGAAAAGTGCGGCTTCAGCCATGGCGACATCACTCCTTGGGCAACGATAATCCCTTGTGGCGGCACGGCCGCCGGAATTCAAACCAGAAACTAAAAATGCCGCCTGAAGCGGCGGCTGGCGCACTATCTGCATTTCAGGATCAACTGTCAACAAATCGCTTGAATTTCAGGGGATTTCCGTTGCGTGAGGCAGGCTTGCGCGAAGCTTTTGCGCTGTGACAAAAAAGACTCGCCTTAAAAGCAAGTTGGGGAAAACCCACAAATCGATTCGCCGCGATTCCGCCGACTCTTGTCAGGGAGTCCCGGGGTCGATAGGTTAAAGATCAATTACTAGACTGCATGCGGCGGAACTAGTCACCAAGCACATAGATATGGTATGTCCGGCTGGAAATCTTCCCGCCGGAGGGTGAGCGATTCTGTCCGCACAGGCCCCAAGGCGGAGAGACGGCATGAACTGGACGGACGAGCGCGTCGAGAGACTAAAGCGGCTTTGGGCCGAAGGCCTGAGCGCAAGCCAGATCGCAACACAGCTGGGCGGCGTCAGCCGCAACGCCGTGATCGGCAAGGTACACCGCCTCAACCTGCCGGGCCGGGTCAAGGCCGGCGGCACGCAGGCAACGGCCCGCACCGCGCCCAAGCGCACCACCTCTGCTCCGCGCGCACCGAACTTTGCGGCCCGCACCACAACCAATCCTACCCTGACCACACCCCATACGGTCGGTGTTGCAGCGGTGGCACGGGAAGTTGAGACCGTACAGCCGACGGAATTCCGCGCGCCGAGCAATGTCGTGGTCCCGATGTCGCGCAAGCTTTCGCTGACGGATCTGACGGAACGCACCTGCAAGTGGCCGATGGGCGATCCCCTGAAGGACGACTTCCACTTCTGCGGTTCGGATTCTGCTGATACCTCGCCCTACTGCAAATATCACGCTCGCCTCGCCTACCAGCCGGTGAACGAGCGTCGTAAGGCCGCGAACATCTCGGCTGCCGCCCGCGCCTGATATCTTTTCGAGCGCTTGCCGCTCGGCACTCTGAAAACGGGCCTCGCGCCCGTTTTTTTTGTGCCTGGAGACACCCTCAAAAAAGCCGACAAAAAGAACGCCCGGAAGCAGGAGCCGCCGGGCGTCAAAACCGTGTTTCATCAGAAGTGACGAACGCGCGTCAGGCTTCCATCGAATATCCGGCGCCGCGCACGGTGCGGATCACATCCTGCATGTTGGAAAAGTTGAGTGCCTTGCGCAGGCGCCCGACATGCACGTCGACTGTGCGTTCATCCACGTAGATATCATGGCCCCAGACACCATCGAGCAGCTGCGAGCGCGAATAGACGCGGCCCGGCGAGGCCATCAGAAATTCCAGCAGGCGGAATTCCGTCGGCCCAAGCCGCACTTCGCGGCTTTTGCGGTGAACGCGGTGTGTCTCGCGGTCCAGCTCGATATCACCGCAGCGCAGAACGCTGGAGAGAACCTCCGGGCGGGCACGCCGCAGCATGGCCTTTACCCGCGCCATCAGTTCCGGCGTCGAGAACGGTTTGACGACGTAATCGTCGGCACCGGTGGCAAGGCCCCGCACCCGTTCGCTTTCCTCACCGCGTGCCGTCAGCATGATGATCGGCAGCCGTTCGGTTTCCGGACGCATGCGTAAGCGCCGGCAAAGCTCGATGCCCGATACGCCCGGCAGCATCCAGTCGAGGATCAGAAGATCCGGCAACCGTTCCTGGAGGCGGATCTCCGCCTCGTCTCCGCGCAGGATCGTCTCGACCTCGTAGCCTTCGGCCTCGAGATTATAGCGCAGGAGGACGCTGAGAGCTTCCTCGTCCTCCACAACCGCAATTTTGGGCAGCATGGTTCAGGCACTCCGTCAGTATGGCCTTACTCGGCCACAGCACCAAGCGTGTTGGACGTATCGTCCTTGGGGCGCTCGCCTTCAGGCTGGGCACCTGTTGCGATGTAATAGATGGTCTCGGCGATGTTGGTGGCGTGGTCGCCGATGCGCTCGATGTTCTTGGCGCAGAACAGAAGATGCGTGCACGACGTGATGTTGCGCGGATCTTCCATCATGTAGGTCAACAGCTCGCGAAACAGCGAGGTGTACATCGCGTCGATTTCCTCGTCGCGCTGGCGAATGGCTTCGGCCTTCTGCACGGAACGGCTGGAAAACACGTCCAGCACTTCCTTCAGCTGAACCAGCGCAAGCTCCGACAGGTGTTCCAGGCCACGGGCAAGCTTGCGCGGAACGCCGGTGCCCTGCACCGCGATGACGCGCTTGGCGGTGTTCTTGCCAAGATCGCCGACGCGCTCCAGATCAGCGGCGATCCTGAGCGTGCCGATGATTTCGCGCAGGTCAGCTGCCATCGGCTGGCGCTTGGCAATGGTGATGATCGCCTTTTCCTGGATCTCGCGCTCGGCGTGATCGAGGATCACGTCGTCGGAGATGACCTTCTGGGCAAGCGCGCCATCGGAATTGACCAGGGCGCGCACGGCATCGCCGCACATCTGCTCAGCAAGGCCGCCCATTTCGGAAATCCGGCGGTTCAGATATTTCAGGTCTTCGTCATAGGCCGAAAGGATGTGCGAAGGCATATTTGGCGTCCTCGGATAGGGGTGTCAGCGCAAGGGCATGGGTGTAACGGCAATCAGCCGAAGCGGCCCATGATGTAATCCTGCGTACGCTGATCATCCGGGTTGGTGAACATCTTGTCCGTGTCGTTCTCCTCGACCAGCTGGCCGAGATGGAACATGGCGGTGCGCTGCGACACGCGGGCCGCCTGCTGCATCGAGTGGGTGACGATGACGATGGTGTAATTGCTGCGCAGTTCGTGGATCAGCTCTTCCACCTTGGCCGTCGCAATCGGATCGAGCGCCGAGCACGGCTCGTCCATCAGGATGACCTCAGGCGAAACGGCAATGGCGCGGGCGATGCAGAGGCGCTGCTGCTGGCCACCGGAGAGGCCGGTGCCGGATTCCTGCAGGCGGTCCTTCGCCTCGTTCCACAGGCCCGCACGCTGCAGGCTTGCCTCGACGATCTGGTCCATGTCCGCCTTGTTGCGGGCAAGGCCGTGGATGCGCGGGCCGTAGGCGATGTTTTCGTAGATCGACTTCGGGAACGGGTTCGGCTTCTGGAACACCATGCCGACGCGGGCGCGCAGTTCCACCACGTCGATCGACGGATCGTAGATATCGTCGGCATCGAGCGTGATACGCCCGGTGACGCGGCAGCTTTCGATCGTGTCGTTCATGCGATTGAGGCAACGCAGGAAGGTGGACTTGCCGCAGCCCGAAGGGCCGATCAGCGCCGTCACCGTGTTCTCGCGAACATTGAGATTTACGTCGAAGAGGGCCCGCTTCTCGCCGTAATAGACAGAAACGTCCTTGCCCACCATCTTGTAGGAAACGTCATTCATTTTCTGGTCCAGAGCCTTTTCAACTGCTGCTTCCGACATCATGTTCATGGTCCGGGTCCTTCTACCAACGCCGTTCGAAGCGACGACGCAAGAGGATTGCGCCAACATTCATTGCGATCAGGAACAGGAGCAGGATGATGATCGCTCCCGAGGTGCGCTCCACGAAGGCGCGTTCCGCCTCGTTAGCCCACATGTAGATCTGCACCGGCAAGGCCGTCGACGGATCGAGCGGCGTGGTCGGGTAGTTGGCCACGAAGGCGACCATGCCGATCAGGAGAAGCGGCGCGGTTTCACCGAGCGCATGGGCCAGACCGATAATGGTGCCCGTCAGGATGCCCGGCATCGCAAGCGGCAGAACGTGGTGGAAGATCGTCTGCATCTTGGAGGCGCCAAGCCCGAGCGCTGCCGCACGAATGGACGGCGGCACAGCCTTCAGCGCCGCACGCGTGGCGATGATGATCGTCGGCAGCGTCATCAGGGTCAGAACCAGGCCACCGATCAGCGAGGCCGAACGCGGCAAGCCCATGAAGTTGATGAACACCGCAAGACCGAGAAGGCCGTAAACAATCGAGGGAACGGCCGCCAGGTTGTTGATGTTGACTTCGATCAGGTCCGTGAAGCGGTTCTTCGGCGCGAACTCTTCAAGATAGATGGAGGCGGCAACACCGATGGGCAGTGCCAGAACCAGCACGATCAGCATCATGTAGAACGAACCGATCAGCGCCACACCGACACCGGCTGCTTCCGGACGGCTGGAGGCGCCGTTCACAAAGATGCCCGTGTTGAAGTGCTTGGCAAGCGTGCCGGCCTCGGCCATCTGCTTCATCCAGCCAACCTGCTGGTCGGAGATCTTGCGGTTGCTCTCGGTCACGTCGAGATCGATCTGCCCCTTGAAGGCGGAGTCGAGATCGCCGGCTGCCAGAAGACGCACGCTCTGCGTCGTCCCGATGATCGAGGGATTGGCAACCACGAGGTCACGCAGCTGGGCACGCACGCTGTCTGACAGCATCTGCCCGACTTCGCGCATCTTGGTGCGGTCGTTTTCGGCGACGCCAAGCACTTTGGCGACCGCATTGCGGGCCAGCACCGGATAGTTCGCCGTGAGAAGTTTTTGCGGATTGGTTGCCCGTTCCTTGTTCGGATCGATCACCTGCTCGGAAAACTCGATCGGAACCGTGATCATCGTCTGCTGGAACGCCGTATAGCCCTTGGAGACGACCGAGGTCAGCAGCATGAACAGGAAGACGAGGCCGAACAGGATGGCAGCGATGCCATAGGCGCGGAAACGGCGTTCGGCGGCGTAACGACGCTTGATGCCGATGTCGCGGCGCACGCGGGGGCGTGCGGCGGCCGGAGTGGCCGAAGGCGTGACAACCTGGCTCATTCGTACTGCTCCCGGTATTTGCGCACGATGTAGAGCGCGTAGATGTTCAGGCAAAGCGTGATGGCAAACAGCGTGATACCCAGCGCAAAGGCAACCAGCGTCTGCGGCGAGGTGAATTCCAGATCGCCCGTCAACTGGTTGACGATCTTCACCGTCACCGTTGTCATCGGCTCGAAGGGGTTGAGCTGCATGCGGGCGGCAACACCGGCGGCAAGCACCACGATCATGGTTTCGCCGATGGCGCGCGAGGCGGTCATCAGGATGGCGCCAACGATGCCCGGAAGGGCGGCCGGCAGGATAACGCGCTTGACCGTTTCGGACCGTGTGGCCCCAAGACCGAGCGAACCATCGCGCATGGCACGCGGCACGGCGGTGATGATGTCATCCGACAGCGAGGAGACGTACGGGATCAGCATGATGCCCATGACGAAGCCGGCGGTCAGCACGCTCTGCGCCTGGATAAAGCTGGTATAGTTTCCAGTGGTCAGGCCTGCGATCTGCGCGGAGATATCGCGCAGGAAAGGTCCAACCGTCGTCAGCGCGAAAAAGCCGTAGACGATGGTGGGGATGCCGGCGAGCACTTCGAGAAGCGGCTTGACGATGGCGCGCAGGCGCGGCGAGGCATATTCTGCCATGTAGATGGCCGAGAACAGGCCGACCGGCACGGCAAACAGCATGGCGACGAAGCCGATATAAAGCGTGCCGAGCAAGAGCGGGATGAGGCCGAACTGGCCTTCCGAGCCACCAGAACCGGCTGCTGCAAAACGCGGATCCCACACCGTTCCGAAGAAGAATTCCCAGGCCGGCACGGCATGGAAGAACTGCGTCGCTTCGGTGAGCATCGAGGCCACGATGCCGACCGTGGTGAGGATGGCAATGGAGGAGGCAACGATGAGGCTGCCCAGAATGACATGCTCGACGCGGTTACGCGCCCGGAAACGTGGCTTGATCATCCGATAGGACACGAAGCCGCCGATGAGCGCGATGAGCGTGACGATGAAGGCGGTTGCCCAGCCATTCAGTGCGCGCAGGCGGTTCAGGTCGACTGCGGCCTTGACCATATAAGGTTGCGGCTCGCCGGCGATGGCCACGCCGCGGCTACCCATCAGCGCGCGAAGTTCATCCGGATTGCGCTCAGCCTGCGCCGTTTCTTCGGCGGACAGCGCATTCAGACCGCGCGCAATGCCCTCGATCATGCCGAAGTTGAGGCTCTGCGTCGCAGCCGATTCCGCCAGCGCATCCGCCGGAAAATCGTTGCGCACGACGTTATTGATGACCGCTGGCGAGACAATAAGCCAGATGGCAAGCACGAGGAGAGCCGGAAGGCCCGCCCAGACGGCGACGAACGAGCCGTAATAGCCCGGTCTTGAATGCATGTTCGACGACCGGCCACCGGAGAGTGCAAGCGCACGCCGCGTGCCGGCAAGATAGCCCAGAATGGCTATCACCGCCGTCGTCAGAAGGAGCATTGATGTACTCATTAAATCCCCCAGCCACCGCCTGTTCGGCAGCATGTGCCATGCGCCGTTCGGCTTCATTCATTGAAGCAGACTAAATTTTGGTAAAAACAGGTGTTAGCAAACAGTCAGGTTTTCATCCGGCCAATGCCGGACGGCGCCATCAGGCAATTGCCGGCGGAAGTATCTTCCGCCGGCAAGCTTGGCAATTACATGGTCTTGCCAGCAGCAAAGGCCTTGCGAACAGCTTCGCGCTCTGCGTCCGGCGCAGCAACCAGGCCGTATTCGGCCAGCGGCGAGTCAGGGCCGACCATGGCGTCGGAGATGAAGAACTCGACGTATTCCTTAAGGCCCGGGATAACGCCCAGGTGTGCCTTCTTGACGTAGAAGAACAGCGGACGCGAGACCGGATACTTGCCGGAAGAGATGGTTTCCGTCGAAGGAACAACGTCCTTGACGGTTGCAACCTTCAGCTTGTCCATGTTGTTTTCGTAGAAGGCGAGGCCAAACACGCCAAGACCGGTCTTGTTGGCCGAGATGCGAGCGAGCGTTTCGGTGTAGTCGCCGTCGATGTCAACAGCAGCACCGTCCTTGCGGATGGCGACGCACTTGGCAGCAGCCTGCTTGGCATCGGTGATGGCAGCCTTGATGACTTCAGCAGCGCCGGATTCCTTGCAGCCTTCCGTCATGATCTTCTCTTCGAAGACTTCGCGGGTGCCGTGCTTGGAGCCGGGGATATAGGCAGCGATCGGGCCCTTCGGCAGCGTCGCGTTAACGTCCGACCAGTTCTTGTAGGGGTTGGCAACGAGCTTGCCGTCGACGACGACTTCAGCGGCCAGCGCCTTGTAGAGGTCCTTCGGCTCGATCTTCATGTCGCCATTGCTGGAAGCGGCGGCAAAAACGATGCCGTCGTAACCGATGCGAACTTCCTGAACGTCAGTCACGCCGGCAGCCTTGCAGGCTTCCAGTTCGGACTTGTTGATCGGGCGCGAGGCATTGGCGATGTCGATGGTGGCTTCGCCGACGCCCTTGCAGAATTCCTTGAGGCCGGCGCCGGAGCCGCCCGATTCAACGACCGGGGTCTTGAAGTTCGGGAAGGTCTCGCCGAAAGTTTCAGCAACGATCTTGGCATAAGGCAGAACGGTGGACGAGCCGGCAACCTGGATCTGGTCGCGTGCGGCAGCGGCGCCTGCAAATGCGACAGATGCCACCAGGGCAGCTGCGGAAAGCTTCAGGATGTTCATTGTGATCTCCCGTCATGGGCTTGTGTGAATTCTGGCTGCAACCGGCTTTTTAAGCGTGCCGGCCATCAAGCAGCCTTGTCTTAGCCGCCCGAGCCTCACCTTTTATGTCATTTCGGTGAAACATTTGTGACACGTCAAGCCATTGAAAATGCTTTGTTATTTTTCAGCTTAATGCGTCTGAACCGTTCTTTGTGTCAAAATCTCACGGTAAAGTCCGTTCCCTTGCCCAGCTCGGATTTGACGATCAGGCGCGCGCGGTGCCGCGTGAGGATATGCTTGACGATGGCAAGCCCGAGGCCCGTGCCCTTTTTCGACCGGCTGTCGGCCACGCTGACGCGGTAAAACCTTTCCGTCAGACGCGGAACATGCTCGGCAGGAATACCCGCTCCCCGGTCGATAACGCTGAATTCCACCGGCTGTTGCGGCTCGCGGCGCAGGTGAACATCGACGATCTTGCCCTCCTGGCCATATTTGCAGGCGTTCTCGATGAGGTTTTCGATGACCTGCACCAGTTCGTCGCGGTCACCGGTGACCTCCACCTTGCCATCAGGCAGGTGCATGCGGATCTCGACGCCCAGTTCGTGGGCAAGCGGCACGAGGGAATCGCGCACGCTGCCGACGAGCGGCACCAGATCCACCATCTGGTTGGGCGCGATATGCGCCTTGGATTCCAGACGCGACAGCGACAGCAGGTCGTCCACCAGACGGCTCATGCGGGTTGCCTGATCGAGCATGATGGCCAGAAACCGCTCATGGGCGGCGAGATCGGATTTCGCAGGCCCCTGCAGCGTCTCGATGAAGCCGCGCAGCGACGCAAGCGGCGTGCGCAACTCGTGGCTGGCATTGGCCACAAAATCGGAGCGCATGCGGTCAATGCTGCGAAGCTCGGAAATATCCCGGAAGGACAGCGCAAAATAGCGCTTGGCGAAACTGCTCCCCCCATCCTCGATGGGCGCCACCCGCAGGATATAGACCCGCTCGGAAGGATGGCGTTCGGAATGTTCGATCTGGTTCGGCTCGCCGGTGGCAATCGTTTCGCGCACCATGTCCAGGATTCCCGGCGTGCGAAGCCGCGCCGACAGGTGGGCACCGGGCGTCATGGCACCAAATGCCTTCGTCGCGGCCGGGTTCTGGAAGAGGACGTTGGCATCGGCACCCAACACGATCACCGGCATGTCGAGCGCGCCATAGGCATCGGCGACATCTTCCAGGGGATCGCGCCGCAGGGGCGCAGGGGCCGGCGCCGGCATGGACGGTTCCTCGGCAATCGGAAGCGAAGGGCCAAGCAGCAGCGACAGCACGATCAGCAGCCAACCGGCCGCGACAAAGACCGGATTGATCTCGGCACCAAGCGCCAGGGCTGCCAGCAGGCTTGCCGCCGTAACGACCAGCCAGCCGCGACGCAACTGTTCGACACGCCCTGCCCTTACCCCATGCGTCATGCATGCCTCTCCCCGCCAAATTCCCGGTGCAACACCAGCCTGACGGATGGTGATAGCCTTCTCGCATGACAGATATACATCGCCCCGTCCCTGCGTTTGACAAAATTGGAACCTCTTTTGTTTTCTCAACAGGCAAAGCGGATTTTCTGCTGCAAAGCCTTACATAGAAGAAAGACGCAAAGGACGAGGAGACACAGATGGACCAGCAGGATGGCCTGGGCAAAATCGGCAGCCGCATTGCCGAGATTGAAATCGACGGAAAGAACCGCCGCTTCGACATCGACGATCCGCATCTGCCAAAGTGGATTTCCGAAAATGCGCTCGGCTCCGACAATTACCCCTATGACAAGAAATTCGACGACGACCGCTATCACGAGGAACTGGAAGTCCTGCAGATCGAGCTGGTCAAAGCGCAGATCTGGCTGCAGAAAACCGGAAAGCGGGTGATGGCGCTGTTTGAGGGCCGCGATGCCGCCGGCAAGGGTGGCTCCATCTTTGCCATCCATGCCTGCCTCAATCCGCGCTCGGCCCGCGTGGTGGCGCTGACCAAACCGACCGAGACGGAAGCCGGGCAATGGTATTTCCAGCGCTACGTGACGCATTTCCCGACCAAGGGCGAACTCGTGCTGTTTGACCGCTCCTGGTACAACCGGGCCGTCGTGGAGCCGGTCATGGGCTTTTGCACACCCGCACAGCACAAGCATTTCCTGAAGGTCACACCGGCCTTCGAGCAGTTGATCGTCGACGAAGGCATTCACTTCTTCAAGTTCTGGCTGAACATCGGCCGCGAAATGCAGATGAAACGCTTTCACGACCGCCGTCATGATCCGCGCAAGATCTGGAAACTGTCGCCGATGGATATCGCGGCCCTATCGAAATGGGACGATTACAGCGAAAAGCGCGACCTGATGCTGGACAAGACCCACACCCAGGATGCGCCCTGGATCATCATCCGCGCCAACGACAAGCGCCGCGCCCGGCTGAACATCATCCGGCAGATCCTGACCAGCCTCGATTATGACGGCCGCAACGACGAGGCGATCGGCGATGTCGATTACAAGATCCTCGGTTTCGGCCGGAAGGCTTTCGACTGAGAGCCTGAGACGGCACGAACTTTGGCCCGGCCTTATTGGCCGGGCAGAACCCGTACCGAATACAGAAAGATCGGGGAACGGCCGCCGAGAATGTCGCTGTTGATGTAGATGCGTCCCGGCTGGGTGGGGGCAAGCGTCCGATCGAAGGTGACGCGAAACAGCGTATCGGCGCGCTCCTGCGAGGCCGCAACCCGGTGGCGCGAGCAATTGCCAAGGCTTGCGAAGCCGCAACGCACCGCCACCTGCACCGACCTGTCGGCTGCCGATTGCAGGGTCAGCGCGATGGTCGAGGTCTTGCCGGACAATTCACGCAGAATATCGACGGGGACTTCGATGGCAACGTCGCCGCTCTCGTCGGCGGAAGCCGACGTGATACGCAGAGCCGGGCCATCCGCCATGGCAACGGTTTCCACGGTGGCCGACGCGCCGGCCGAAACCGCCGCCTTGCGATCGGGACCGTAAACTTCCAGCCAATCCGCGGAAAAACCGTGCTGCGGGTCGAAGCCGGCGGGGGTGCCGGCAGGCGTTCCGGAAAAGTCTTCCTCGCTCACGGTCGCCGGTGGATTGGGAACGCTCGTATCGCGCTGGGCTGCCGTCAGAAACAGGCCGGACGTCCAGGCCCACCAGCCGCCCATCACGATAAAGGTCAGCATGATCAGCCAGATGAACAGGCGCGAGATCAAACCGCGCCGACGGCGCTTGCGCTTTTCGCCGGGGATACCGGGCGCGGCATCGCCGTCCGACAGACCGGATGCGGCGTGCGTATTGCCCTTGCCGCCGCGCGCCGGCTTCACCTTGGCCTGCCGGCCTTTACGCTCGGGCACGGGCGGTGGCGCAAGCCGATCATCACGGCGTTCGGCGCGCATGCCTCCGAGGTCGGCAAATCCGCTCTCTGACGAAGGCGCAGGCTCTGCTGCATGGCTCTCCGGCGCGCGCATGGCATCGTCCAGGCTCGGCTCGGATCTCCGCGCATCCAGAGGGGTGTCGCTTGGCGACTGATCCTGCGGCGCCACAGTTGGCGCCATGACAGGATCGACGCGGCGGGGCCGCGAAGCGGCAGGCGCATCGGGCGAGACGGCGGAAATCTCCGGCGGGAACGATGGCTGGGCAGGCGCACGATAAGCAGGCGCTGGGGACGCGGGCGATTGCGGAGTGGGCGCGGGCGAAACCGGCGGCTCCTGCACGCGCACATGCGGCGCCGACTGTGAAAGACCAGTTGCGCGTTCCCGCTCCTCGCTCTCGATTTCGCGGATCTTCAGTTCCAGACGCTGCCGTTCAGCCGCGATGACATCAGGATCGGTCACCGCCTGGCGTGTGAGGCCGGCTTCCAGGGCCTGCCGGGCCGTCTGATAAATACGGGCGCGAATGGTGGCGTCGCCGCGCTCGGAGCGCGACAGCGCGTTCCTGATTGCCGTTTCCAATCCACTCACTGCGTCGCCTTCACTTTCGCTGTCCGTCCTGAAGTCCGCCCGGTCGTGCCGTGGGATTAATCTATGCCCGGCAAACCGATGAGCGCCTGTGCTTTCGGTAAACGCTCAGAGGCAGAACTGCAAGTCCGGCGCTCTCGCCTTCCTTTTGGCGCCATAGAAGGCACTTCCAAGGCAGTTTGACAAAAGAGATCCACAGGATGTGAAAATCCCCGCTTGAAATCTCTTCGCATTGCCTGTATCAGCCCCGTCACACCGCAAGGCCCACCGGGTTTTGCCGGCGCCGCTTTAGCTCAGGTGGTAGAGCACATCATTCGTAATGATGGGGTCGCAGGTTCGAGTCCTGCAAGCGGCACCATTTTTCTCTCCCTGCATCACTGAATTGTTTTCGATCCGCTGAGGCTCGGCTGTTTGCCTGCGTCCTCGCCGCAGCCGTTTGTTTTTTCGGAAACAATTCCGCGGCCATCCGGTTTGGGATCCTGAAGGCTGGCAAAAACTGTCGGCCGAAGGAGGAAACATCATCATGAAAAGACTTTTGACCGTCGCCATCCTGTCTGTAGGCCTTGCAGGATCAGCCTTTGCACAATCCGGCTCAGGTTCTGGCGGCTCCGGTTCCGGCGGTGCGGGCGCTTCGTCCGGATCTGGCACAAGCAGCGGTTCCTCCGGCACGTCGGGCACGTCCGGCTCCACATCCGGCCAGACCGGCGGTGGCAGCACAGATACCAACAACACGGCATCCGGCGCTGGCGGCACGGCCGGCCAGAACTGCAGCCCGGACACGTCCACGCCCAACTCCATGACGCAAGGCACGTCTGCCCAGACGGCCCCCATCCAGAAGTGCTGATCAAGGCGAGACGTGCCGATCAAGGATTGGCCCGGGAGCACGCTCCCGGGCATTCTGTTGTTCGGAAGACAGCCCATAAAAACGGCCCCGCGCTGGAATAAAGAGCGGGGCCGTTGTGGTATCGGTCATTCAGGACGCGATCTGCACCTTACATCCAGTAGGGCGGAACACCGTAATAGTCGTAGACCGTGCGGTCGTTCTCGCGATAAAAACGGTCATCATCGCGGTCCTGATAACGCGGCGCGCCGGTGATCTGGTCCTTCGTAAAGTCAATGCGATAGCCGTCAAGCTGCTCGTCATACTGAAGCTTTTCCCAGGGGAGCGGGTAATAATCGTCGCCGATCCCGAGGAAGCCGCCGAAGCTTAGGACGGCATAAGCAATCTTGCCGCCGCGCTTTTCGAGAAGCAGGCGCTCGACCGAGCCGATCCGCTTGCCATCCGCCCCATAAACGCTTGTCCCTTCGACCTTGTCGCTCGCAATCAGCGCATAACTGTCCTTGACGTAAGGATCCTGGCCGGCTCTCGGTTCCTGATGCAACATGGTTTGCCTCCTTGGTTGTTTCCTCTGAAAGACCAACGTCGGGCTGTACCGAATGTTCCGCTCCACAGGCGGCTTGCCATCAATACGTTCTGGCCAATGTCCTCCAGATGCACAGCCGAAGCCCCCTGCGGCCTCAGGCCCGTTTTCTCTTTATCCGGCTCCACGGGATCAATTGACGTTTACGTCAAAGTTATTTAGCTTTCCGTCAAAGCCGGTGTAGGATGACCGGAAAAAGCATCAAGCGGTCACGCGGCTGGAGTGGAGGCCACGCGGGACTTGCCATTCGAGGAGGAACACACCGCCATGTCAGCCGTCACCCCCGCCGCGTTGGAGCCGAAAAAAATCTGGCTCGCATCCTATCCGCCAACTGTGCCAGCCGAACTTCCGCCACTTGCCCATCGCTCGCTGGGCCAGCTGTTTGAGGAAAGCTGCACGCGTTATGCGGATCGCACCGCCTTTTCCAGCATGGGCAAGGCGATGACGTTTCGGACGCTCGAAGAGGAAAGCCGCAAGATCGGCATCTGGCTGCAGGGCCTTGGCCTCGTCAAGGGCGACCGCGTGGCGGTGATGATGCCGAACGTGCTGCAGAACCCGGTCGTGGTCTATGGCATTCTCAGGGCCGGCCTCGTGGTGGTCAACGTCAACCCGCTCTATACGCCGCGCGAACTGGAGCACCAGCTGAACGATTCGGGCGCCCGCGCGATTTTTGTGCTCGAAAACTTTGCCCATACCGTGCAGCAGGTGGTGGCGAAAACCGATGTCAAACATGTGGTGGTGACGGCGCTTGGCGATATGCTCGGCCTCAAGGGCCATGTCGTCAATCTGGTCGTGCGGCGCGTCAAGAAGCTGGTGCCTGCCTGGTCCATGCCGATGGCAAAGAGTTTCCGGCAGGTTCTGTCAGCGGGTGCCCGAGGCACGCTGCGCCCCATCGAGGTGGCGCTGGATGACCTGGCTTTCCTGCAATATACCGGCGGCACGACGGGCGTTTCCAAGGGCGCCATGCTCACACACCGCAACCTTCTCTCCAACAAGGACCAGATGGGATACTGGCTGGAAAGCGCCTTCCTGAAACGCCAGCGGCCGGACGTTCTGGTGTTTCTCTGCGCGCTGCCGCTCTACCATATCTTTGCGCTGACGGTGAATTCGCTGATGGGGATCGCGACCGGCAGCCACAATGTGCTGATCGCCAACCCGCGCGATCTGCCGGCGCTGGTGAAGGAAATCCAGAAACACAAGATCCACATCTTTCCCGGCCTCAACACGCTGTTCAACGCGCTTTTGAACAATGCCGAGTTCCAGAAGCTCGATCATTCCTCGCTGACCCTGGTGTTTGGCGGCGGCATGGCCGTGCAGCGGCCGGTGGCCGAGCGCTGGTTCCAGATGACCGGCTGCCCGATTACCGAGGGTTATGGGCTTTCCGAAACCGCGCCGGTTGCGACGGCAAACCGCGTCGATACGACCGAGTTTACCGGAACGATCGGCCTGCCCGTCTCCTCCACCGAGGTCAGCATCCGCGACGAGGATGGCCATTCTCTGACCCATGGCGAAGTCGGCGAGATCTGCATTCGCGGTCCGCAGGTGATGGCCGGTTACTGGAACCGGCCGGATGAAACCGCAAAGGCGATGACGCCGGACAGCTATTTCCGCTCCGGCGACATGGGCTTCATGGACCAGCGCGGTTACGTCAAGATCGTCGATCGCAAGAAGGACATGATCCTTGTCTCCGGCTTCAATGTCTATCCCAACGAGGTGGAAGAGGTTGCCGCCATGCATCCGGGCGTTCTTGAATGCGCCGCCATCGGCATACCCGATGGCAATTCGGGCGAAGCGGTGAAGCTTTTCGTGGTGAAGAAAGATCCGGCCCTGACGGAGGCCGCACTCAAGGCGCATTGCGCGGAAAACCTCACCAATTACAAACGGCCGAGATCCATCGAGTTTCGCACCGAACTGCCAAAATCGCCTGTGGGCAAGATCCTGCGGCGCGAACTGCGGCCGAAGTGACGCATTCTAAAAACCGTCACGAAAGAGAGCGTGCGGGATGGACGGCGAAGCAGCCGGCGTTTATGGATAAGGCATGAACGCGGGCTATCCGGCCCGTCAGCCTCTGATTGACGGAACAGGATTTGGCCACGCTCCTCAACCTCACAGTCCGCACGCCTGTTTCGCCCCGCCTTAAGGGGGGCTCGCGGGCGATTGTCCTCCTTGCGCTTCTGTCGCTGGTGTCCGGCTGTGCCAGCCGCGCCGAAGGCGTTCTGGTGCCAACCACGCTTGAGGCCCGCGGCACGTCCAAGGTGGATGTGCTGGTTGCCACCACCCGCAAGGCATCCGACAATCCCGGCATCCTGTTTTCCGGTGAACGTGGCAAGGAACCCCAGGCCACGGAAATCGAAGTGTCGATCCCGCCGGAAAAAATGCGCAAGGTTGGCCAGGTGCAGTGGCCAAAGCGCCTGCCGGCCGATCCGGCAAAGGAATTTGCAACGCTTGCCGTCAACGAGCTTACGATTCCGCAATCACGCCAATGGCTGAAGGCCCATATGCCGAAAAGCCGGCGCGTGCTGGTCTTCGTCCACGGCTTCAACAACCGCTATGAGGATGCCGTCTACCGTTTTGCCCAGATCGTGCATGACAGCGGCGCCGATGTGGCGCCCGTTCTCTTCACCTGGCCGTCGCGTGGCAGCATCTTTGCCTATAATTACGACAAGGAAAGCACCAATTATTCGCGCGATGCGCTGGAAACCATGCTGCGGCGGGTGTCCGAGGATCCGGGCGTCGGCGAAGTGACGGTCATGGCCCATTCCATGGGCTCTTGGCTGACGATGGAGGCGCTGCGCCAGATGGCGATCCGCGACGGGCGGGTGTCACCAAAGATCCAGAATGTCATACTGGCTTCCCCTGATCTGGACGTCGACGTGTTCGGCCGCCAGCTGGACGAGATGGGCAAGAAGCGGCCCAACATCACCCTGTTCGTGTCGCAGGATGACCGGGCACTGCAACTGTCGCGGCGCATTTCCGGCAATGTCGATCGCCTCGGCCAGATCGACCCGCGCCAGGAACCTTACCGCTCGCAACTCGAAAAGGCCGGCATCACGGTGCTGGACCTCACTGCACTTCAGAGCAATGACCAGCTGAACCACGGAAAATTTGCCGAAAGCCCCTATGTGGTCAAACTTCTCGGCAACCGGCTGATCGCCGGCCAGACCGTCACCGATTCCTCCATCGGCCTTGGTGAAAGCATCGGGGCACTCGCCGTCGGCACCGCGCAGACGGTGGGTGGCGCGGCAAGCGTTGCAGTCAGCGCGCCCATTGCCGTTTTCGATGCCCGCACGCGGCGCACCTATGTGGAACAGGTGGACCGTCTCGGCCAGACGATCGGCGGCACGGTGCAGACGGCTGTTGGCCAATAACAGCGATCTGCCGACATCCACCCCTCGCCAGCCTTGATTTGATCGGGAAACCGAATAGGTTCCGTCATCTATCATTGATGACCCAAGAGGAATGCCATGCAGGCGATCGTTGAACAGCTGAAGTCCACTGCCGCCGCCACGGAGGCGACGGATCTGCGTGCCGCATTTGCCGCCGACCCCTCCCGTTTCGACCGGTTCAGCGCACGCTTCGATGACCTGTTGATGGATTATTCGAAATGCGCCGTGAACGACAAGGTAATGGCGCTGCTCGAAACGCTGTTTGCCGAAGGCGGCGTGGCGGAAAAGCGCGCGGCCATGTTTGCCGGCGAAGCGATCAATTTTACTGAAAACCGTGCCGTGCTGCATACCGCGCTGCGCAATCGCTCCAACACGCCGGTGCTGGTGGACGGCAAGGACGTGATGCCGGATGTGAACGCCGTGCTAGCCGCCATGGCCGCTTTCGCCGACGGCATCCGCTCCGGCGCGACGAAGGGTGCCACCGGCAAGGCCATCACCGATGTGGTCAATATCGGCATCGGCGGTTCGGATCTTGGCCCGGTCATGGCAACGCTGGCGCTCGCCCCTTTCCATGATGGTCCCCGTGCGCATTTCGTCTCCAATGTCGACGGCGCCCATATTGCCGATACGCTGAAGCTGCTGGATGCCGAGACGACGCTGTTCATCGTCGCCTCGAAAACATTCACCACTATCGAGACCATGACGAATGCCGCCACGGCGCGCGCCTTCATCGCCGATCAGCTGGGCGAAGAAGCCGTAAAACACCACTTCTGCGCCGTCTCCACCGCGCTCGACAAGGTGGCGGCCTTCGGCATCGACAGCGATCGCATTTTTGGCTTTTGGGACTGGGTTGGCGGACGGTATTCCATCTGGTCGGCCATCGGCCTGCCGCTGATGCTCGCCGTCGGCCCGGAGAATTTCGGAAAATTCCTCGATGGCGCCCATGCCATGGATACGCATTTTCGCGAAGCACCGGTGCGCGAAAACCTGCCGGCCCTTCTCGGCCTCATCGGGTATTACCATCGCAATGTTCTGGATTACCCCTCGCGCGCCATTCTGCCCTATGACCAGCGCCTGACTCGTTTCCCGGCCTATCTCCAGCAGCTCGACATGGAATCGAACGGCAAGGGCGTCACCATCGACGGCACCCCGGTCGAGGGCAATTCCGGCCCGGTCGTCTGGGGCGAGCCCGGCACCAATGGCCAGCACGCTTTCTACCAGCTGATCCATCAGGGCACGACCGTCATCCCGGCCGAGTTCATGATCGCCAAGACCGGCTTCGAGCCGAACCTTCGCCACCAGCACGAGCTGTTGATCGCCAATTGCCTGGCCCAATCGGCAGCGCTGATGAAGGGCCGCACGCTGGACGAGGCAAAGGCCCAGCTCGTTAAAGCCGGCATGGATGCCGCCAAGATCGATCATATCGCGCCGCACCGCGTCTTTACCGGCAACCGGCCCTCGATCACCTTCGTCTACGACCAGCTGACGCCGTTTGCGCTCGGCCGCCTGATTGCGCTTTACGAGCACCGGGTGTTTGTCGAAGGCGTGCTGTTCAAGATCAACTCGTTCGACCAGTGGGGTGTGGAGCTTGGCAAGGAGCTGGCAACCGGCCTCCTGCCGGTCATCCAGGGCAAGGCCGCGGGCGAGGGACAGGACGGCTCGACCACCGGTCTGGTGAAGGCGCTGGTCGGCTGAGATTTTTAAGCGGGGCCAGCCCTGCTCCCGAAATGAAAAAGGGGTGGCAACGCGACGTTGCCACCCCTTTTTAGGTCAGAGCCATTTTACGTCCGAGCCTGCGCTCGAACGGCTTTAAAAAAACGTCAGAGCCCGATTTCGTGGGCATAGGGCGGGTTGGCGCCCGCGCGCGACACGGTAATGGCCGCGGCCTTGGCCCCCAGTGCCAGCGCATCCTTCACAGCCTGTTCGGAAAGGCTTGCGACCTTTTCCTTCGACAGCAGGTTCTGGCGCTTCAGCGAGGCGAGAATGCCGGCATCGAACGTATCGCCGGCACCGACCGTATCCACGACCGTGACGCGCTCGGCGGGCACCACAACCTTGAAGCCGGCGGTATAGCCGATGGCGCCTTCGGCACCGCGGGTGATCACGACAAGCTTTGCCCCCTGCCCCAGCCAGTATTTGGCCAGCGTATCGTGATCGCCTTCCATGCCGAACCACTCAAGATCCTCGTCGGAAAACTTGATGATGTCGGACATGGCGGCCATGCGGGCGACGCGGCCGTGATGTTTTTCGCGATCCTTGATGAAGCCGGGGCGGATGTTGGGGTCAAACGAGATGACGCGTGTCTTGAATTCCCGCGCCATCAGCGTTTCGTAGGTTTCGCCGCAGGGTTCCGGAATGAGGCTGATCGCGCCGAAATGCATGGCCTCGATCTCGTCCCCGAGTTCCGGCAGGTCCTCGCGCGACAGCATCCGTCCGGCCGTGCCCTCATCGTAGAAGGCATAGGTGGCCTGGCCGTTCACCAGCTTGACGAAGGCAATGGTCGTCGGACGCGACGAGATGGCGCAGAAGCTTGCATCCACATGGCTCTTCTTCAGCGTCTCGCGCAGGATATCGCCCATCATGTCGTCGGACAGGCCGGTAAAGAAGCCGGTCGGCTGGCCGAGCCGGCCCAGAGCGATGGCGGTGTTGAAAATCGCGCCGCCTGCGTAAGGCGCAAAGCCGTTTTCGCCAAGCGTCGTTTCACGCGGCAACATGTCGATGAGAGCCTCACCGCAGCACAAGATCATTTGAATTCTCCTCGAAGGCGGACCGGGTCTTCAATCGATTAAATCAGGTTTGCGAAAAAGGCCAGCCTCAGGCCTCGGGCAATTCGCTGACGCCACCATTGCGGGCCGACCAGGCAAGCGGCGCATCGAGGAAGCTTTCGACTTCCGAGAGCGTGTCTGCATCGAACAGCTTTTGCGCCCGCGCCGCCGCCAGAACCTCGCGCCAGGTGGCGATGTGGTGCAGCGTGACGCGACCATTGGCGAAACGCGCCTCGGCCTGCGGGAAAAATCCATAATAAAACAATGCGATGGCATGATCGACGACACCGCCGGCCGCCCGCACCGCATCGATGAACTGGAACATGCTGCCGCCGACCGTCGTCAGGTCCTCGATCACGAGCACGCGGGCGCCTTCCGGCATATGGCCCTCGATCTGGGCGGCGCGGCCATGGCCTTTCGGCTTCTTGCGCACGTAGATCATCGGCAGAGCCAGCCTGTCGGCGAGAAGGGCGGCAAAGGGAATACCTGCCGTCTCGCCACCGGCAATGCAATCGAACCGTTCAAAGCCCGCGTCGCGGGTCACGGTGGCGGCGGCAAAATCCATGATGGCGGAGCGGATGCGCGGATAAGAGAGAAGCTTGCGGCAATCGATATAAACCGGGCTCGCCATGCCGGAGGCCAGCTTGTAGGGCTCCTGCGGGCGAAAATGCACCGCGCCGATTTCCCAGAGCATTTTCGCCATCAATTCGGCCATCACGCCGCGCTCGGGATACATCAAATGAACCATGCTCATCTCCACCGGTTTGCGTTGCGCGCAAATAGCAGCAACAGCGCCGACTGACCAGCGGGCGACACGGTTTATCCGGCGGCAGCGCGACAGAAAGATGCGTTTGCACCGGCAAGACGGCACCGGAAAAGACCCGTTTCACGCGGTGGTTCGGGACCCTTCAAGGGCATGCTCGACGACCCGATGCACGCGGTTGCGGCCATTGCGCTTGGCTTCGTAAAGGGCGGCGTCGGCGGCATTCAGGATGCCATCGAAATCCCGCCCTTCGGTAAAGCCATAGGCAATGCCGGCACTGACGGTGACGCGGAAGCGGGCATCTCCGGCGCTCAGTTCGCGCTCGGCAAAATTGCGCCGGATGCGTTCGGCCAGCCATTCGGCATAACCGGGGGCGGCGCTGCGAAGGACCGCGGCAAATTCCTCGCCGCCCAGCCTTGCCGCCGTGCTCAGGCCCACGGCATCCTTCAGGTCTTCGGCAAGGCAGCGGATCACCTCGTCCCCCACCGCATGGCCATACTGATCGTTGACCGCCTTGAACCGGTCGATGTCGAAAACGATCACCGCCATCTCGTCGGTAAACAGGTCGCGCTGATGCAGTTCAAACAGCGCGCGGCGGTTATAGAGCCCCGTCAGCGCATCGGTGATCGCCTCGCGACGGTGGCGGGCGGTAATGCGCGCCTGATGCACCATCAAAGACATCGCGCCAACGCCGGTCATCCCGGCAATGCTGACGGCCGTATTGATGGCTTCGGCAAAGTTTTCCGGCGCCTGCCCCAGTACCCACTGGCCATCGGCCGCAATCACCACGGCGCAGAGAACGAAGGACAGGCCCGTCAACGCATACAAGACCGCCATGCCCACAAGCGCGCCCGGGGCCTCCTGCCGTCCGCGCAGATATTCGAGGGCGGTTCCAAACAGCATGACCGCACAGGAGAGATTGAGCAGGACGAAACCGATGCCGTCATAGCCGATGGCAATCGGCGACAGGGTGAGGACAAGCGAAAGCAGGCTTGCAACGCCCGCACGCCGCACCGGTGATCGGTCCGTGCGGAACTGGAATGCCGCCGCATAGATAATGGCAAACCCCACCAGCATAGTGGCGAAGCTGATACCAAGAATAAAGTTTGACGGGTATTCGGTGTAGTAGCTGTAGCCGAATATCGCGACGACCAGCCAGGCCAGCCCCACCACCCAGGTCAACAGAAAGCCATCGCCGCGCCGGCCCAACCATGTGGCAAACAAGGTGACCAGCAGGCAAAGCGTGGATACGCCCAACGAAATCAGTAACGTTCGGTAATCAAGCATCATGCCCGCCGGATTTCTAAGGCGAAGGTGTCTCAAAAGAAATTGACGCCGGTGGAGATTGTTCCGGCGGCTAACTACACTGAAATTACTAAAGCACGTATGTCGAAAGTGTTAAACGGCTTATAGAAGGAAAATATAGCCGGCCGCCCAGTGTGGGGCGGCGGCAGCCAGATCTTGGAGATCGTCGCGGGACGGCCAGAACCTGGCCAGAAAGTTAGGCCACGCGCCAGTGCAGCGGGAACATCGGGTCAAACACCGTCACCGGTCCCGCCTCCGTATCGCGCTTTGCCGGATAGTCCACCGGCTCCTCCTGCTTTTCCAGCACCATGATGTCCTCGTTGGCGGCAAGGCCGTACCAGGCGGGGCCATTCAGCGAGGCGAAGGCCTCCAGCTTGTCGAGGGCGTTTTCCTCTTCGAACACATGGGCAAGGCAGCTCATGGTGTTGATCGAGGTGTAGATGCCGGCGCAGCCGCAGGCGCATTCCTTCAGGGGGTCGACATGCGGGGCCGAATCCGTGCCGAGGAAAAAGCGGGCATCGCCCGAGGTTGCTGCCTTGCGCAGCGCCTGGCGATGATGTTCGCGCTTGGCAACCGGCAGGCAGTAATAATGCGGGCGAATGCCGCCGACGAGCAGCGCATTGCGGTTGATGATCAGGTGATGCGTGGTGATCGAACCGGCCAGATTGCGGTCGGCGCCGAGAATGTAATCCACGCCGTCCTTCGTTGTCACATGTTCCATGGTGATGCGCAGGTCCGGCAGGCGGCGGCGGATCACATCCATCTTCTCGTCGATGAACACCGCCTCGCGGTCGAAGATATCCACCTCCGGCGTTGTCACCTCGCCATGCACGCAGAGCGGCATGCCGATCTTGGCCATGCGCTCCAGTGTCGGCATCGCCTTGTCGAGGTCGCGAACGCCGCCGTGTGAATTGGTGGTGGCACCGGCCGGATAAAGCTTGACGGCGGTGATGAGGCCGCTCTTCAGCCCCTCCTCGACATCATCAGGGTCTGTGTGTTCGGTCAGATAGAGCGTCATCAGCGGCTGAAAACGATCCCCGGCCGGCAGTACATCCAGAATGCGTTGGCGGTAAGCCTTGGCATCCGCGGTGGTCACGACGGGCGGCACCAGGTTCGGCATGATGATCGCCCGGGCGAAATGCCGGCTTGTGTCTCCAATCACGGCTGCCATCACCGCGCCGTCGCGCAGGTGAAGGTGCCAGTCATCGGGGCGGCGAATGCGAATTCTGTTCATGGCGTGTTGTTCCGTGTGATCCGTCTTATCCCCGCCATAGCACCCGTTGGCAAAGGCCGACAACCGATCGGGCCTTGGTTTTTTCATTGCTGACGCCGTAACGAAGTCCAGCGCCGATCATCAAGCCGTGATCGGCGCGAATCGACGGAACCGGCTGTCAAGTCCTGCGTTCATTAATCAAATATAAAGTTTTGAACCGGAGAGAAGAATGAACGCCCGTTCTTCACAGATCAGGAATTTCGCAAGTGTGTGTGCCGGAACCGTCGTGGTTCTGGGAGCTCTGACTGTCGCGCCGAATGCGCGCGAGCCCGCACAGGTGGTTCTCGCCGCTGCCATGCAGGACCAGTGCGACCGCATGGCCGGAAGCCCCTACGACCAGAACCGCAACATGGCCTACGCTCCTGTAGGCATCGAGGAAATCGATACGCAGGCCGTGACCGCCTGCCGCATCGCCTTCGAATCCACCCATAATCCACGCTTCGCCTACCAGCTCGGTCGCGCGCTGAACAAGACACAGGAAGCCGACCAGGCCATGACTGCCTATGAGACGGCCGTCAATGCGGACTATTCCGCGGCAAAGGTCAACTTCGGCATGCTGCTTGGCCGCCTTGGCGATACCACCCGCGAGTTCACGATGTATAGCGAGGCAGCGGCGGCCGGCAATGTGCTGGCCTCCTATAATCTCGGCGTTGCCTATCGTGACGGTCTCGGCACTGACAAGAACGGCACAGAAGCCCTCAACTGGTTCGAAAAGGCCGCCGCCGGCGGCGATGACACCGCAGCGTTCAACATCGGCGCCATGTATGACGAGGGCGATCTCGTGCCGGAAGACAACCAGCTGGCAATTGCCTGGTACGATATCGCCGCCAAGCGCGGCAATGCCGATGCCATGATCAATCTCGGCCTGATGTATCAGGCAGGCGAAGGCATTGCCGCCAATCCGCAGGCCGCGGCGGAAATGTATGCACAGGCTGCCGCCACCGGCGATACGTTCGGTGCGCTGAAGCTGAAGGAAATGCAGGATGCGGGCGTCGTGCCGGCTCCGGCACCTAATGTTGCCTCCAATGGCGCAGCGCCCAATAACGGCCTCGACATGCTGGTGCTGCAGGAAGGCGACGTGGAAATCCCCTCGTCGCTTCTCTCGATCTGAGGCGTGGAGGTTCAGCCGGGAATATCGCCGGCTGACGGCCCCCAGACATCGGTCATGGCAAAGCCTGATGCCAATGGATCGAATGGATCAAGCGCCACCGTCTGCTGGCCAAAAGTAAACCCGCGCCCGCTGATGGTGGGGATGACCGCCGGTCGTCCGGCAATTTCTGTCACGCCCGACAAACCGACACGAAATTCCGAACCGATGATGGAGCGCGACGTGAAAACGTCTCCCTCCTTCACCTTGCCGCGCGCATAAAGCGTGGCGAGATTGGCCGAATTGCCGGTGCCGCAGGGCGAACGGTCGGCGCGTCCCGGCCACATGGTGGTGCAGGTGCGCACGGCTCCGTCAGGGTCGATATCGCGGAACATCACATAGGCGACGCCCGAGACGGCCGGGATTTCCGGGTGGACAACCGGGAATTTCTCATTCACCGCAGCTTTCAGTTCCATGCCGGCGGCAACCAGCGCTGCGGCATTGTGCTTTTCGATGGTAAGGCCGATCTGGCCCACATCCACCAGCGCATAAAACACGCCGCCATAGGCCAGATCGAGGCTAATCGTGCCCCATTTCGTGTCCAGTGCCACATCCAGTTCGGCCACGAAGGAGGGCACCATGGTCAGTTCCACGCGCTCGCAGCGACCATCGCGGCAAGTGGCGCGCGCCCGCACCAGACCAGCCGCCGTTTCCAGCACAACTGTCGTTTCCGGCTCGTGCATCTCCACCATGCCGCTTTCGAGAAGCGCCGTCGTCACGCAGATGGAATTGGAGCCGGAACTGGCATGGGCCTGATCCGGTTGAAGAATGATGAAAGCCGCATCGGCTGAGGGGTCGCTGGGCGGCACCAGCAGGTTAACCGAACCGATGGGGTTTCCGCGTGGCTCGAGACACAGGAAGCGGCGCAGCTCCTGCCCTTTCGGATCGCTGTTCAGCCAGGCGAGCTTGTCAGCCGTGGTCACACCGGGAATTTTCGGCACGCCGCCGATGGCCACCTTGCCGATTTCTCCTTCGGCATGGACATCCAGCAACTGCATCGTCCGTTTCCATCGCATGGTGCTTGTCCTTCCTGCCTGACTACTGCCGGCCTTCGTTTCGAAGCACGGCGGCGCGACCATAGGACCAGCCGGCCCGGCCCGGCAAGGCGGCGGATTTGCTTTTTCGCGCCCGATACCGCATCACCACACGAAGACCCATGCCATGGACATGCCAATGCTTGCTCTTTTCGAAAAGGCCGCCCTTGAGGCCGGCCGCGTCATTCTGGATATCTACGCGCGCGGCTGTGCGGTGGATACCAAGGCCGATGCGACCCCGGTGACGGAAGCCGATATCCGCGCCGAAGAGATCATCCTGTCGATCCTTGCCCCGGCGCTTCCGGATCTTCCGATCATTGCCGAGGAACAGGTGGCCGCCGGCATCGTGCCGGATGTTTCAGGCGGTCGCTTCCTGCTGATCGATCCCTTGGATGGCACGCGCGAATTCATCAGCCGCAATGGCGAATTCACCGTCAACATCGCGCTGATCGACAACGGCGTGCCGGTGGCCGGCATTGTTCATGCGCCAGTGCTCGGCACAGCCTATCTGGGCGGGCCGGATGGCGCTGTCAAACTGACGCTCGACGCCGACCAGCAGGTTATCTCACGCCATGCAATCAGCGCGCGCGCGGGCGCCACGCCGCCGATTGCCATGGCCAGCCGGTCGCATCAGGATCCGGAAACCGCTGCCTGTCTTCAACAGATGAATGTGTCGGAGTGTCGCCACATAGGCTCGTCGCTGAAATTCGGCCTGCTCGCCGAAGGGCTTGCCGACGTCTATCCACGTTTCGGCCGCACCATGGAATGGGATACGGCTGCCGGCGATGCCGTGCTGCGGGCCGCCGGCGGCATCACCCTCCTCGTGGATGGAACGCCGCTGCTCTATGGCAAGCGCCGACGCCCCGACATGGCCGATTTTGCCAATCCCGCCTTTATTGCCTGGGGCAAACGCTGATCGTCAGACAGCCACCGAATGGCGCGCCTTGCCGGCGCCGAAATAGCGGTCGAAGCGGGCCGCGATCGTGCGCACGAAAAGCCGCCCTTGCGGCAGAACCTCAAAACGGTCGCCATCGAAACGGATGAAGCCGTCCGTGTCATCCGCCTCGATGCGTTCGGCATCTGCCCGCACGCTTTCGGCGGCGGCACCGTAACGCGCCCTGAGAGCAGAGACGGAAAATTCGTAAGCGCACATCAAGCCCTCGATGGCATCGCCGACCGCCCGGTCGATCGGGGAGAGCGCAAAGCCCTTGGCAATCGGCAGGCGCCCCTCGCGTACGGTGCGGATATAGTCGCCCGTAGCCACGATATTTTGCACATAACCGCCTTCGACCCGCCCGATGGACGAGGCGCCAAAGCCGATCAGGCTCGGCGCACGGTCGGTGGTATAACCCTGGAAATTGCGCTTCACCTCACCCCGGTCCAGCGCCTGCGCCAAGCTGTCGCCGGGGCGTGCGAAATGGTCGATGCCGATGGCCAGATAACCGGCGGCACTCAACTGCTCGCCGATCAGCTGCAACATCTCCAGCCGCTCCTCGACGCCTGCAAGCGCTGCCTCGTCGATCAGCGTCTGGTGTTTCTTCATCCACGGCACATGCGCATAACCAAAAATGGCAAAGCGGTCCGGCTGCATGGAGAGCGAGAGCGTCAGCGTTTCCTTGAGACTCTCCTTCGTCTGATGCGGCAGGCCGTAGACAACATCGAGGTTGACGCCGCCAATGCCGAGTTCCCTCAGCAGGCTGACGACACGCTCCGTCTGGTGAAAGCTCTGCGGCCGGTTGATCGCTGCCTGCACCGCCGGATCGAAATCCTGCACGCCCACACTGGCCCGCGTCATGCCGAAATCCCGCCACGCAGCAAGCTTGACCGCATCGACATAACCCGGATCGATCTCAACGCTGATTTCTGCCGTGGGGTCGATGTCGAAATGTGCCTCCAGCACCTGGCGAAGCCGGGTCAGATCCGAGGACGACAGGATGGTGGGCGAACCGCCGCCAAAATGGATCTTGCCGACACTGCGCCGTTTCGGCAGGTGGGATGCAACAAGCGCGATTTCCGCCACCAGCGCATCCACATAGGCGCCGACCGGATCATACCGCTTCACCTGTTTGGTGTGACAGCCGCAATACCAGCACAGGCGGTCGCAGAAGGGCACATGTAGGTAAAGCGACAGCGGCGCATCGCCATCCTCTTTGCCAAGCCAACGGGCATAGGCCTCGGACCCGACGCCCGGATGGAAATGCGGGGCGGTCGGATAGCTCGTATAACGCGGCACGGGGGCGGAATATCGGGCAAGAAGATCTGGCTGCATGGTCCCATCCTTTTGATCCTTTCCAGAATACAAAGGGAAAAAACGGGCCGCCTTGATCAAGGTCAAGCCGGATGGCGCAGCCGCGCCGGAGGGGTTATATCTGATAGGCCATGGACATAACCCGCCGCGATATCCACTCCCTCGACATCCCCGTGCTCTGCAAAAGCTGCGACGTGCGCCACAAGGGCATGTGCGGGGCGCTTGCCCCGGAAGAACTGCTGCAGCTTTCGCGCCAGACCCGCCAGATCGAACAGCCCGCCGGCACAGAACTGGTGGGCGAAAGCACCGATGTCGACGCTTATGACAATGTGATGAGCGGCGTGGTCAAACTGTCGAAGACGCTGGAGGATGGCCGCCAGCAGATCATCGGCCTGCAGTTCGCCCCGGATCTCGTCGGTCGCCTTTATGCCAGCGAAAGCCCGATGACGGCGGAGGCTGCCTCCGACATTACCATCTGCCGCGTTCCGAAGGCGACGCTGGAACGCCTGGTCGAGCGCAATCCGGTCTTGCGCAAACGACTGATGGACCAGGCCTTGCGCGAACTGGACGAGGCGCGTGACTGGATGGTGACGCTGGGGCGCAAGACGGCGGCGGAAAAGGTGGCAAGCCTTCTGCTTCTGATCGCAACCCATCTCGATCCGGATGCACGGGGAGAGACCCGCGTTTTCGACCTGCCGATGTCGCGCCTCGATATTGCCGATTACCTCGGGCTCACCATCGAAACCGTATCGCGGCAATTTTCGCGGCTGAAATCGGATGGCATCATCACCATTACCGCCAATCGTCATATCGAGATCGTCAATCTCGCCCGGCTGAAAAAACGCTGCGGCTGACGCGCTGTTTTCTGCATCTGGAAACGATGCCCGTTTCAGCGCCAGTATCTGACAAAGATCAAAAAACAGCCACGCGCCTGCCTATTGGCCGGGCACGCCGCCGCATTTTTATTGATCGGACGGTAAATTTTTGACCATTTGATAAATTTTCTGGAGACCAAATTTCTAAGCCATTGAATAAATAAGATATATTCATTCTGGCACGCGGATTGCTTTTCTGTTGTCATATCGAGGCCAGTCGTGCCTCGCGACAGAGGGAGCATGAACATGGAAATCGGTGTCTTCATTCCAATCGGCAATAACGGCTGGCTGCTGTCGGAAAACGCGCCGCAATACAAGCCGAGCTTCGAGCTGAACAAGGCGATCACGCTGAAGGCCGAAGAATACGGCTTCGACTTCGCGCTCTCGATGATCAAGCTGCGCGGCTTTGGCGGCAAGACGGAATTCTGGGACTATAATCTCGAAAGCTTCACGCTGATGGCGGGCCTTGCCGCCGTGACCTCCAAAATCAAGCTGTTCGGCACCGCCGCCACGCTCATCATGCCGCCGGCGATCGTGGCGCGCATGGCGACCACGATCGATTCCATCTCCGGCGGCCGTTTCGGCATCAACCTCGTCACCGGCTGGCAGCGGCCGGAATACAGCCAGATGGGCCTCTGGCCCGGCGACGACTATTTTTCCGACCGCTACGAATATTTGTCGGAATACGCGACCGTTCTGAAGGACCTTCTCACCACCGGCCAGTCGGACCTGAAGGGCAAGCATTTCCAGATGGACGATTGCCGCATGAAGCCGATCCCGGAAGGCGATGTGAAGCTGATCTGCGCCGGCTCGTCCAATGCCGGCATGGATTTTTCGGCGAAATATGCCGATTACAGTTTCTGCTTCGGTGTTGGCGTCAACACGCCAAAAGCCTTTGCACCCACCAATGATCGCCTGCTGGCGGCGACCGCAAAAACCGGCCGCGAGGTGCGCTCCTTCGTGCTGACCATGGTTCTCGCCGAAGAAACCACCGAAGAAGCCTTTGCCAAGTGGGAGCATTACAAGGCCGGCGCCGATGAAGAAGCCATTAAATGGCTTGGCCTGCAGAGTGCCGCCGACACCAAGTCCGGCTCCGACACCAATGTGCGCCACATGGCAAACCCCGTTTCTGCCGTCAACATCAACATGGGCACGCTGATCGGTTCCTATGCGGAAGTGGCCGCCATGCTGGACGAGATGAGCGAAGTGCCCGGCACCGGCGGCGTGATGCTGACGTTTGACGATTTTCTCGAAGGCATCGAAAAGTTTGGCAAATATGTGCAGCCGCTGATGAAGAGCCGCGCCCATGTGACCGAAATGCTGGAGGCCGCCGAATGAGCGACACCGTTGTTGCAGGTTATCAGCCGCGCCCGGAACGGACGAAAAGCGTCACGCTTCCCGCCCGCCCCGAGCCGATTACGCTGAAACCGTCGGAAACCGCTGTCGTCGTCGTCGACATGCAGAACGCCTATTCCACCGAAGGCGGTTACGTGGATCTCGCCGGTTTCGACATTGCAGGCGCCAAGGGCACTATCGCAAACATCAAGAAAACGCTGGATGCGGCCCGCGAAGCGGGCGTGCTCGTCGTTTATTTCCAGAACGGTTGGGACAAGGACTATGTCGAGGCCGGTGGCCCGGGCTCGCCCAACTGGCACAAGTCGAATGCGCTGAAAACCATGCGCGCCCGGCCGGAACTGCAGGGCCAGCTGCTCGCCAAGGGCACCTGGGATTACGCTATCGTTGATGAGCTGCAGCCGCAGCCGGGCGATATCCTGGTGCCGAAGACGCGTTATTCCGGTTTCTTCAACACCAATATGGACAGCGTGCTCAGAGCCCGCGGTATCCGCAATCTCGTCTTTGTCGGCATCGCCACGAATGTCTGCGTGGAAAGTTCGCTGCGCGATGCCTTCCACCTCGAATATTTCGGCGTGATGCTTGAGGATGCGACGCATCACCTCGGCCCTGAGTTCATCCAGCAGGCGACAGTCTACAATGTCGAAAAATTCTTCGGCTGGATCTCAACCGTCAATGATTTCTGTGGCGCGATCGGTCAGGCCGCCCCTGCCGATGCCGCCGAATAATCCCTTTCACCTCAAGGAGTTCACGCATGCCGAAAACCATCGTCGTTCCCGAAGGCACATCCAAGCCGCTTGCCCCCTATTCGCCCGGCACGCTGGCCGATGGCATCCTCTACGTTTCGGGCACGCTGCCCTTCGACAAGAACAATGACGTCGTCCATGTCGGCGATGCGGCGGCCCAGACCCGCCATGTGCTGGAAACGATCAAATCCGTCATCGAAACCGCCGGCGGCACCATGCAGGATGTCACCATGAACCACATCTTCGTCACCGACTGGGCCAATTACCAGGCGGTGAACAAGGTTTATGCGGAATATTTTCCAAGCAACGAGCCGGCCCGCTACTGCGTGCAATGCGGCCTGGTGAAGCCGGATGCGCTGGTGGAAATCGCAACGGTGGCGCATATCGGCAAGAAGTGAGCGGGTAGCCCCCTCATCCGTCTGCCGGTACCTTCTGCCCGCAAGCGAGGCGAAGGACTGAAGCCGCAACCGCCTGCACCATAGGCCGACCTTGCACCAGAGGCGGCCGTCCCCTCTCCCCGCGGGGAGAGGGCCAGGGTGAGGGGCAAGCCAGAGCAAAATACACATGCATTACGACATCCACGGCAACACCGCTCCCGATGCCCCGACCATCCTCCTCTCCTCCGGGCTTGGCGGCTCCGGCGCCTATTGGGCACCGCAGATCGAGGCGCTTGGCGAGCATTTTCGTCTCGTGACCTATGACCACCGTGGCTGCGGCCGCACCGGC
Source organism: Rhizobiaceae bacterium (assembly GCA_027483885.1). Taxonomy (GTDB): domain Bacteria; phylum Pseudomonadota; class Alphaproteobacteria; order Rhizobiales; family Rhizobiaceae; genus Neorhizobium. The sequence continues at coordinate 54,756 of JAIXTO010000063.1, forward strand.
GGCGAGGTGCCCGAGGAGGGCGGCATTTCCGCCATGGCCGACGACGTGCTGAAAATTGTCGAGGCGCTGAAGCTTCAAAAATTCCACGTCATCGGCCATGCGCTCGGCGGCCTGATCGGCCTCGACATTGCGCTCCGCCGCCCCGAGCTGATCGAAAAGCTCGTGCTGATCAACGCCTGGAGCAAGGCCGACCCGCATTCCGGCCGCTGCTTCGATATCCGCCTGGAACTGTTGGAAAAATCCGGCGTGGAAGCTTTTGTGAAGGCGCAGCCGCTGTTTCTTTATCCCGCCTGGTGGATGAGCGCGAACGCGGCCCGTCTTGCCGACGATGACAGACACGGCGTCACCCATTTCCAGGGCAGAACCAATGTCACCCGCCGAATTGCAGCGCTGCGCGCCTTTAATGTGGATGCGCGGCTTGGCGAAATCACCGCACCGACGCTGGTGATGGCGACACGCGACGACCTTCTGGTGCCCTATACGCGCTCGGAGCGGCTGGCCGAAGGCCTGCCGAACGCCACCCTGTCACTTAGCGACAGCGGCGCCCACGCCATGAACATCGTTTTCCCGGATGCGTTCAACCGCACGGTCGTCGATTTCCTGAAGACAGACCATGCGGGCTCGACCGCCTAGCGCCCATACAAGAATTTGTTGCCGGGTGGATGAACCCCTGCCCGGAAAACATCGTAGACTGCCACGCACACGCCCTCTGGAGATCCGCATGCCCCCTGCTCAAGCGCCGACCCTTGCCGCCCCCGAAGAGACCGCAGGCGAGGACCGTCGTCTCGCCTTCCGCGATGCCATGGCTCGCCTTGCCGCAGCCGTCACGATCGTGACGACCGATGGCCCCGGCGGACGCGCAGGCTTTGCCGCCACCGCCGTCTGCAGCGTTTCCGACAACCCGCCGACGCTGATTGTCTGCCTCAACCGCGGCTCGTCTGCCTATCCGGCCGTTAAGGCCAATCAGGCGGTGTGCGTGAACGTGCTGTCAGCCGATCACGCCGAACTCAGCCGCCTGTTCGGCGGCAAGACGCCCGTCGACGAACGCTTTGCCGCAGCCACCTGGTCCACCAGCCCGACCGGTTGCCCGCGTCTGGAAGGCGCACTTGCCTCCTTTGACTGCCGCATCCGCTCGGTGGCCGACGGCAACACCCACGACGTGCTGTTCTGCGAGGTGGAAGACATCCATTCCCAGACAGAAGGCCAGGCGCTTGTCTATTTCGACCGGGGATACAAGATCGTCTGAACCGGACTGAACGGTCAATCGCAAGGGCAGTGAAGCAGGCGCTTCGCTGCCCTCTGCGGATGTCCGCTCGTTTCGCAACAACTCTGCCGCTTCAGGAAAACCGCAAGCCAAACGTGCCGGCACCAGAGCAAGTCGACGATGATGTCATCAATCAAAAGCGGTGCGCCACTCTATATAAAACATTCAAGTGCGTGATTTTTCCATGTCATCCCAATGGTCTGATGATCCATGTTGCGCCTGCGGAATCCATGCTTGCGGCAGTGCGTCACGAAGCGCCTGCCGAATGATGAGCGCGAGATGAGCGCTCGCTGAATTGTCAGGCCTTGATGGCCGCAGAAGGCTGAGGCCCAGGGACGGCAATTCAGGCAGGCCATACTGAACATGATCCAGCACGCGCACATCCGCTGAGCGGACGAACGGGGTCCGCAACGCGACGCCGAGGCCTGCGGCCGTTGCCGCCCACAACCCACCCAGACTTTGGCTGATGAAGGAGATGCGCCATGCACGCCCTCTCCTGTCGAGACAATTGCAGGCGAGAGTGCGCAGCAGGCACGGCGCTTCCAGCGTGACAAGTGGCAGCGGTTCGCCTGCGCCCACGTTCCAAAGCGGTTCCTGTTGAGCGGAACCAAGCCAACAGAGGGGCAGAGAGGCGATCCTTTCCGCATCCGATGAAACCTCATCGTCCCAGGCAAGCGCCAGGTCGAGATGACCCGACGCAATCTTTTCCCGCAATTCGTTGTTTCGGCTTATGCGGCCTTCGATCCGAACCTTGGGATGGGCGCGAGCAAAACGACCGAGCACGTGTGGCAAGACAGTCTCGCCGAAATCCTCCTGAATGCCGAGACGAATCCAGCCTTCCAGTTCCGGGCTGCGAACGGCAGCGACCGCTTCATCATTGAGATTGAGAAGCCGCCGGGCGTAGGACACAAACACCTCGCCGCCATCGGTGAGTGCCAGTCCGCGCCCGGATCGGCGCACGAGTTCGGTTCCGGTCTGCTCTTCCAGCTTCTTCAACTGGGCGCTGACGGCCGATGTCGAACGGCCCAGCAGATCGGCAGCCTGCGCGAAGGAGCCGGCCTCGATGCCGCTCACAAAACTGCGCAGCGCGTCCATGTCGAGATTGGTAAAACGCATGTTATTCGTCCTGAAAATCAGGATATTTAATCCTGAATAATCTGATTATCGGGATCATGGTGTCGCGTCATACTGCTGCTGTCAATTCCATTCGACGGAGCACAGGCATGCCTTTCACTCGTATTTCCCTTCCCAGCGACAAGCCCCCCGAACATTTCAAAGCATCTCTGGCTGTCCGACCGGAAGATGTCATGGTCGCCATCGCCCATTCGACTTTCGAGGACTGGTCCTTCGCCTCGGCTGCCGCCCCTGTCGCGCAGGAGGACAACCGATGAACCATGTCTTTGACATGCAGGAGGCCTGCCCGTCCACGATGACCATTCTCAGGGCCGGAGACGGAATGGCCGCGGCACCCGAGGGCGTCTCAAGCGGTGCATTTCTCGTGCAGATGATCCTGTCGAGCCGCGCGGAGGGTGAGATGACGGCGATGCGCGCCTTTTTACCGCCGGGCGTGGCCACCCATTGGCACAGCCATCCGCGTGGCCAGCTTCTCTTCGTCCTTGATGGCGTCGGCCTCGTGCAGCGCGAGGGCGGCGAGGTCATCGAGGTTCGTGCCGGCGACGCCGTCTGGTTTACACCCGACGAGCGCCACTGGCATGGCGCGGCGCCCGCCAGCCCCTTCAACTATCTCAGTGTCCAATCCGTGAAGAACGGTGCCGCGGTCGCATGGCTCGGGCCCGTCGAGGAAGAAGGTTTTCAGCAATGATTGCGATGCAATACAGTTTTTCGCTGCCGGCAGACTACGACATGGCGATCATTGACCGGCGGATCAGGGAAAAAGGCCCGCTGCTCGACGGCTTTCCGCGGCTGCGTTTCAAGGCATATCTCTCGGCGAAGAAGCAGGATGCCGGCTTCTCAAGCGTCGAAAACCTCTATGCCCCCTTTTACCTATGGGACGAGCCGGAGGGGATCGATAACTTTCTGACCGGTTCCGGCTTTGCCGCGCTGACGCGGGATTTCGGTTGGCCATCGATCGCAACCTGGCTTATCTGGCAAGCGGATCTTGAGCCGAACCTCGAAACTGCGCGTTTTGCGACGCGGCAGATCCAGCCGATCGCGCCTCATTCCGATCTTGTCGGTGAGCGCGAGACCGCCAGAGCAGAAGCGCGATCTCAGCTCAATGCAGGCGCACTCGCGGCGATAACGGCTTTCGATCCGAGCGCATGGCGCCGACTGCAATTCTGCCTCTGGCCGGAAGTGCCGGCCACGACGAATGCGCAAGTCTACTCGGTCGGTCATGTGTCACTGCCGAACCCGGAGTAAGTGCGCAGCCACGCCGCAGATCGCCTCGTTGGCCCGCCGGACGGCGAGACCGATCCATGTCACCATGCCAACCACAGCGGCATTCAGATAGCGGTACGACCGCAAGACCGTGACAAAAACCCGCGCAGTGGCGGAGCTTCGCGTTACCGCCCAGAACCTCAAGGAGGCTTCGGAAACGGAGTCTCAGAAACGCCATGGGACCGCGTATGAACGCGATCCCATGTCAGCTTGGCTTAAAGCCCTGTAATGTAAGGGAAATAGGTGGCGCACCCGAAGAGATTCGAACTCCTGACCCCCAGATTCGTAGTCTGGTGCTCTATCCAGCTGAGCTACGGGTGCTTGCCTCACCGACTGTCCGTCGGCGTTGGCGATCCTCTAAAG
>JAIXTO010000069.1 GCA_027483885.1 Rhizobiaceae bacterium
GGGCAAGAGTTGCGCCCTATTCAGCGCCGACAAACCCGTCGCTGATGCCCCCGCAGCAGCCAAGGGATGCCCGCATCCTTCCGGCCGGGATCACCAATCGCCACACCCAGCAGTGTGTCATGGGCGGACGCCATGTCACAATTTCAGATAGGTCAAAGGCCCCAATCATGAGCGCCGTCGGTTTGGACGAGCTGCCGGTTGGCGATTCGTCGTCCGCACGCACCAAGCGGGCAAAGCCGCTCCTGTGCAAAATCCGGGAAAGCTCTGGACAAAACATTTTCGCGCCACTAGATGTTACGATATTACATTACATGACGAAGGCAGATCGATTTGAGGTCATGCTGCGCCTTGACGCGGTGTTGTATGGCAGCTTAACTGGTCGTTGATGGTTCCCCAAGCCGGCTTTCCGGTCGAGGGGATTAATAGGGAACACGGTGCAGAGCCCATCTGGGGTCCAAAGCCGTGGCTGCCCCCGCAACTGTAAGCGGATGCCGATCATCCTTGTGGCGCCTGATAGAGGCACCATGCCACTGCACGACAAGAGCGTGCGGGAAGGCAGATGAGAGGCGCTAACCGTGAGCCAGGAGACCTGCCATCGAACTGAAGTCCAACGTCACGGGCGGGGATGCCCGGAACAGGAGCTGACAATGAATGACACTCGCTTTTGCGAGCACCGCATGTCGAACCCTCAAGCGCCCCAAACGCCAGACATCCGTTCACCGAGGCTGGCTGCAGCCGAGGTGTCTTATAGCAGGTCCGTTTAACGGCCATACACTGACAGGGTTTGACCAATGAATTCCAGCATGACGCAGTTGCTGCGCCGGGCCGCGCCGGCTTTGTCGCTTTTTGCCGGCCTTGCCGCCACATTTGCGGCTTCGGGCGCTTTAGCCACTGAAACCACCTATCCGCTGACGCTCCAGAACTGCGGGCGACAGATTACCTTTTCAAAAACGCCGGAAAGGGCCGTGTCGCTCGGACAGAGCACGACGGAAATTCTCTATATGCTCGGTCTCTCCAAGAAAGTGGTTGGCACAGCCGTCTGGCTGGGGCCGGTGCTGAAGGGCTATGAGGAGGCCAATGCGGCCGTGCCGCGCCTTGCCGACAACGACCCGAGCTTTGAAAGCGTGATCGCCACAAAGCCCGATCTCGTCACCGTGCAGTTCCAGTGGCATGTCGGGCCAAAGGGCACCGTCGGCTCGATTGCACAGTTTGAGGATCTCGGCGTGCCGGTCTACACCTCGCCGTCGGATTGCATCGGCAAGGACAATTCCTCCGGCGGCGACGGCGTGCGGGCAGAAGCCTTCAGCATGGACCTGATCTACGAGGAAATCCGCGACCTCGCCCGGATCTTTAACGTCGAGGATCGCGGCGAGCAGGTGGTGGCCGATCTTGTGGCGCGCGAACAGGCGGCCCGCGCCAAGGTGGCAGGCGCCACGTCAAAGCTTTCCGCGGTCTTCTGGTTTTCCAGCGCAACGCTTGCCGCAGATCCCTATGTGGCGGGCAAGAACGGTGCGCCCGGCTATATCATGAAGGCGCTCGGCATAAAAAACGTCATCGACAGCGACGAGGAATGGCCAACCGTCGGCTGGGAAACGATTGCACGGGCCAATCCGTCGATCATCGTCACCGCCCGCATGGAACGGCGCCGTTATCCAGCCGATGACATCGCCGTCAAGACGGCCTTCCTGCAGAAGGATCCGGTTGTCAGCCTGATGCCGGCGGTGAAGGCAGGTCATGTGGTGGAAATGGACGCGCAGACCATGAACCCGACCATCCGCACCATCGATGGCATCGAGGTTCTGGCCGATGCGATTGCCAAGGCGGGCCTTTCGCGGTGAAGCACCGCCGCACGCGCATGGCGGTGGGGGCAGCCTGTGCGGCCCTTGCTGCCCTTCTTCTCGCGCTCTGGTTTGGAGCCGCCATCGGCGAAACGGCCATTCCGTTCGAGGTGGTGGCGAAAACTGCGGCCAATCGCCTTTTCGGCACCGGTTACCCGCTTGATCCCATCGATGAAGGCATTGTGTGGAGCTATCGGTTGTCGCGTGTGGTGGTGGCCGCCTGCTGCGGGGCAGCTTTATCGCTGTCCGGCGTCGTGTTGCAATCGCTGCTGCGCAATCCGCTGGCCGACCCTTACGTGCTCGGCATTTCCGCAGGCGCGTCCACCGGTGCGGTGTCGGTTGCGATCCTCGGGTTCGGCGGCGGCATGATCGGCCTGCCGCTCGGCGCCTTTGCCGGAGCCATCATCGCCTTTGTGCTGGTCAGCCTGCTTGCCATGCGTGCCGGGCGCGGCTCGGCGGCCATCATTCTCGCGGGTATTGCAGGCTCGCAGCTCTTTCATGCGCTCACCTCCTTTGTCGTGACGAAAGCCGCCAATGCCGAACAGGCGCGCGGCATCATGTTCTGGCTGCTCGGCAACCTCTCGGGCGTGCGCTGGCCGGATGTGACGCTGGCACTGCCGGTGGCAATCGTCGGCCTTGTCATCTGCCTGGGGCAGGCGCGCGCGCTCGATGCCTTTGCGTTCGGCAAGGAATCGGCGGCCTCGCTTGGCATTCCGGTGCGCCGCGTCACTGTGATCCTCATTGCAACGACGGCCATGATGACGGCCGTCATGGTGTCGCTGGTCGGCTCCATCGGTTTTGTCGGGCTGGTCATTCCGCATGCCACCCGCATGCTGGTCGGCGTGCGCCACGGCGTTCTTCTGCCGGCCGCCGCCATTGTCGGCGCCATCTTCATGATTGCGGCAGACGTTCTGTCGCGTATTCTCATTACCGGCCAGGTTCTGCCCATCGGCGTGGTGACGGCGCTTTTTGGCGCACCCGCCTTTGCCCTGATCATGAGCCAGCGGAGGGCAAGTCTTTGAAGGTCGAGGCAGACAGTCTCTCTCTGGTCAGTGGCGGCAACACGCTTGTGCGCGATGTCTCCTTCACCGTCGCATCCGGCGAATTCTTCGGCATTATCGGACCGAACGGATCGGGCAAGACGAGCCTGATTTCCATGCTCTGCGGGCTGCGCAAGCCCCGCACCGGCACGGTCACCCTGGACGGGGAACCGCTTGCAAAGCTTGCCCGGCGCGATCTCGCAAGGCGTCTGGCGCTGGTCGAGCAGCAGGCCGATACATCCGAGCGCTTGACGGCGCGCCAGGCGGTGGAGCTTGGCCGCACGCCCTATCTCGGGCTATCGTCGCCGTGGTCGCAAAGCGATGATGCGATCGTTGATGCGGCGCTGAAAGATGTCGGCATGGCGCATCTTTCCGCGCGCCAGTGGCACACGCTCTCCGGTGGCGAACGCCAGCGCCTGCACATTGCCCGCGCGCTTGCCCAGGCGCCAAGGCTTCTGGTGCTGGACGAACCGACGAACCATCTCGACATCGGCCACCAGATCGGCCTTCTCGATCTGGTGCGTCACCTCGATCTGACTGTCATTGCAGCGCTGCACGATCTCAACCACGCCGCCATGTTCTGCGACCGCATCGCGGTGATGAAATCAGGCCGGATCGTTGCCCTCGGCCGTCCGGCAGAGGTGCTGACGCCTCAGTTGATCCGCGATGTGTTTGACGTGGAGGCTGTGGTGGAGCGCGGCGAGAGCAGCACCTGTTCCATCCGCTTTGCGCCGGCGAGACGGATGGCGGCGGAGTAAGGGGGAACCTCGCTCCCGCAACGACGCCAAAAAAAATTCGCCGGGGCAAGCCTGTTGCTTGCCCCGGCGCTACATCAAAAAACTTAAGCAGCCGGCTGCTTGGTCTTGCGCAGGTAGGGCAGAACCGTATCAAAAGCGCCAAAACGGGTGATCGCATCTTCGTTGGAGACGGCGGCAGTGATGATGACGTCTTCGCCCGGCTGCCAGTTGGCCGGCGTTGCCACCTGGTGCTTGGCCGTCAGCTGGATCGAATCGATGGCGCGCAGGATCTCGTTGAAGTTGCGGCCTGTTGTCATCGGATAGGTGAGGATCAGCTTGATCTTCTTGTCCGGGCCGATGACATAAACGGAGCGCACGGTGGCGTTGTCAGCAGGCGTGCGGCCTTCCGAGCTATCGCCAGCACCGGCCGGCAGCATGTCATAGAGTTTTGCGACCTTCAGGTCCTTGTCGCCGATCAGCGGATATTCCACGTCATAACCGGTGGCGGTGCGGATATCGTCCTTCCACTTGCCGTGGCTTTCGACGGGATCGACGGAAATGCCGATGATCTTCACGCCACGCTTGCGAAACTCGCCTTCGAGGCCGGCCATCGCGCCAAGCTCCGTCGTGCAGACGGGCGTGAAATTCTTCGGATGCGAGAAAAGCACCGCCCAGCCATTGCCGATCCATTCATGGAAATTGAGCGGCCCGACCGTGGTCTCGGCGGTAAAATCCGGGGCGATATCGTTGATGCGCAGAGACAAGGGATGTTCCTCCAGGAAATTGAAAACAGGATGCCCTGAAGATAGGCGCAAATCTTTTCGATACGAGGGAGGCTGTTGCGGCAAATCGCCCATCCGGGCAATTTCATTCTCTTTTTCGCGCCATCCTTGCAGTCCCCCGGCAAAGCGTCCGTTGCGCCCGCTCTCCCAATCCTTTGACAATTCAAATAACGGTTCGTACAGCTTTGGCAAAAGAAGAGCCGAGGGGACGCCTGCGCATGACGGAACCGGATGAAACCAGCATGGACCTTGAAATCACCACGCATGCCCGCTCCAAACCGGAAACGCGGCTGTGGCTTCGCATGCTGTCCACCACCAAGCTCATCTCCACAGAAATCCGCAAGCGCCTGCGCGCCGAATTTGGCGCGACGCTTCCCCAGTTCGACCTGATGGCCCAGCTTTACCGGGAACAGGAAGGCTTGCGCCTGGGCGAGCTATCAAGGCGCACCATGGTCACCAACGGCAACATTACCGGCCTTGTCGAGCGGCTGGAGGCCGACGGGCTGGTCATCCGCGAAACCCCGACAGACGACCGGCGTGTGACCGTTGCAAAGCTGACAGAGGCCGGAATGACAACATTTTCCGCCATGGCAGAGGCCCATGAAGGCTGGCTGCGCGATCTCATGGGTGATGTGTCCGAGGACATGATCGCCGCCCTCTGGCGCGACATCGGCCGCGTCAAGACTTCGGCGGCAAGCCACCTGTCCGGCCCCGCTGAGGAGTAGTTCGCGAACCCGGCTATGCTGCACTTGCGAAGCAAAGCCGGATGGACAATAGAAGAAGGGCTTAAAAAAGATCTGCCGCAGGGAGATGCCCGACCGTGACGACCGACCTTCAGGCCATCATCGAGGAAATCCACGCCACCCTTTCCCCGCGTACCGGCGAAGGCAAGGCGGCCGATTACATTCCCGAGCTTGCCAATGTCGACCCGAAAAAGTTCGGCATCGCGGTAATCGATCTGGAAGGCCGCGTCTCCAAGGTCGGCGATTGCGACGAGCCGTTTTCCATCCAGAGTATTTCCAAGGTTTTCACGCTGACGCTTGCGCTCGGCAAACACGGCGAAACCACCTGGAACCGCGTCGGACGCGAACCCTCCGGCTCCGCCTTCAATTCCATCGTGCAGCTCGAGCATGAAAACGGCAAGCCGCGCAATCCCTTCATCAATGCCGGCGCGATTGCCATTTCCGATCTGGTGATGTCCGGCCACACACCGCGCGAGGCGATCGGCGAAATCGTCCGTTTCGTGCAATATCTGGCCGACGATGCCGGGATTGCCATCGATCCGGCTGTGGCCCGCTCGGAAACCGCCACCGGTTTTCGCAACTTCGCGCTCGCCAATTTCATGAAATCCTTCGGCAAGCTCACCCATCCGGTCGATCATGTGCTGGGGGTCTATTTCCACCAGTGCGCGCTTGCCATGAGCTGCGTGCAGCTTGCCCGCGCCGGCCTGTTTCTGGCGGCAAACGGCAAGAACCCGCTGTCTGGCCACACGGTGGTCTCCAGCCAGAGGGCGCGGCGCATCAATGCGCTGATGTTGACCTGCGGCCATTACGACGGTTCCGGTGATTTCGCCTATCATGTCGGCCTGCCCGGCAAGAGCGGCGTCGGCGGCGGCATTCTGGCGGTTGCGCCTGGGCGCGCCTCGGTTGCCGTCTGGTCTCCGGGGCTGAACGCCAACGGCAATTCGCTGATCGGATCGATTGCGCTCGAAATGCTGGCGGCAAAAACCGGCTGGTCGATCTTCGGCGCGCCGCACGCTTGATGCGTGAAAACACAGGCACCGAGGATAACATTGTCGAAAAATCTTATCCTGCACTGGTTGCCTTTTGCGCCATGTGACACACTTTCACTTTCAGGTGAACGTGCAGTGAGCAACCAGCAGTTTTGAGGTCTTGTTTTCGACCATGCCTGACGTTGTGAGCAATCAATAAAGTTTCAGATCATCCCCCTTCTCCCAGGGAGATGCGGCAACGGGAGGAACGTTTCGGCGTTCCTCCCGAATTCCGTCGCGCACTCTCCCCTCTCCCCAGGCCCTGCATCTTAACCTCTTGAATCTGCGCAATTGTGCCGTGCAAAAACCGGTTCCGCTTTACCAGCCGATGCTGTAGCGTCGTGCCCGCTCGCCCAAGGGGCGACACAGTATCGAGAACTCAGGCGGGAACCGGCATGACGACTATTTCCATGATCGAAGCAGCGGAAGAACGCATCGCAGGCCAGGCGCGCCTGACGCCGCTGCTCTCTTCGCCGTTTCTGGACGCGATCGCCGGGCGCCGGGTGTTTGTGAAGCCTGAATGCCTGCAGCACACCGGTTCGTTCAAGTTCCGCGGTGCCTGGTCTGCCGTGTCAGCGCTCGAGCCGGAGGTTCGCGCGCGCGGCGTCATCGCCTTCTCCTCCGGCAATCATGCCCAAGGGGTGGCGCTTGCAGCGCGCATGCACGGCATTTCCTCCGTCATCGTCATGCCGGCGGATGCGCCGAAGCTGAAGATCGACAACACCCGCGCCTTCGGGGCCGAGGTGGTGCTCTATGACCGCGAGAACGAAGATCGCGACGAGATCGGCGCCCGCCTTGCCGCGGCGCGCGGGCTGACGCTGATCCGGCCCTTTGACGAGCCTGAGGTGATTGCCGGCCAGGGGACGGTAGGCCTTGAGATTGCCGAACAGGCACGGGCAGAAGGCATCGAGAAAGCGGATGTCATCGTCTGCTGCGGCGGTGGCGGGTTGACCGCCGGCGTGGCACTGGCGCTGGAGGCACGCGCGCCGGGCCTGACGGTGCGCCCCGCCGAGCCGGAAGGATTTGACGATACAGCCCGCTCGCTGAAAAGCGGCCGGATCGAGCGCAACCCGCGTCTCGGCGGTTCTCTCTGCGATGCGATCGTGACGCCGCAGCCCGGCAACATCACCTTCCCCATCAATGCGCGCCTCTGCGGCCAAGGCCTTGTGGTCAGCGACGAAGAGGCGCTGGAGGCCATGGTGCTTGCCTATAACCGGCTGAAGATCGTCGTGGAGCCGGGCGGCGCGGTGGCGCTGGCAGCGGCCCTCTTCAGGCGCGACGAGATTGAAGGCGACAGCGTGATTGCCGTCTGCTCCGGCGGAAACGTCGACCCACAGGTATTTTCAGCAGCGCTTGCCCGCCACAGTGATGTGTAGTCGAAGTATCGGCGGCCAAAATTCAGTTGGAACGCGCTAAAATAACTGCAACTGTTTTAGGAATCCGCTAGAGTCCTCAGCAAATCAGCATTTGCCAGATATTAAACGGGAATTTCCATGCGTTTAGCCGTCCGGTCGTCGTATTTTTCCGCAAGGGACGCTGTTGTCGAGTTCTATGATTCGGCGGAAACGTTGCGCGACCGGTCCGTGTTCATCTCGCTGAAGAAACGCGAGCGGGCACTGGCCGAGGCGGAAAGCCTGGAGGGCAGCGATTTCAGCGCCAAGCCGCTTTACGGCATGCTGTTTGCCGTCAAGGATAATATCGACGTGGTCGGCATGCAGACGACCGCCGGCTGTTCGGCCTTTGCCTATGACGCGCAGCGGTCGGCTGCGGTGGTGGAACGGCTGGAAGCGGCTGGCGCCATTCTCGTCGGCAAGACGAACATGGACCAGTTTGCCACCGGCCTTGTCGGCGTGCGTTCGCCCTTCGGCATTCCCCAGAATGCCTTGCGGGCCGATCTCATTCCCGGCGGCTCAAGCTCGGGCTCGGCGGTTGCCGTGGCGCGCGGTTTCGTCGATTTTGCGCTCGGAACGGATACGGCCGGTGCCGGGCGCGTGCCGGCGGGCATGAACGGCATCGTCGGGCTGAAGCCGACACTTGGCCTCCTGCCCTCCACCGGCGTGGTGCCGGCCTGCCGTACGCTCGAAACCGTCTCAGTCTTTGCCCGCGACGTGGACTTTGCCTTCCAGGTGATGAACGTCTGCTCCGGCTTTGATGCGAAGGACCCGTTCAGCAAGCGGTTGCCGCAGCCCTCCATCGGCTCGGTGCCGCCGCGGCCGCGCATCGGCGTGCCGCTCGTCGCCCAGCGCCAGTTCTTTGGCGATGAGGCGTCCGATAGAGCCTATGCGGCGGATCTGGAAAGCCTTGAGGCGCTTGGCGCCGACATCGTGGAGATCGATTTCGAACCCTTCCATGCGGCAGCCCGCCTGCTCTATGAAGGCCCATGGCTTGCGGAGCGTTATGTCGCGATCAAGGCCCTCATCGAGGAACATCCTTCGGCGCTGCTGCCGGTGACCTTCAGCATCATCAACGAGGCCCGCAATCTGGGCGCCATCGAAGCCTTTGAGGCCTTTTACCAGCGCGCCGAGCTGAAACGTCATGCGGAACTGGTGCTGGAAACGCTGGATTGCCTGGCGGTGCCGACCATTCCGCGCTTCTACACCATGTCGGATATTGCCCGCGAGCCGGTCACCTACAATTCCAACCTCGGTGTCTACACCAATTTCGTCAACCTGCTGGATCTGGCCGCGATCACTGTTCCCGTCGGCGTACGGTCCGACAATCTGCCCTCCAGCCTGACCTTCATCGGCCCGGCCGGCAGCGATGGGCTGCTGGCGGCCATGGCGCGGATGGCCGCCAGCCATGCGCGTCCCGTCAATCCGCCGCGTGCGGTAGAGGGACGGATCGAACTGGTGGTTATCGGCCCACTCCTGTCCGGCCTGCCGCGCAATGCCGAGCTGAAGGGCATGGGCGCAAGCTTCCTTCGCTCCACCCGCACAAGACCCGATTACCGGCTTTTCGCCATGCCCGGAACCGTGCCACCGCGGCCCGGCCTGCTGCCGGTGGCGCGCGGGCAAGGGGTTGGCGTCGAGGCGGAAGTGTGGTCGCTGGAACCTGCAGCCTTCGGCGCCATGTGCGCCAATCTTGCCAAGCCCTGCACCATCGGCACCGTGGCGCTTGCCGACGGCACGGAGGTGAAAGGCTGTCTGGTCGATGCCGCCGCCGTCGAAACGGCCATCGACGTCAGCGACTATGGCAGCTGGCGGGCGTTTCTGGCCGCCCGCAAATAAGACGCCAGATCTTGGCGGCAAAGGCCATCAGCCGCCGATCAGCTTGTGATAGGCATCTTCCACCTGAGTGATATGCCCCCGCATCATGTCTTCGGCCTGCCGCTCGTTGCCCCGCATGATGGCCTCGACGATCAGTCCATGTTCGGCATGCGAACGGGCCAGGCGGCCAAGCGTTGCAAACTGGGCGCGGCGAAACGGCTGCAGGCGCTGGCGCGTCGAATGGGTGATCTCACCGAGATAGGGATTGTGGCTGCCGCGATAGATGGCGCTGTGAAACCGCTCGTTGGCGACAATATACGCCGCCCGGTCGCCGGCAGACACGATCATCGCCATTTCGCCATGCAGCACATCCAGCCGGTCGCGTTCGCCAGCCGACATGCGAAGGGCGCTGAGGCCGGCGCACAGCGCCTCCAGATGGCCCATCAGCTCGAACATGCCGGCAAGCTTTTCCTCATCAGGCCGCGCCACGACGGTTCGCGTATGCGGCCGCTGGTCCACCAGCCCGCTTGCCGCCAGAAGCTTCAGCGCCTCGCGCACCGGCGTGCGCGATACACAAAACTCGGCCGCCAGCTGGGTTTCATCAAGCACGGTTCCCGGCGCAAGCTCGGCTGTGATGATCCGCTCGGCCAACTGGCGGCGAATATCCTCGCTCGATGTGCGCGGTGTCTTTTCTAGCACGGCCTGTTCACTGTCCTGTCTTTATCGTCATGCGAGCTTTGACGGCACGCGCCGCAAACGCCGCGGCGTGCCGCCCGGCTGTGCCACACAGGCTTTTGGCAGGATTCGCGCCAAAAATGCAGCGCAAAAGCTGCGGGCTTCATTCCGGCATCATGCTGACATGGGCCGCCGCCACCTTCCAGCCGTCTGGCGTGCGCAGCCAGGTCTGCATCTGCCGGCCCACTTCACCTTTAAAATCAGGGCGGTGAAACAGCGTCGAGGCGGTGGCGAAATCACGCCCGTAGGTGGTGATCACCGTGCGCTCCAGCTTGCGCGTGAACGGCGCCTGCACCGCGCGAAAACCCTTCACCTCGTCAAATCCGTGCTGCACCTCGGACACGCCATAGCGCACCGTCACGGGGCTCATCAGAAAGAGTGACAGCAGCGTTTCGTTGTCATTGGCCAGAAGGGCTTTTTCGTAAAGGGCAAAGATCTCCTCCACCTCAGCACGGGTTTCGGGATGGTTGATCTCCATCGTCAGGCCTTCCTGCTTTTCATCATGCGTGATTTCAGTTCGGTGAGAAACGGAATGTTTTCAAACTGGTCGGGGCGCACGCGGTCCCAGTCGACGCCCAGTGGGCGGGGCTGGCGATTGCCGGTGACGATCAGTTCACTTTCTGTTGCCACCAGATCAAGCGGTGAATCATGGCTTTCGATCACCACGTCCGTCGCATCCACCAGCTGCAGGGAATGCACTGTCGTCACCAGCGGTGTGTCATCGGCAATGATGCCCATCTCGCGAAAAATCGCTGTCTCCAGATCTGCAAAGCCGGCGCCCTTGCCGGTGCGCCCGCCCTCCCGCGAGACGGCAACCGAGCCCACGACGCAGAAATCCAGCGGTTCGATGTCCTCAAAACCGATGCGCTCGCCATGCTCGACAAAACCTTGGGAGACGGCGGCAAGTTCGAAGGAGATGCCCTTTTCGGCAAGTTTTTTCGGATCAAGCCGTAGATAGGGGAAGTCCCGCGTGAGGTACGGCACCGGCGCATAGACGGTCTTGCCCTCGTAGAGCGCACGAAGGCGAATGGGGATCTGCGGCGCATCCGGATTGGTTTTCACCGTGCGCGCCGCCCGCCATTCCGGTGTCTGCGACAGAAGATAGGCGGCATGGTCGGCGCCAACGAAATTCGGGATCATGCTCCAGGCGGGACCGACGGCCACGCCCTGTTCCTCAAGGGCTGCCCATATGCGGTTGCGCACAAGGTCTTTGTCGGTATTGCGACCAGCCCAGCGGCCTTGCGGTGTCGTTTGTGCCTCAGGCATGGACAGGAGCCTCCGAGATGGCCGTTTCAAGAGCAGCAGAAGGCGTCGCCCAGCCGACGATGCCGCCCTGCGCCACCATCATTTCAATAGCGGCCTGCTTGAAATCGGCAAAATAGCTTTCCGTCGCATCCTCCACCAGCAGGCATTCATAGCCGCGATCATTGGCCTCGCGCATCGAGGTCTGCACGCAAACCTCCGTGGTGACGCCGGTAAAGAGGAGATGCGTGACGCCCTTGTTGTCGAGGATGGACTGGATGTCGGTGCCGAAGAACATGCCCTTGCCGGGCTTGTCGATCACCACCTCGCCGGCGACAGGCTTTAACGCATCAACGATCTGGTTTCCCGGCTCGCCGCGCACCAGAAGCCGGCCCATCGACCCGGCTTCACCGATCTTCAACGGCGCATCGCCGCGCGCGATCTTGGAGGGCGGGCAGTCGGAAAGATCCGGCAGATGCGCCTCTCGGGTATGGACAACCGGCCAGCGCTTGCGGCGGAAGAGTTCGAGCAGCTTTGATATGACGGGAATGATGGCTTCCAGCCGCGTCACGTCATTGCCGAGCGCATCGCCGAAACCGCCCTTCTCGATGAAATCGCGCTGCATGTCGATGACGACAAGCGCGGTGCGGCCGGGGATGAAGGGATAGGCGTAAGGCCGGGCGGGAACGGGGATCGTCGTCGGCATGGTCATGATGTCTGCCCTCAATGTCCGGCCATGTGCTGGCCAATCGTGTTGCGGTCCGTCGCTTCGGTCGGCGCGACATAGGTGATCGTCCCGCCGGACATCACCGCCACGCGGTCTGCCAGTTCGAGGATTTCATCGAGATCCTCCGAGACCAGTAACACGGCCGCCCCCCGGTTGCGCGCTTCCATAATCTGGCTGCGGATATCGGCGACGGAGGCGAAATCCAGCCCGAAACAGGGATTGGCAACGATCAGCACATCGACATCGCCTGACAGTTCGCGCGCCAGAACCGCGCGCTGCACATTGCCGCCCGACAGCGTTTCAATCGGCGCATCCGGTGATGTGGTTTTCACACGGTAGCGGGCAATCAACTCTTCGGCCTTAGAGCGCATCGGCCCTTTCGACATCCACCAACCAAGGCTTGCAATCGGCGGCTTGTCGAAGGAGCGGAAGGCGATGTTTTCGGCCACGCTCATGCGCGGAACGGTGGCGTTCTTCAACGGCTCCTCCGGCAGGCCGAACACGCGAAACCGGTCGAAATTGCCGCGTTTCGGGGTAAACACCTCGCCGCGAATGGTAATTTCGCCATCGGTCAGCGGCCTCTGGCCGGCGAGCGTCTCCACCAGCGCGCTCTGCCCGTTGCCGGACACGCCGGCCACGCCGACGATTTCACCGCCGCGAATTTTGAGGTTCACCCCCTGAATGGCAGGAAGACCTGCATCGTCTTCGGCGCAAAGACCGGCAAGCTCCAGCACCAGCGGCTGCTCGGCAAGAGTGGCGCGGGTGGCGCGCTCGCGCACCTGCGTATCGCCGATCATCATGCGGCTCATCTCTTCGACACTTGCCGTCTTTGCATCCCCCTCGCCCGTCAGGCGCCCGCGCCGCAGCACGGAGAAACGGTCGCAGAAACTCTTCACCTCGCGGAACTTGTGGGAAATCATCAGCACGGTGATCTCGCCGCGCTCGCACATGCCGTGGAGAAGGCCGAGCATTTCGTCGGCCTCGCCCGGCGTCAGCACCGAGGTCGGCTCGTCGAGGATCATGAAGCGCTGGTCGAGATAAAGCAGTTTGAGGATTTCCAGCTTCTGCTTTTCACCGGCAGAAAGCGATGACACCTGCGCATCAAGGGTCACCCGGAACGGCATGGTCTCCATGAAGGCATCAAGCGCCCGGCGCTCCCGCGCCCAGTTGATGACGGCGGGCGTATCGGCACGGGAAATTACCAGATTTTCCGCCGCCGTCAGGCACGGCACCAGGGTAAAATGCTGGTAAACCATGCCGATACCATGGGCGCGCGCATCGCGCGGCGAACGGATCACCACCTCCTGCCCGTCGAGCTGCACCTTGCCCTTGTCGGGGGAATAAAATCCCATGATGCATTTGACGAGCGTCGATTTGCCCGCACCGTTTTCGCCAAGCAGCGCATGGAAGGAGCCCGCCGCCACATCGATGGAGACATCGCCAAGAGCCGTGAAGGCACCAAACGTCTTGGTCATGCCCGTGGCCGACAGCGAGGGGGCCTTGCGGGCGGACGGGAATTCGAGAGGCAATGCGCTCATGCTTTCTCTCCATGTCTCGGGCCGGGGATCTCAACGGTTCTGCGGGCGATGACGGCGACAGGCCCGCCGCCATCCGGTCCCTGATGTTCGGCGCCACCAGACACAAAGATCTGCGCGGTGCCGACCATGCCGGACAAAACACCGGCCACGAAGGCGCGGGCATGCCTTGTGGCGGAAATATCGCTATCATCAAGCATGGTGTGGCGGTCGCCGCGCAGCGTGCCCGATGTGCCGGGTTCGGCCTTTGCCAGCAGAGCGACGAAATCCGCCATGCGGCCGATGCCGAGACGCTCCAGCATAGCGCGGACAGGCTCGACATGGATGGCATCCACCATCACCGCATGATCCACCGCAAGCGGACCGCTCCAGTCGCGGCTCATGCCGAGAACGACGATCTCGTGGTTTTCCAGTTCGACACCGGCAGAGGTGCTGGCGCGTGACGACCAGAGGGATAGGTCGCGACAGATCAGGCCCTCATCGAAGGCATCGATGGACAGTTCCCCCAGCGCCACGGCCACGCCCAGCGCCGAGGCGCCGCGCGAAAAGCCCATGGATTTCAGCGTATCGCGGGTGGTGACGGTCAACCCTTCCCGCGTGGCGCGGCTGATGCGCTCGGCCGTCAGCAGCGGGCACTTGATCTGGACGAAATGCACGTCGGCGGGATCGGTAATGCTGGCATCGGCCATTGCCGCGCGCACACCATCCGCCACCATCGCCACCTGGCTCAGCGTGCCAAGATGCTCGGGGCGAAGATTTTCCGTGAGTGCAGAGCCGATGGCAAGCGAAGAGGTGCCGCCAGTCGACGCTTGGCCTTCCCGACGCTCCAGCACCAGAAGATGCGGCGACAGCGCGCCTTCCGTACCCCCGGACATGACATAGGCAATTCCGTTCACCGCCTCTGCGGGCAGATGCCGGGAAAGTTCCGCCTTCAGCGCCTGCACGGAAAAGGCGCGGGTGAAATCGTTGACGCAGCCATTGCCCTCCGTCTTGCCGAGGATCGCGACGATGCCGTCGGCCATGATCTCTCCGGTCTCAATGGCTCGGGCAAGCCCGCTCACATCGTCGGGAGACGCCGTGGCGATCCGGTGGACTTTTGCTTCCCGCATCAGGGCCTCTGTCATCAGGCAAGCGCCTTGATGAAATCGGAGGAATTCGACACCGCGCCAAACACGCCGCCCTGCATCTTGATCATGTCGATGGCGGCCAGATGATTTTCACGCTTGGTGGCCGCACAGCAATCCTCCAGCAGCAGGCATTCATAACCGCGGTCATTGGCATCGCGCATGGTGGTGTGGACGCAGACATCGGTGGTGACGCCTGTGAGCACGATGTTGCGGATGCGCTTCGTCTGCAGCACCAGTTCCAGATCGGTCGCGAGAAACGAGCCCTTGCCGGGCTTGTCGATGATCGCCTCGCCCGGTTCCGGCTGAAGCTCAGGAATGATTTCCCAACCCGGTTCGCCACGCACCAGAATGCGCCCGCACGGCCCCTGATCGCCGATGCCGGCGCCGATGCGCTGCGAGCGCCAGCGCTTGTTGGCCGGAAGATCCGAAAGATCCGGCTTATGGCCCTCGCGCGTGTGGATGATCGGATACCCTTTGGCGCGCAGGGCTGCGAGCACGCGGGAAATGGGTTCGATGGGAGCCCGCGTCAGCGAAATGTCATAACCCATGCTGTCGACATAACCGCCCGGCGCGCAAAAATCGGTCTGCATGTCGATGACGATGAGCGCCGTGTTGTGCGGCCCCCAGTCACCATCGAACGGCCAGGGATAGGGATCGGCGGCCAGTGTCTTTCCACCGGGGACCAGGGCGTTGGCGATGCGTTCGTCGAGCGTGTTCATCTGAAGGCCTCACTTGGTAATAGACAGTTCGCCCGGCGCCTCACGCGCGGCAGCCTTGGAACGGGCGGACGCAATCATGATGAAGAGCGTGAGGATGTAAGGGGCAGCGTTGAAGAAATAATAGCCTTGCGAAATACCGACCGATTGCAGCGAAGGCCCGAGCGCACCGGCGGCGCCGAACAGGAGGGCGGCCAGAATGCAGCGCAGCGGCCCCCAGCGGGCAAAAATAACCAGCGCCACCGCCATCAGCCCCTGGCCCGACGACAGGCCCTGGTTCCAGGAGCCCGGATAATAAAGCGACAGGAAGGCCCCGCCGATGCCGGCCATGAAACCGCCAATGGCCGTTGCGATAAAGCGCACCAGATCGACCGAAACGCCCATGGCCTTTGCCGCCGGGGCGCTATCGCCGGTCATGCGGATGATGAGGCCAAAGCGGGTGTTGCGGAACGCCCACCACATCAGAAGCGCCAGCGCTACGCCGACGAAAAACAGCGGGTTCACCTCCAGCGCCTGGGCAAGGCGCGGATCGCCGGTCCAGTCGCCGAGATGGATGGCCTCAAGACGCGGTGCCTGCGGCTGGATGTAGGGTTTGCCGAAAAAGAACGCGAGACCGGTGCCGAAACTCATGAAGGCGATGCCGATGGCGATATCGTTGACCTTCGGCAGCTTGCAGATGAAGCCGTGCAGCGCCCCGAGCACAAGGCCAGCGCAACCGCCAAAAAACACGCCCGCCCACGGGTTTCCCGTGAGATAGGAGGCGGCATAGGCCACCATCGCACCCAGCACGAGGCTGCCTTCCAGCCCGAGATTGATGCGGCCGGATTTTTCCGTCAGGCATTCGCCAAGCGCCACGAACATGAAGGGGGTGGAGACGCGGATGGCGCCGCCCAGCATGGCGATGAGGGCGGTGACGAGGGCGCCGTCGCTGATGGTTTCGCTCATGTGCGTTCCTCCACGCTTTTCGGCTGGAAAAAGGGAATGCGGCCGTAAAAGGTCTCGCTGGTAAGGAGCACCACGAAGATGAGGCCCTGCAGCACGAGAACCGTGGCATCCGGCATGCCCATGCGCCGCTGGATGACACCGCCGGCAGCCGCCAGCGCGCCAAACAGGATCGCGACCGGAATGACGGCAAGCGGCACCTGGCGGGCGAGAAAGGCAACGAGAATGCCGGTAAAGCCATAGCCCGCCACAAGCGAAGCATTGGCCTGACCGTGAACGGCAGCCACCTCATAAAAACCCGCAAGACCGGCGCAGCCGCCGGCCAGCACGCAGCAGAGGACGATGAGTTTGCCAACCGGCAACCCTTGCGCAAGGGCGGCCCGCGCATTGCCGCCGGTGACGCGGGCGGCAAAACCAAACGTCGTGCGCGTCATCAGCACATGCAGGACAATGGCGAGGATAAGACCGGCGGCCAGCCCCCAATGCACCTGCGTGCCCGGAATGGCGCCGATGCGATAGACATCGCCGATGGGCATGGTCGAGGGCTTGTTGGCAGACGCCGGATCGCGCAGCGCGCCTTCCACGAAGAAATTCATCGTGGCAATGGCGATGTAGGACAAAAGCAGCGACGAAATGGTTTCATTGACGCCGCGATAATAGCGCAGCCAGCCGGCAAGGCCGATCCAGAGGCCGCCGGCGAGCATGGCGGCAAGAGCCATCAGCGGCAGCGTGAGGAAGGGCGGCACGCCGGCTGTCACCAGCGGAATGGCAATCGCTGCCGCCCCAAGCCCGCCCAGCACCAGCGCGCCCTCGCCGCCAATCATGGTGAGCCCAATGCGGGCGGGAATAGCAAAGGCAAGGCCCGTGAGGATCAGCGGTGCAGCCCGTTGCAGCGAGTTCTGGAAGGAAAAGCTGGAGCCGAAACCGCCGACCCAGATCAACTGGAAGAACAGCGCCGGCGATTTTCCGAGGCTGAGAAGAAACAGCGAAAACAGCGCCGCAGACACCAGCAGCGCTGCAACCGGGATAAAGATGGATTCGGCGAATTTCAGCGTGCCGACGCTGGGTCGGCGCTTCATGAACGCCACCGAAAGAGGTTGAACCGTCATGTCTGCCACTTGCACGCTCCTCTCACCGGAAAGCTGCCCGGAGGATGGGTGAAACCAGCTTTTAAGGGCCGGCCCTGCTCGGGCCACCCTGCCGCAGGGGGACCCCGTTTGCGCTGCGTCAGGAAGGGATCGACTTGGCGCCCTTCTCCCGGACTTTGGCGGTGATGGCATCTTTGGAAAAGCCCCCTCTGGCTTGCCAGCCATCTCCCCCACAAGGGGGGAGAAGATCTGCGGCACCGCCTTGCCAAGATCAGCGCCGATACGTGTCGGCTGCTGTAGCCCCTCCCCCTTGTGGGGAGGGGTTGGGGAGGGGTCTTAAACACGTCCAATCGCCATTCCGCCTGTCAGCAGACGATGCCTCAGGTAATGGAACCCTGCACGCCGTCCAGCAGCCAGTTCATGCCGTCGAGATAGGGGTCGTAATTGTCATAGGTCTTGTCGACGACGACCTTGCCCTGGTTGTCCTTCAGCGTGCCCTTGTAGATCGGCGCGCCGCCCTTCAGCGCGGCAATGGCGGCATCGGCGGCCTTCTTGGCCGCGTCCGTTGCGCCGGCACCGTAAGCGGTTGAGCGCAGCATGTCCTTGTCGTAGCCGCCGACCAGAAAGTTCGGCAGGGTCTTCTTGGCAGCGATATCGGCAGCGAACGACTTGTAGATCGTCTCCCACTTGTATTCGGCGCCGGTGATGAAGCCTTTTGGCGCAAGCGGTGCCTGGGAGGCATTGTGGCCGAGCGACTTGACACCACGTGCTTCGGCCGTCTCGATCACAACTTTCGGGCTATCGACGTGGCAGGTGATGACATCGCAGCCGGCGTCAACCAGCGCGTTGGTGGCTTCCGCCTCGCGCACCGGCAGCGACCAGTCGCCGGTGAAGATGACGCGCACGGTGGCCGCCGGATTGACCGAACGCGCGCCGAGCAGAACCGAATTGATGTTGGAGAGAACGGAAGGGATGGGCTTTGCCGCGACGAAGCCGATCTTGCCTGATGGCGAAGACAGGCCAGCGGCCACGCCGTTCACATAATGAGCCTGGTTGAGATAGGGGAAATAGGAGCCGGCATTTTTCGGATCCTTGTCCTTCGACCAGAGCGGCGCTGCATGGCGGAACTCGACGGCCGGATATTTTTTCGCCATGTCGACGACGAAGGGATTATAATAACCAAAGGACGTCGCAAGGATGAGGTTTGCGCCATCGAGATTGATCATGGACTCAATCGACTTGGAAACGGCATCCGTTTCCGGCACGTTTTCCTCTTCGATGACGGTGACGCCGGAGACACCCTTCAGCGCGGCAGCGGCCACCGCATGGGCCTGGTTCCAGCCGAAATCATCGCGCGGACCGACATAAACGATACCGACCGTAACGGCGGCTTCGGCGCTGGCAATGCGCATCGGCAGGGTTGTTGCAGCAGCACCGGCAAGGCCAGCCTTGATCAGCGCGCGGCGAGACAGTTCGTATCGAGACATTGGCACTCCCCTTGTTTTTGCTTCAACCCCGTCCGGGTCTTCGCAAAGAACAATGCAAAGGGCATGCCATGCGCTTTATGCCGGCCAAGCATCTGAAATCATTTGTGTGGCGGCAAATGCACCACCTGCTTTACTGTGATTATATATTCATCATTATTTCTAACTTGATTAAAAATTAATCATACTTGATCCGATTGCATACAACGAAAGCCGCCACTGACGCATGTGCCTGGAACCGGAAGAGCGGGCAGCGGTGCGCTTCCCCCTCTCCTCCAAAAGCTCCAAAACGGTCAGCCGCGCGTCAGCACCGCAAAGGATTCATAAGGCTGCAGCGTCATGCTGCCCCGCACCTCGGAGACCGGACCATAGTTCCAGACGAGCGCCTCGCCCTGGGTTTCCAGCTCAGTGGGGACTTCAAGATCAAGCGGTTTGCCGCTGAAGCTTGCAATTACCGTCACCCGCTCGCCTTCCAGCGTTCGCGTATAAACGAAGACGTCCGGATGCTGGTCGAGGAAGGACTGGTAGCGGCCATAGACGATGACGTCGTGCCTTTTGCGAAGCGCAATCAGCTTTGCGTGGTGATGGAAAACGGAGTTCTCATCGGCAAGCGCGGCGTGAGCGTTGATCTGCCGGTAATTGCCGTTTACCGCAATCCACGGCTCGCCGCTGGTAAAGCCTGCCTGCGGTCCGTCGCTCCACTGCATGGGCGTGCGAGCATTGTCGCGGCTGTTTTCATTGGCGCCCTTGATGAAGTTTTCTTCCGAAAGCCCGGCCTCGATGTTCAGCCGGTACATGTTCAGTGTCTCGATGTCGCGATATTCGGCAATGCGCTCGAACGGCACATTCGTCATGCCGATTTCCTCGCCCTGGTAGATATAGGGCGTGCCCTTCATCAGGTGCAGCACGGTTGCCAGCGTCTTTGCCGATTGAAGCGGAAAGTGTCGGTCGTCGCCGTAGCGGGACACGGCGCGCGGCAGATCGTGATTGCCCCAGAACAGCGAATTCCAGCCATCGGCGGCAAGCGCATGCTGCCATTTGGTCAAGGCCGCCTTCAGGCCGACGAGATCAAAGGGTTTGGAGCGCCATTTGCCAAACGTCTCGTCCCAGCGCTGCGTCACATGTTCGAACTGGAAGACCATGGAAAGCTCGCCGCGATCCCGCCCGGAATAAAGAAGCGCAGAGCTTGGCGTCACGCTCCAGGTCTCGCCCACCGTCAGAACATCGCGATGGCCAAAAGTTTCCCGGTTCATCTCCTGGAGATAGTCGTGCAGATGCGCGCCATCGCTGGTGATGCCGGCATCCACCTGCTTGCCGATGAGGTCGATCACATCCATGCGAAAACCGGCAATGCCGCGATCGAGCCACCAGTTCATCATGCGGTAGACTTCTGCCCGCACCTTCGGGTTTTCCCAGTTGAGATCCGGCTGGCGGCGGGAAAACAGGTGGAGGTAATACTGGCCCGTCGCCTCGTCCAGCGTCCAGGCCGGGCCGCCAAAATTCGATTGCAGCGGGCTCGGCACGCCACCATCCTCTGCCGGATCGCGCCAGACGTAGAAATCGCGAAACGGATTGTCGCGAGATTTTCGGGCCTCGATGAACCATGCATGTTCATCCGAGGTGTGGTTGACGACGAGGTCGAGCAGGATGCCGATGCCACGCTCTTTTGCGGTCGTCAGAAGACGGTCGAAATCCTCGAGTGTGCCGAATTCCGGCGCGATATCCTGGTAGTCGGAGATATCGTAGCCATTGTCATCCATGGGTGACGTGAAGATCGGCGAGAGCCAGATGACGTCGATGCCGAGCTTTTCCAGATAATCCAGCTTCGAGATGATACCGGGGATATCACCGATGCCATCGCCGTTGCTGTCAGCAAAGCTGCGCGGATAGATCTGGTAGACGGTGGCGGAGTGCCACCATTTGCGCGGCAGAACGGCGGCTTGCGGCAGATGATGCGTCACCTCAGGCATGGATGTCTCCTCTTTGATCCTCTCCAGCATGTAGGGAGGTTTTCGGGAACATCACCCCTCAGATCGGATGAAGAACTCTCATGAAATGCCGGGGCGGTCTCGTTCGCCCCGGCATTTGAGGATGGCAACAGCCTGCTATTCGGCGGCGGCGCGGGCGATGGGCTTCCGCATGTCGCCGCTGTCACGGCTGCGCAGGTGCCAGGAAAATGCCTCTTCCAGAAGATGCGGCGTATGGCCACCGCGGGCGACGGCGCGGTCGAAATAATCCTGCAGCTCGGCGCGGTAACTGGGATGGACGCAGTGGGCGATGATCTTTTGCGCCCGTTCGCGCGGCGCAAGTTCGCGCAGGTCCGCCAGACCGTTTTCCGTCACGATGATATCGACGTCATGTTCGGTATGATCGACATGGGCGACCATCGGAACGACCGAGGAGATCCGTCCGCCCTTGGCCAGCGACTTCGTGACGAAAATGGAGATGTAGGCATTGCGGGCAAAATCGCCGGAGCCGCCAATGCCGTTCATCATCTGCGTGCCGTTGACATGGGTGGAGTTCACATTGCCGTAGATATCCACCTCCAGCGCCGTGTTGATGCCAATGACGCCAAGGCGGCGGATGACTTCCGGATGGTTGCTGATCTCCTGCGGACGCAGCACCAGCCGGTCCTTGTAGCGCTCGAAATTGCCGTAGACGCGGGCGCTGCAGGCCGATGACAGCGTGATGGACGAGCCCGACGCAAAGGAGAGCTTACCGGCATCGAAAAGATCGAACGTGCTGTCCTGCAGCACTTCGCTGTAAAGGCGCAAGTGGTGGAACGGCCCGTCAGACAGCCCCGCCAGCACCGAATTGGCAATCGTGCCGATGCCGGCCTGCAAGGGATTGAGCGTCAGGTCCAGCCGGCCAAGCTTCACCTCATCCTCGAAGAAGGCAATCAGGTGATCGGCAATCGCCTGGGTCTCGGCATCCGGCGGTTCGATGGTGGAAAAGCTGTCATGCTCGTGGGTAATGACGATGGCGGCGATCTTGTCGGGATCAACAGGGATATAGGGCAAGCCGGCGCGCGTATCGCAGGCGACCACCGGAATGGCCTCGCGCGTCGGACGTTTCGTCGGGATGTAGATGTCGTGCAGGCCTTCGAGGTCGAGCGACTGCGACAGGTTGATCTCGATGATGATCTTCTTGGCAAGGATCGCAAAACTTGCGGAATTGCCGATGGAGGTGGAGGGGATGATGCCGCCATCCTCGCGGATCGCGGCGGCCTCGATGATCGCGTAATCGATGGGTCCCAGCTGGTTGGAGCGCAGGTGCTCCACGGTTTCCGACAGGTGCTGGTCGATGAACATCACCTCGCCGCGGTTGATGGCCGCGCGCAGTGTCGCATCCGTCTGGAAGGGCATGCGACGCGCCAGCACATGGGCTTCCGTCAGCATCCGGTCAATGTCGTGGCCGAGCGAGGCGCCGGTCAGAAGCGTGATCTGAAACGGATCGGTCTTGGCCCGCGCCGCCATGGCAAGCGGCACGGCTTTCGCATCACCCGCGCGGGTAAACCCGCTCATGCCGATGATCATGCCATCGCGGATCAGGCTTGCAGCCACTTCAGGGCTTACGATCCTGTCCATAAGGGAGGGGCGTCTGATACGGTCTTCAAGCATGGCCTTGCGTCCTGGCGTTTCATCAAAAGTCCTCCCGGTGCCAAACCTAGTGGCCGATCATGGCCGCGCCTTGACCGAAATCAAGCGCGCCCTCGGGATCAGGGAATGAAACGGCGCCTCTTGCGCCGCTCAGCCTGCCGCGCGCCGGTGTCCCGCCTGCTCGATCATGAACAGCACCACGCCCAAAATGCCGAGCAGGCTGCCGAAGGCGGCGGTGCCGGTCCAGCCGCCATAGTGATAGGTGAGCGTGCCGAGCGTCGAGCCGATGGCGCCGCCGATGAAGGCGGAGGTCATGTAGATAGCGTTGAGACGGCCGCGTTTTTCCGGCGCGATGGCAAAGATGATGCGCTGGCTGACGATCTGGTTTGCCTGCACGCCCGCATCGATGAGGACAGCGCAGAGGCCGAGAAGAACAAGCGCACCAGCGGCCACCGCATAACCGCTTGCTGCAAAAAACACCGCAAGCCCCACCATGGCCGTGACCGACAGCAGCCGCCCAAACCCGCGATCGGCAAGCCGCCCGACAATCGGTGCGGCAAGCGCGCCGCCGGCACCGGCCAGCGCAAAGAGGCCAATCTGATGCTGGCCAAGGCTAAAATGTTCCGACAGCGCAAAGGGAATGGCCGTCCAGAACAGGTTAAAGGCGCAGAACACGATGGCCTGATAAAGCGAGCGCCAGCGCAGCACCGGCGTCTCCCGGATGAGCGTTCCCATGGATCCCAGGATCTGCGGATAGGTCATGCCACTCTGCGGCTGCTGGCGCGGCATCATGCGGGCAAGCGAAAGCCCGATCACCGCCATCAGACCCGCAGACACGAAAAAGATCGCGCGCCAGCCAAAACTTGCCGCCACAAACAGCGAAACCGGTCGCGCCAGCATGATGCCGGTCAAGACGGCGGCCATGACATTGCCGACGACGCGGCCGCGTTTTGCAATCGGCACCCGATGGGCGATGAAGGGGATCAGCACCTGCGCGCCGGTGGAGCAGACGCCGATGAGGAAGGAGGCGAGCACGAAGGGGAGCACGGCGCTCGACAGGCCCATGCCGACAAGGCCGAGCATGGTGATGGTGAGCGTGATCAGCACCAGGCGTTTGTTTTCCACGAGATCGGCGAGCGACACCAGGAAGAACAGGCCAATGCCGTAACCGATCTGCGTGACGGAGGTGAGCGCGCCGGCAAAATCGGCATTGATGCCGAGGTCGGCGGCAATCTCGCTCACCAGCGGCTGCGCGTAATATATATTGGCGACGAGCGAACCCGCCGCCAGACCGATGATGGAGATCAACGCCGCCGAAGGGGCTTCCGGCTCCGCCTCCACCGTTTCGGGACGAGGTGGAGCGTTCAAACCTTCGGAGCGTTGGTCCATCATGTGTTTCAGGCCTTCGGCAGCGTTGCCATGTCGATCACGAAGCGGTAGCGCACGTCGCTCTTGATGACGCGCTCATAAGCTTCGTTGATATCCTTGATGTCGATCAGTTCGATCTCAGGCAAGATGTCGTGCTTGCCGCAGAAGTCCAGCATCTCCTGCGTTTCCTTGATCGAGCCGATCATCGAGCCGGCAAGCGTGCGGCGCCCACCGATCAGCGAGAAGGCATGCACCGGCACCGGATTTTCCGGAACGCCGAGCAGAACCATCGTGCCATCAACCTTCAGGAGCGACAGATAGGCGTTCCAGTCGATCTCGGCGCTGACGGTGCAGAGGATAAGATCGAATGAGCCGGCGAGCGTCTTGAACGTTTCCGCGTCCGACGTTGCGTAATAGGCGGTGGCGCCGAAGGCGAGGCCATCGTCCTTTTTCGACAGGCTCTGCGAAAGCACGGTCACATCAGCACCCATGGCTGCGCCGATCTTGACGCCCATATGGCCAAGGCCGCCCATGCCGATGACGGCGACCTTCTTGCCGGGACCGGCCTTCCAGTGCGCGAGCGGCGAATAAAGCGTGATGCCGGCGCAGAGCAGCGGGGCTGCGCGGTCAAGCGGCAGGTTTTCCGGGATGGAAAGGACATAACCTTCCTTCACCACCATGCTGTCGGAATAACCGCCATAGGTCGGCGTGGTGCCATCGGCTTCATAGGCATTGTAGGTGCCGACGAGGCCCGGCTGATACTGTTCGGTGTCAAGGTCGCGGCTTGCGCAATGAACGCAGGAATCCACGAAGCAGCCGACGCCGACATGATCGCCAACCTTGAATTTCGTCACATTGGGGCCGACGGCCGTGACAATGCCGGCCACTTCATGACCGGGTACCATCGGATAGATCGAACCGCCCCATTCGTTGCGGGCCTGGTGGATATCCGAGTGGCAGACACCGCAATATTTAATGGAAATGACAACATCGTCCTCGCGCGGCTCGCGGCGCTCAAAAGTGAACGGTTCGAGCGGCTTGGACGCATCGGTTGCCGCATAGCCTCGTGCAATAGCCATGATGATAACCTTTCAATGGGATGGACCAGTAGACTGATCAGGGAGCGACAGACTTCAAACTGGAAACGGCTCCGCAGACGGGAGCCGTTCCTGTTCATAACGCGGGGGCGTCTGAATCGGTTTGTTCGATCTGCCGGAATTCTTGCACGATCCTCCGGCAGTCGCTTCAAATCCCGCTCGTCAGTAGGGAAGGCCGACGTAATTTTCGGCCATGGCGGTGGAGGCAGCCGTCGAATGGGTGAGATAATCCAGTTCCGCCTCCTGGATCTTCTGGCCGAATTCGCCGGTGTCGGGAAAACGATGCATCAGCGTGGTCATCGACCAGGAGAAGCGTACCGATTTCCACACCCGCTTCAGCGCTCGTTCGGAATAAACATCGATACCGGCATTGGATTTTTCGCCATAATGCTCGCGCAAGCCTTCGAACAGGTAGAACACGTCGCTCGCGGCAAGGTTGAGGCCTTTGGCGCCGGTCGGAGGCACGATGTGGGCGGCATCGCCAACGAGGAACATCCGCCCGAAGCGCATCGGCTCAGCAACGAAGGACCGCAGCGGCGCGATGGACTTTTCAAACGACGGACCCGTCACCATCGCTTCGGCATGTTCGGCCGGCAGGCGCCGGCGCAACTCGTCGAAGAAGCGCTCGTCCGACCAGTTCTCGACCTTGTCGTCGAGGTCACATTGCACATAATACCGGCTGCGGGTTTCCGAGCGCATGGAACACAGCGCAAAGCCGCGCGGATGGTTGGCATAGATCAGCTCGTGGCTGACCGGTGGAATATCGGCGAGGACGCCGAGCCAGCCGAAGGGATAAACTTTCTCGAAATTCTGGATGGCCTTTTCCGGCACCGATTTGCGGCTGACGCCATGAAAACCGTCGCAACCCGCGATGAAATCGCAGTCGATCCGCTGCTTGACGCCGTTCTTGTCGAAGGTCACGTAGGGGGCGCTGCCGTCAAAGCCGTGCGGTTCGACGTTCTGGGCGTCATAAATGGTCATGGCGCCCGAGCCTTCGCGCGCCTCCATGAGATCGCGCGTCACCTCGGTCTGGCCGTAGACCATGACCTTCTTGCCGGTGAGGCCGAAGAGATCGATGCGATGATCGCGCCCGTCGAAAGCCAGCGAATAACCGTCATGTGGCAGGCCTTCGGCATGCATGCGCTTGCCCGCACCCGCCTCGTCCAGCAGCCCGACCGTGCCCCATTCCAGCACGCCGGCGCGCACGCGACCCAGAATGTAATCCTTGCCCACGCGGTCGACGATGATGTTGTCGATGCCGGCCTTGGTGAGAAGCTGGCCCAGCAGAAGGCCGGACGGACCGGAGCCGATGATCAGTACCTGTGTGCGCATTTCAAATCCTCCCGAATTTACATTTGTTAGGAGAATTGCCCGCCACAGGGGCGTCAAACAATGGACATTCCAGGCCAGTTCTGGGACAAAACGCACATGCTCGAGGAGGTGCATGCCGTGTCTACGATACCGACTTACAAACTGTATGGCGAACAACCCGCCGATGACAGGGAATTTTGGGTGCATTGCGAAACGATCGTCTCGCGCAGCAGCGGATACCGCTTCGAAATCGGCCTGCACCGGCATGAGAGCTTTCTGCAGTTTCTGTACATTCGAAGCGGCTCCGGCGATGCCCTACTGCCTTCGGGTACCGTTGTCCTGCGCCCGCCTTGCGTGATTGCGGTGCCGCCGGGGCCGGTGCATGGCTTCCGCTTCTCGCCTGACATCGACGGCCTTGTGCTGACGCTGGTGCCGGAGCGGATGGGGGGCGATCTCGGCGGTCCGCAGACGCCGCTGTCGGATGCCATGGTGATTGCGCTTTCGCCTGACAACTCCGACACGGCCTATCTGGAAGCCACCTTCTTTCGCATCGCCGCCGAATACGAGGCGCAGCGACCGGCGCGTGATGAACTTCTGGAGGCGCATGTCGCAACGGTGGTGCTGCTGCTCGGCCGGCTGATCATGCCCTCCCCCCATGGCACGGTGCCGGATCTGTCTGTCCTGCGCGTGCGGGCGCTGAAGGACCTCATCCTTCGCCATCACCGCGAGCAGCTGACGGTGGAAGCCTATGCACGCATGCTCGGCCTTTCCCCGACCCATCTCAACCGTGCGGTGCGCCAGGTCACGGGCAAGACGGCGCATGACCTTGTGATGGAACGCTCGATCGAGGAGGCCAGGCGTGCGCTGGTCTTTACCGGCCACAGCATCCAGCATATCGCCGAAAACCTGGGTTTTTCCGACCCCGCCTATTTTTCCCGCTGCTTTCGCCGGTGCACCGGGCAGACGCCGCGCGGCTTTCGCGACGAAGAACGGCTGCGCCTGCGGAACAAAGACGACGACGCTTCGGTTTAAGCTGCAGATCCTTTCATCGAAACGGAGAATGCCAGATGACCGAACACCTCCAGGAAGCTGCCAGCAACGGAACGCTCGAGGTTGGCGGCGGCCAGTCGAATGTCGGCTACAAGCTGACGGCCACGCGCGAGCATGACGAGGCCGTGCGGGTGAAAATTTCCGTCATGGCGCCACGCGACTGGCTGTTGAAGCAGGGCTTCGAGCATGATGCGACCTTGGTTCGCCAAGGTGGCGCGCGCCTTCCGGTGATCTTTGACGGCACGCTCGACGTGGACGACAGCATTTCCGTCTCGCTCGACGCCAGCGACACGATCTGCCCGTCGATCGAGGACGCGCGCCAGAAGTTTCCCGAGCTTGGCCGCATGGCCGATTGAGATCTGCCGAAGATCAAGGCGCCCGCAGCAGACCCCGCGTGATTTTTCGCGCACCCGGCCGCACAGCCGGTTTTATCGCCTCCTTCCGTCGCCCAGGAAGGGCGCCGGCTCCACCGCTTAATGGCGTTCCCTGCGCGTCACGAATTAGACCTCGCGCCCCGCATTGGTCGTGATCGCAAACCCGGATGAGCGCAGCAGCGCCAGCGCCTGGTGGCCCGGCCGAAAGAGATCACGCTGCGCACAAAGGGGCGTTGGCGTGGTTCCAGTCCGAAACGAAGGCCGGCGTATAAAGGAGGAGGATCATCCCCGCTCAATCGGATGGCCGCTTGTTTGCCCCGCACGCTAAGCTGTCTGACGCCGCCGGTTCAGTCCGAACCGGAGGAGGCATGTCAGGCCGGTTCGCCCGGCACTGGCGCATCCTTATCCCGCAAGGTGGCGGCGCAGGCCCGCACCATATCCGCCACCTGCATCAGCTGACGGGCGATGGGGCTGGTTTTTCGCCACACCATGCCGATGGTGCGTGACGGCTGCGGATCTTCAAAACGCGCGATGGAGACCGAGGCCGAGCGGGTTTCGACCGACACGGCAATTTCCGGGATCAGCGTCACGCCGATACCGGCGCCGACCATCTGCACCAGTGTGGACAGCGAACTGCCGTCCAGAAGCTCACGCGGCTTTTGCGATCCGGCGCCGACATTGCAGAAGGAGAGCGCCTGCTCGCGAAAGCAATGCCCCTCCTCCAGTAGGAGAAGCCGCATCTCGCGCAGTTTTTCGCGGTTCGGCACCGGTTTCCCGGCATCTTCGGCCGGGCGCACCAGCAGAAAGTTTTCCTCGAACAGCGCCACTTCCGCAAGCGACGGTTCCGACACCGGCAGCGCCACGATGGCCGTATCCAGCCGTCCTTCCGACAGTTCTTGGAGAAGCTTTGGCGTGACGGTTTCGCGAAGGTGAATATCGAGACCGGCATTGTCGCGCGTCAGGCGGGAAATCATCGCCGGCAGCAGGTAGGGCGCAATCGTCGGGATGATGCCGATGCGAAGCCGCCCGGCCAGCTGGCTTTTTGAGGCGCGGGCGAGATCCCCCAGCTCATCCACCGCCTGAAGGATGTCGCGCACCCTCAGCACAAAATCCTCGCCAAAGCTGGTGAGCCGGATCTGGCGGGCTGTACGCTCCAGAAGCGGCACCCCCAGCATTTCCTCCAGTTCCTTCACCTGCACCGAAAGGGCGGGCTGCGAGATGGCACAGGCTTCCGCTGCGCGGCCGAAATGGCCGAAGCGGGCCAGCGCCTCGAAATACCGGAGCTGTCTGAGGGTCGGGCTGATCATAACCTTATCCTATCGAAAGTATCATTTATTCCTAATTACATTAATCGATCCGCCTTGGTAAGGTTGTCGATGAAGATGATGAAGTGGTCGGGACGGCCCCCTTTGCTCTGCCTTCTTAAAGGTGTCGCAAAGGGCATCGATCATCACGCAGACCAGAACAACCACTCTCGGAGGGATGGAAAATGGACGTTACCAAGACAGGCACCGGCGGCAAATGTCCCGTCGCGCATGGCGCGACCAGCCAGAGCATGCGCAGCAACCGCGACTGGTGGCCGAACCAGCTGAACCTGAAGATGCTGCACCAGAACACCGCCCTGTCGAACCCTATGGGCCCGGCATTCAACTATGCAGACACGTTCAAGGCGCTGGATCTTGCCGCCCTGAAGCAGGACCTCTACGCCCTGATGACCGACAGCCAGGATTGGTGGCCGGCAGATTATGGTCATTATGGTCCGTTCTTCATCCGCATGGCCTGGCACAGCGCCGGCACCTATCGCACGGGCGATGGTCGCGGGGGCTCCACCTCGGGCACGCAGCGTTTTGCACCGCTCAACAGCTTCCCCGATAACGCCAACCTTGATAAGGCCCGCCGGCTGCTGTGGCCGATCAAGCAGAAGTATGGCAAC
>JAIXTO010000192.1 GCA_027483885.1 Rhizobiaceae bacterium
GCGGCAAGGGCCAAGGGCAGGACGTAGCGGGCAAGGCGCATGATCTTCACAGGCTCCGGTTGGTTTCAGCTGTTCCCGGGCTTCTTTGTTGAAGCCTCAAATTCTTTGGTGATGACGCGCAGTTGAACCGAAAAGATGGGAAACTGCAAGCGCTGTTTCGTCCCTGACGCTTCAGAAGGTTGCGGCGCAAGCGCGTTGCAACAGCCCCGATGTCGCGCTAGAAGAACGGAAGGCCCGGACGCGGCCTGCCGCCCGCAGCGCTTTAAAAAGCGCCCGGTGAACGCGTCTTGAAACTGTGTCGCCCCGCGCATCGAGCATGCGTTCATTTTCAGCGACGAACGGATCAGCAATGCGGGCCCTGATGGTGCCGTTCGTCAACGGAGATGACGATATGCGCGATTTTCGCGATGCAAAGGCCATGGCCAAGGCCCTTCGGGCAGGGCTTGAAGAACAAAAAATTTCCATCAGCCATTCAAGGGCGCTGGAACTGGTGGCCAGCCAGTTCGGCTATGATGACTGGAACATTCTGGCCGCCAGGATCGCCGAGGCGGGCGAGGCAAAACCGGAGCCGGTGCTGCTTCAGCCGGGCATTCCGGTGATCCGGATCTTTGCCATCGACATGGCGCTGGAATTCTACCGCGACTTTCTCGGCTTCCGGCTGGATTGGGAGTATCGCCACGGTCCCGGTTTCCCGGTCTATATGCAGGTGTCGCGTGGCGCGCTCATCCTGCACCTCAGCGAACATGCCGGCGATGCCTCGCCGGGCGCCAAGGTTTATGTGCCGGTCTCGGGCGTGAACGCCTTCCACCGCGAACTGACGGAAAAGGGGTGCCGCTTCACGCGTCCAAGCCTGGAGCAGATGCAATGGGGGCTCGACATGATGGTGACGGACCCGTTCAGCAACCGGATCATCTTCTCCGATCGCGCGGTCAAAGGCTGACGATCACTTCTTGCGCGCCACGGCCGGCGGGGGCTCTGTCACCAGCTTGAACTCCTTCAACTCCGCCGGCGAGAGGTAATAAAGCCGGTCCGGCGGGGTTTCCAGTGCGTGGAACCAGAGGCCCGCGCCGATGCCCATGGCATCCAGATGGCGGGCAACGCGCGCCGTGGTGGCCTGCGCGCCGGCCATGGCCTCTTCGGCGGTTGGTCGCGTGGTGCCGCCATTAAACACCTGATGGACGCCGATCACGGCGTCCTTTTCCGCCTGCCGCACCGTGCCGCCAGCCATGACCAGCGGGCAGGAGGAGGCGCAGAGCGCGCCTGTTGCGACGCGCGTCGTCAGCTTCTTTTCGCGGATGAGCACGGATATGGCGAGAGCATCGTCCACAGCGCCGCCCGGGGAATCCAGCGACACGACCTTCACATATTCGCCGCGCGCCTCGATTTCTTTTCTGAAGCGGGCAGCCGCGCCCGGATCGATGGTGCCGCGCGCCTCCAGGACGCCGCCTGCGGCCAGTTCGAAGCGGATCGGCTGGCGCAGCGCCGCCGCGTCGGTTTTCGGCGCCACCGGGGCGTCCTGCGGCTTGCCATCGGTGAGGGCCGGCGGCAGCACCGGTTGATCGGTCGTCGGATCGTAGCCGGGGCCGTATTCCTCCCCCGCTGCGGCTGTTTCCTTGGCAAACTCGCGGATATCGACGACAAGGAAGATCGCGGCAGTTGCCAGCAGGCCGTAGAAGGCACCGCGCATCAGCACGCCGTCATCGGCGCGGGCAAGGGCGCGCCATGCGCCGGAAAAGGCCTGTCCCGGCCTCATGCCGACAGGCCGCCTGCAGGCGGGCCCTTGCGGGCAAGCGTATTGCGGTCGAGGCTGGTGATCTTGTCATGTACAGGATTTTCGGCCGCCGCCGCCTCTTCCGGAGCATCTGCGTCTTCGACCTCTGCCTGCTCCATCGCCTCTGTCTCCCGATGGCTATTGCGGCGGTCCGCGCGGGCAAGCGCTTCCTCGACATCGATGCCATGGGCGGCAAGCGCCTTTTGCACCTGAAGCGCCTCCAGAAGCTCGGCCGCCGTGATGCGGTGCGAGAAAGGCAGTTTTTCCTCCTGCCGGCGGATCGCGCCATGCACGGTTGCCAGAATGAAGACGAGGACGGCCGGCAGGAGATCGATGGAGATGGCGCCCGCCCATGCGGGAATGAAGTCGGAGGCATACCGCAGCACGGCCTCGGCCGAGGACAGCGGCACGAAACGCCGCTCGGCCACCGGCGGGCGGGCCAGAATCTCATCGGCGGCCTGAGACAGGACTTTTGACTGCGCGGTGACCGAGGCGCGGATGGTTTCCATCACCTGGTCCTGGCGGCTGGCGAGATCGGCTGCCTGACCATCGGCAACGGGGGCGATGAAGCCGAGCGACAGATCATCTGCCGCGCGGCGAATGGACGGTGCAATCGAGGTCTGGTTGAGCGAGGTGATAACGCCCGTCAGCGCCACCACTTCTGACGAAAACTGGTCGGCGCGCGGGGCGACGGCACCGGGGGCAGAGACCAGCGTGCGCATGGTTTCCAGCCGCTTCTGGCCTTGTTCGAAGAGATTGGCCACCTGCTCGCGCGAGGCAACGATGCCTGTGCCAAGCTCCTTCAACTGCGCCGACATCTGCGACAGCAGCTGCACGACGCTGCCGGCCCCTGTCGTGCCGGTGAGCGCGCCGGACTGGCGTTCGGAATCGGCAAGCTGGGCAAAACGCTCCGTGGCGCGCTGGATATCGGGCAGCAGGCTCTGGGCGGCGAGCGCATTCTGGTGCGCCCGGTCGAGATCTCCCGTATATCCTTCGACGGTTTCGGCCAGATGCTGTTCAAGCGCGGCGGAACCTGCAAGCGCTGCCGCGTTCAGCCAGCTCGACATGGCAATGATCATGGCACAACCGAGCGCCATGACGCCGAGCATGGCGCCGCGCGCGGCAGGACCCGTCACATGCGGGAAAAACCTGGCCATATAGGACCAGAAGGCATAGATGGCGACCGAGACGGAGCCGGAATAGATGATGGCGGCAAAGAAAACGGCGGTTGGCGAACCATCGAGAATGCTGCGCACGCCGAGATAGGTATAGACACCGGAGGCGAGCGCCAACACGGCCAGCGCAAATCGCGTCATGGTTTCGACGGCGGCAACCCCGTCATGCAGCCGGTGCGAAGCGCCAAGCGCCATGGATGATTTTCTCCGAGGAATGTTTTCTTAACAAACCATGAAGAAGCGGGCAAAATGAAGGCCCGGTTCGCGTTTTGCGCGAGGCTGCCTCAGCTCAGCTGAATGGCGATATAAACGAGCGTTGCGGCAATCACCCAAAGGGCGGCGCGGCCGCCGCGGTTGTGTTTGGCTTCCGACTTGCCGATGGCTTCCGCCGTGGCGTCGTCGAAGCGAACGCCGTGTTCGGTCATGTGCAAAAGCTGCTGGTGGAATTTTTCTGTCTTGGCGGCGATTTCAGGCGCGGCTTCGGCCAGTTTCATTGCGGCCTTCAGGCCGTCGCGCAGGTCGGTCGCGATGCGTTTCGGGCCGAGATTATCGCGGATCCAGCTGCCGACGACAGGTTCTGCCGCCTTCCACATGTTGAAGCGCGGATCAAGCATGCGCGACACGCCTTCGACCACCACCATGGTTTTTTGCAGCATGATGAGTTCCGGCCGGGTCTGCATCTCGAAGAGGTCGGTGACCTCGAAAAGAAGGGCCAGCAGGCGGGCCATGGAAATGGTTTCGGCCGGCTGGCCGTGGATCGGCTCGCCGATGGCGCGGATGGCCTGGGCAAAACTTGCGACGTCATGGTGGGAGGGCACGTAACCCGCCTCGAAATGCACTTCTGCGACGCGCAGGTAATCGCGCGTGATGAAGCCATAGAGGATTTCAGCGAGGAACCGGCGTTCCTTTTTGCCAAGCCGTCCGACAATGCCCATGTCGACGGCAACGATCATGCCATCGGGATCGACGAAGAGATTACCCGGATGCATGTCGGCGTGGAAAAAGCCGTCGCGCAGCGTGTGGCGCAGGAACGACTGGATGAGCGTTTCGGCCAGTTTTTCGAGATCGTGGCCGGCAGCGCGCAGGCCCTCGATGTCAGACATCTTGACGCCGTCGATCCACTCCATGGTGATGACGTCGCGACCGGTGCGTTCCCAATCGACCTTTGGCACGCGAAAGCCGGGGTCGTCCTTGGTGTTTTCACCGATTTCCGAAAGGGCTGCAGCCTCAAGGCGCAGATCCATTTCAAGCTTGGTGGTCTGTTCCAGCGTGCGCGTCACCTCGACGGGGCGCAGGCGCCGCGACGACGCCATCAGGCGTTCCTGCATGCGCGCGATGAGGTACATGCTTTCGATATCGTGGGCAAAACGCTGGCGAACGCCGGGGCGCACCACTTTGACCGCCACATTGCGCTCACCGTCGGGATAGCGCACGCGGGCCTGATGAACCTGCGCGATGGAGGCGGCGGCCAGAGGCTCATCGAAGCGGACGTAAAGATCGTCCATCGTGCGGCCAAGTGAGGTCTCGATGGCAGCCTTTGCCTTTTCCGTCGGGAAAAAGGCCATGCGGTCCTGCAGCATGGAGAGGTCAAGTGCCCAATCGACGCCGACCACATCCGGCCGTGTCGCCAGAAACTGGCCGATCTTCACATAGGACGGCCCCAGCCGGTCGACGGCGCGCGTCAGCCGCACGCTGCGGCTTTCCTGGATCGAGGTCGGGCGGGTGAAAAGCTGTGCGACGGATTTGGCAAGCCCGACGATGGGCGGCAGGCCTTCTGTGGGAAGCGCTGCCACCACGCCTTCGCGCACCAGAACCCAGCCGACGCGGGTCAGGCGAAAATAGGCGCCAAGCGTACTCATGCCTTGGCCTCAGCGTTCTGCCAAATCTGTGCCATACCGCTCAAAGCTTCCAGCCGGAATGAAGGGCCGCGATGCCGCCGGTGTAATTGGTGTAGGTGACGCGCGAAAAACCGGCGGTGCGGATCATCTTGGCAAAATCCTCCTGGTTGGGGAATTTGCGGATGGATTCGACCAGATACTGGTAGGGTTCGGCATCGCCGGTGATCATCTTGCCGAAGCGCGGAATGGCCTTGAACGACCATTCGTCATAGATCCGGTCGAGGAGCGGCATGTCCACCTCGGAAAATTCCAGTACCAGCAGGCGCCCGCCGCGCTTCAAGACACGAAAAGCTTCCGACAGCGCTACATCGATGCGCGGCACGTTGCGGATGCCGAAGGCGATCGTATAGGCGTCGAACGTGCCGGTCTCGAAAGGCAGTTCCTCGGCATTGGCTTCGACGAAGGTGAGATTGTCGGAAAGCTTGCGCTTGGCTGCCCGTTCGGCGCCGACGGCCAGCATCGATCCGTTGATATCGAGCACGGTGGCCTGCGCCTGGCGGCCAGAGGCCTCCACGATGCGAAAGGCAATGTCGCCGGTGCCGCCGGCCACATCCAGCACGCTGTAGGACGGGTCTTTGCGCGGGTTGAGAGCGGCGATCAGCGCATCCTTCCACACCCGGTGCAGGCCCGCCGACATCACGTCGTTCATGATGTCGTAGCGTTTTGCCACCTTGTGGAAGACATCGTTGACGAGGGCCTGCTTTTCGCCTTCGCCTACGTCGCGGAAGCCATAGGACGTTTCCATGCCGCCATTGGCAGAGGTTCGGCTTTCGGCCATGGGAATGCTCCATCCTGTCGATTTTCGCCGACCATAGCGAAGTCGGCGGGGCGATACTATCTCTTGGCGTGCTTGCGACACTGTGGCGCTGGTCTATAGAGCACGCAGCACACTGTTGGAAACAGGAAGTTAGGGAGCCCATGCCTGAATTGCCAGAGGTGGAAACCGTCAGACGCGGCCTTGCCCCCAGCATGGAGGGTGCCGTGATCGGTCGGCTGGAGACGCGCCGCGCCGATCTGCGCTTTCCCTTCCCGGAAGCGTTTGCCGAGCGGGTGGCGGGGCGGCGTATTGCAGGCCTTGGCCGGCGGGCAAAATATCTGCTGATCGATCTCGACGATGGCATGACGATCATCGCGCATCTGGGCATGTCCGGCTCCTTTCGCATCGAGGAGGGACGGCTTGAGGAGATGCCGGGACAGTTTCACCATGCCCGCTCCAAAGACGAGAAACACGACCACGTGCTTTTCCATCTGGAGCGTGATGGCCTCGGCGTCCGCGTCATCTATAACGACCCGCGCCGATTCGGCTTCATGCACCTGTGGCCGCGGGCCGATCTCGATCTTTATCCGGCCTTTGCCGGGCTTGGACCCGAACCCACCGGCAACACGCTGGAGGCTGCCTCCCTTGCTGCCCGTTTTGAAGGGCGCGCCGCCCCGCTGAAGGCGGTTCTGCTCGACCAGACGGTGATTGCGGGGCTTGGCAACATCTATGTCTGCGAGGCGCTGTGGCGGGCAGGGCTTTCGCCTCAGCGCAAGGCCGGAACGCTGGTGACGAAGGCGGGCAAGCCATCGGCATCGCTGATTTTGCTGACGGATTCCATCCGCGCAGTGATTGCCGATGCGATTGCGGCTGGCGGCTCCTCGTTGCGCGACCATATCCAGACGGATGGTTCGCTCGGTTATTTCCAGCACAGCTTTTCAGTTTATGACCGGGAGGGCGAGGCCTGCCGGCGTGACGGGTGCTGCGGCACCATCTCGCGCATCGTGCAGTCCGGGCGGTCGTCGTTCTTCTGTGCCCTTTGCCAGAAATGAATCGGCGATCAGCAGCTTACGGGCAAAGGTTCATGTCGCGGGCGCAAATTGCGCGTTGACGGGCCTTCATATTCCAGTTATATCGCCGCCCACAGTTGGGAAAGCCATTGACGGCTTCCTCCATTGCTCCCGAATTGCTGGAAGACAGGTCGCAGGACCAGGCGCGGCGACGGCGGAGTTTTTGTTCGAATTCGAAGAGAGGCAGAAATGGCCAATACAACTTCGGCGAAAAAGGCGACCCGCAAGATCGCACGCCGCACTGCAGTCAACAAGGCACGCCGTTCGCGCGTTCGCGGCTTCATCCGCAAGGTCGAAGAAGCCATCGCTTCGGGCGACCAGGCACTGGCCCAGGCAGCCCTGAAGGCCGCCCAGCCGGAACTGATGCGCGCCGCCACCAAGGGCGTTGTCCATGCCAACACGGCATCGCGCAAAGTGTCCCGCCTGGCCAGCCGCGTAAAGGCCCTGTCGGCTTAATCCGGCTCACTAATTTTTCGTTAATCGATAGCCCGGTCTTTTGGCCGGGCTTTTCGGATTCAAGCTTCAGGCTCCTGATATGGTTAACCGGGCGCCTTTGATTATGTCACCGCAATGACATAAATTTTGACGTAAAAACAATGACTTGCCGGAGGAGCCTAGTGAGTGCAGCGCACAAGCAGGGGCCTGTTAAGGTGTGTGGCGAGTCAAGAGA
>JAIXTO010000106.1 GCA_027483885.1 Rhizobiaceae bacterium
ATCTGGCGCACGACCGTGTTGATCATGTCCTCCACCTTCTGGGCAAGCATTGCCTTGCGCTCGCGCGGGTCTGTCGTGTTCTTGAGCAACGCGCGGAAGGTCAGCATTTCCCCGAACACCGACGCCGTTTCCGCAAGCGTCAGTGGCGTCTGGCACATCAGCGCGCCCTGTCCGCCGGCCAGAACCTGATGCACGCCATGGCCAAGCTCGTGGGCAAGCGTCATCACATCGCGCGGCTTGCCGAGATAGTTGACGAGCACATAAGGATGGGCGGATGGCACAACAGGATGGGCAAAGGCGCCGGGTGCCTTGCCGGGACGGGCCGGCGCATCAATCCACTGCTCATCGAAGAAACGGCGGGCAATGCCGGCCATGTCGGGCGAGAACTGGCCGTAGGCGGAAAGCACCATCTCCTGCGCATCGCTCCAAGGGATCAGCGCCTTCGGCGTTTCCGGCAGCGGCGCGTTGCGATCCCAGAAATTCATCTGCTCCATGCCGAGCCATTTGGCCTTCATGGCATAATAACGATGCGAAAGGCGCGGATAGGCCTCCTTGACGGCCGCGGCCAGCGCATCGACCACCTCGCGCTCAACCCGGTTCGACAGATGGCGCGAATCGGCAATGTCTTCAAAGCCGCGCCAGCGGTCGGCAATTTCCTTGTCCTTGGCGAGCGTATTGGTGATGAGCGTGAAGACGCGCAGGTTTTCCCCAAAAGTTTTGGAAAGGGCGCTCGCTGCCTTGGCGCGGCTTTCCCGGTCCGGTTCCTGCAGGAGGTTCAGCGTGCGCTCCAGCGGCAGCATCTCGCCGTCGATCTCGAAGCGCAGTTCCGCCATCGTCTCATCGAAGAGGCGGTTGAAGGCGGCAGCACTGGTCATGGATTTTTCCAGAAACAGCTGCTCCAGCCGGTCGTCCAGCTGGAACGGCTTGTCCTTGCGAAGATCGAGCAGCCAGGGCGCGTAATGGGCAGCCTTCGGATCATGGGTAAGGCAGGCGTCCAGAATGGCATCGTCGATTCGATTGAGTTCCAGCGAAAAAAACAGGAGATGCGCGGAGAGATCGGTCAGTTTCGACTGGATGTCGCCGTAAAATTTGCCATTGGCGGGATTGGACGTATCGGAAAAATAGGTGAGGCCGGCAAACGATCCGATCTTGCCCACAAG
Source organism: Rhizobiaceae bacterium (assembly GCA_027483885.1). Lineage (GTDB taxonomy): Bacteria > Pseudomonadota > Alphaproteobacteria > Rhizobiales > Rhizobiaceae > Neorhizobium. Next base: position 1,161 of record JAIXTO010000106.1, read on the forward strand.
GTCGTCAATCGCTTCATATTCGGCGATTGCAGCCCCCAGTCCCTCGGTGCCAGTCTTGGCCGCAGCATCGGCAAGTTTGCCTTTCCACTTTATTTCGAATGCAAGGGCCATTGCATCCGCACGCGAAACATCGTTAACAAATACTGCGCTATCGCGGGACGGATAGAGATCTTCCAGCCGCCAGGTGGGCAAGTTACCTAGAGCGGCATCGGCCGTGATCGAGGAAACAGCGTCTGCTGCTGCGAAACGCATGTGTCGGAGGAGTTTTTCATGGTGGGTGAAAGTGGTGGATGTCACGTTCTGGCTCCCTGTTCTCTCTCATCTGGCTTGATGCCGTTTGTTTTCACGGGCGGCAGGTAAAATGCAAGCATTTCTCAAAACGGGATGTTTAAGCCCGCGTGACACAACCTTGCATACAGAGTCCCGCTGTGGGACAAGGACATGATTTTGGAGCGAGCATGACGGCCCATATTCTTGTTGTCGACGATGATCCGGTTCAGCGGCGCCTCTTGAAGAACGCGGTCGAGCGGTATGGCCATGCGGCGCATCTTGCCGAGAACGGCCGCATCGCTCTTGAGTTCCTCAAGAGAAACCCCGCGCAGTTCAACGTCATCGTGCTGGATCTGATGATGCCGGAGCTGGATGGCCTGGGTTTCCTTCAGGCCACCGGCGAAATGGGTATCGATATTCCCGTGATCGTGCAGACGGGGCAGGGTGGCATTGAAACCGTGGTGCAGGCCATGCGGGCCGGCGCGTTTGATTTCGTGGTGAAGCCGGTTTCGCCGGAACGCATCGCTGCCTCCATTTCCAATGCGCTGAAGCTCGATCACCGCGAGGCAAAGGTTCGCGCGGTGCGCGGCGCCAAGCCCGCCAATGTAAGCTTCGGCGATATCGTCTCGGCAAGCCCGGACATGCTGCGGGTGATCGATCTGGCGCAGCGCGCGTCGCATTCCAACATTCCGGTCGTGCTTGAGGGCGAATCGGGCGTTGGCAAGGAAATGATCGCACGGGCCATCCAGGCCAGCGGCGAGCGGGCCTCAAAACCGTTCATCACGGTCAATTGCGGCGCCATTCCTTCCAATCTCGTCGAAAGCATCCTGTTCGGGCATGAAAAGGGCGCCTTCACCGGCGCGACCGAACGCCATACCGGCAAGTTCATGGAAGCCGATGGCGGCACCTTGTTCCTCGATGAAATCGGTGATCTGCCGCTGGATGTGCAGGTGAAACTTCTGCGCGCCGTGCAGCAGGGCGAGATTGAAACCGTCGGTGCCGCCAAGGTGCAGAAGGTGGATGTGCGGCTGATTTCAGCGACCAACCGGGATCTGATCGAAGAGGTTCGCGCCGGGCGGTTCCGCGAGGACCTCTATTATCGCCTGAATGTGTTCCCGATCACCATTCCGGCGCTGCGCCGTCGCAAGGAAGACATTCCGCATCTGGCGCGGGTCTTTACCCAGCGCTTCTCGAGCGAACAGAAGCTGGAGCACGTGCTGCAGGTGGGTGCAGGCGCCATGGCGCTTCTGACCGCCTATGACTGGCCCGGCAATATCCGCCAGCTGGAAAACGCCATCTTCCGCGCCGTGGTGCTGGCCGAAGGGCCGGAACTGACGGAAAAGGATTTTCCGCAGATTGCCGCCCAAATTCCGGATTTCCAGAGCCCGGAACTGCGCGCGACGGCGATTGCCGCCGCCGATGCAACTGAAAACGACCCGGCCGAAGCGGCCATGTCGGAGGCCTTGCGCCTTGCCCGCGCCGAATCGGCGCTCACGCAGCAGATGTTCGGGGGACCCGAGAACATCATCGTGAGCACGGATGACGCCGGCGAAGTGCGAAAGCTTGCCGATGTGGAAGAGGAGTTGATCCGCTTTGCGCTGAAATTCTATCGTGGGCAGATGAGCCAGGTGGCGCGCAAGCTCGGCATCGGGCGCTCGACGCTTTACCGCAAGCTCAAGGATTACGGGATAGACCCTGACGACCCTTTGAAGGAGGCGGCGTAAACCCCACGTCGCCTCAACCGGACGATCCATGACAAACAGACCGGACGCGGCATCCCGCGTTCGCTTGGTCCCTTGGGGCAGATGCGGGTCTGTTAATTTTCAGGCAAGTATGTTTTGTTACACCTCGTCAACCTTTCGGTAGTCATTTATTGACTAAGAAAGTAGCGCGTGTGCATGTGTGGCACATTTGCCATCGTGTAAACGCAATTCACGGTCATGTGAGGCAGCACCGGATGCTGTCAATCAGACGGGGAACGACTTGCCGTATCAGTATGCATATACAACGCCTACGGGTGACAACGGACGGCGTGCTCTGGCGCGCATGGTCCGGTCTTTCGTCAAGCGTACAGCCGCTGTTTTCATGTCGCTGGCACTCATCGTGTCGGCGGTCGCCGTTCCGGCATCCACGGCGGCAGCGGCCGGCGACACACGCACGTTGAAGCTTTACTTCGTCCACACCGGCGAACGGGCGGAGATCACCTTCAAGCGCAACGGGCGGTATGACCCGAAGGGCCTGCAGGAAATCAACCGCTTCCTGCGTGACTGGCGCCGCAACGAGCCGACGCGCATGGATCCGCGCCTCTTCGATCTCGTCTGGGAAGTCTATCGCCGTTCCGGTGCCACCGATTACATCCACGTCGTTTCCGCTTACCGCTCGCCGTCCACCAACGGCATGCTGCGCTCGCGCACCAAGGGCGTTGCGAAAAGCAGCCAGCATATGCTCGGCAAGGCGATGGACTTTTTCATTCCCGGCGTGAAGCTGGCCACCCTGCGCGGCATTGCCATGCAGATGCAGGTGGGCGGCGTCGGTTATTATCCAACCTCCGGTTCGCCTTTTGTGCATCTTGATGTGGGCGGCGTGCGCGCCTGGCCGCGCATGTCGCGCCAGGAACTGGTGCAGCTTTTCCCCAAGGGCAATACCATGCACCTGCCGGCCGATGGCAATCCGCTGCCGGGTTATGAGCAGGCGGTTGCAGATTACAAGCGCCGCGTTTCCTCCGACTCCATCCAGCTGGCCAGCACGGCGGGCGGTTCGTCGGGTGCGCGCGTAAAACGCCAGAACACGCTGGCAGCCATGCTGTTTGGCGGTGGTGCCGACGAGGAGGAAGATTCCGAATCGGTTGCAGCACCCGTCGCTAGGGCCCAACGCAACATTCCGCCAGCCCCGGTTGCTGCCGAGCCCGACGAAGAGGCGCCCGTTGCCGTGGCGTCTGCAGCGCCCACCATGCCGGATGTTACAGCACCCGTTCCCGTTTCGCGACCGGACCTCCAGCAAGCGCAGGCAGGCCCGCAATCGCAAGGCGCTTTGGCGACAGCACTTTACCAGCCACCGCGCAATGCCGCCCAGGATGCGCTGCAGGCAGCCCTGCCGGCCAACCCGGTCTTGCCGATGGCCCGTCCGGACGCGCCGGGTGAAACCTTCGTCGATCTTGCCAGCATGAGCATTCCCGTTCCGACCCTGCTCGGCCCGCGTGGCCTCAAGGGGGATGCGGAGGCAACCGGCCTGATGACCGCTTCTGCCGGTCCGGTCGAAGGCGATCCGATGTTGATGGCCGCAATACCAGTTCCAGCCCACCGGCCGGAGATCGCAGCCCCGGCAGCGGCGCGGGCTGCCAGCCTGTCTGCCGCGCCACCTGCGCCGCCGCCAGCCGTTGCATCCGCCTCCGAACAGCGTGAATTGACGCCGGAACTGGTGGCAAGCCTTGCGGCAAGCGCCGATTATTCGAGAACCCCTGCAGTCCCTGTTGGAAAACCCGCCCAGCTTGAAAAACCGATGCAGATGGCATCGGCTTCGCCAAGCCCTGCGGCAAGCGGCGCCATGGTGTTCAATGATGGTTTTGATGCGCCAAAGCCCGTTGCAAAACCCGGTCCCACCAAGGTGGTGAAGGGCGGCGCGGTGACGAAGCTTGGCGGCAATCCGGCAACGCCCGGGCCGAAGGTTCTGACCGGCAACATGCTGGCCCAATGGGCAAGCGCCAACAATCGCACCGAAGCCGTCGCCTCCATGAAGGCGCCGCGCCTCATCACCCGCGCGCTGAACAGCGAATATTCCGCAGCCTATAGCGGAGGCTTCCGTCCGGTGTCGGCGGCCGTCGCGGTAGACCCCAATCGTTTCAGCGGCGCAAACCAGGTAAAGCCGTAAGGCTCGTACCTGTCAGATCCAACAGAAAAGGCCCGCCGGTTCAATTGAACGGCGGGCCTTTTGGTATGCGCGGAGTTTTAAAAGCCGATTATGCGGCTTCTTCTTCAGGCGCCAGCACCATGCCGAGAGCGGCGAGATAGGTGTCGAGGATCAAGTCCTCTTCCATCCGCTCCTGCTCATCCTTCTTGCGAAGGGCAATGACCTTTTTCAGGATCTTGGTGTCGAAGCCCATCGACTTGGCTTCGCCATAGACGTCCTTGATGTCGTCGGCGATGGTCTTCTTTTCTTCTTCCAACCGTTCGATGCGCTCGACAAAGGCGCGGAGTTGGTCACGGGCGACGCCGTGGGCAGCATCAGACATCGGGGTCTCCTGTTTCTTAAAGGGCGATCTGTGTGAGTGGTGTCACCTGCCGTGAAGTCCCGGCAAGGTCAAGGCGTTTCGCAAGCGCCGTGGTTTATTTGTGCGGGGTGTTGAGGGCAAATGCCGCTTTTTGTGTGGCGTCGGCTTCGCCCTGGTGCAGCTTTTTCCAGTCCTCGTAGGGCATGCCATAGACCATTTCGCGCGAGGCGTCCTTGCTGACGGGAAGGCCTTTTTCCTCGGCCGCCTCGCGGTACCAGTTGGACAGGCAGTTGCGGCAAAAGCCGGCCAGATTCATCATGTCGATGTTCTGCACGTCGGTTCGGTCGCGAAGGTGTTGCACCAGCCGGCGAAAGGCCGCTGCCTCCAGTTCCATGCGCTGCTGTTCGCTCAGGTCTGTCATCGAAATCTCCTTCTGCCGCGTCTGTCAGGCATAAGGCCCGGTGCGCGAGGCAAAGAGTTGCGTGTCGTGAAGGCGAGGATCCGCGTTCAATTCGGCAAAGATAGGCGCGAGGCGGTCTGCCCAGGCCGAAATCCCGTCTGCGTCGCCGATCAGATCCTGGCGCACTTCCAGAAGCGCATGCGCCCGACCTTTTTCCATGCAGTGACGATACATCGTATCGCCCTTCAGCGCACCATCATAAGGTTCGTTGTCTCCCACAAGGATATCGCCGGGGCGACGCAGGAGATCAAGGAGCGGCAGAACCGCCCGGTCGTCCGTGTCCCACAGCACAGCCGCGTGCCAGGGGCGGGGGACGCCTTTCCAGGCCGGCGTATAGGAATGCAGCGACAGAACCAGCGGCGCCTTGCCGCTTGCCTCCGCCACCGCCTGCAACTCCTCGTCTACGGCACGGTGATAGGGCCGGTGATAGGTGTCCAGCCGGTGCTGCCACTCATCCGGCGTTATCGGATGATTGCCGGGGATGATCGCGCCGTCGGAGATCTTCATGATCAGCGTCGGATCATCCTCACCGCGGTTCGGATCGATCAGCAGGCGCGAAAAGCAGGAGATGACGGCGGGCACGCCCAGGCGCTCGGCAAGCTGGCGCGTCAGCGCCTCGACGCCGATGTCATAGGCGATGTGACGCTCAAAGGCGCTGGCATCGAGACCGAGCGTACCATAGCGAGGTGGCAGCCGGTTCATCGCATGGTCACCCAGAAGCACCATGCCGCTGTCACGATTGCCGTGTATCACTTCATGCGAACTGAAAGTCTGCATCGCCATCCGCTTGCCAGAATTAAGATGTCTCTAACCCATGCTGTTCGCATGCCAGAGGGGCCCCGCGCAAGCGCGTGTCTGATGAAGTCAACCGGTAACCACGCTATTATAATCGATTAGATTTCATTGACTTTCCCATGACGGCAGGCGAAGACAGTGCATATGATCTCTCATGGAGTCCCAGCGGAAGCCGTGTCGAAAAGCCTATTGTCCCATATCTCGCTCAGATTGCTGCCCTCGCTTGCCTTTGCCGTGGTCAGTGTTCCCACCCTCATGATCGCCGATGCCGCGCATGCCGATTTCCGTGTGTGCAACGGCACGCAGAACCTCGTCGGGGTGGCCATTGGCTACCGCGCAGGAGAGGGCTGGATTTCGGAAGGCTGGTGGCAGGTTCCGGCCTCCAGCTGTGCCACGCTGATCGAGGGCGAGCTGCAATCTCGCTATTATTATCTCTATGCGGAGGATGCCGCGCGCGGCGGCCGCTGGACCGGCGACGTCAACATGTGCGTGGCCGAAAACGAGTTCAAGATCACTGGCGTTGGGGACTGCTTTGCCCGCGGTCACCAGCGCATGGGTTTCAAGGAATATGACACCGGTCGTCAGGGAAGCTGGATGGTCCAGCTGTCTGATACGCCGGGTACGCAAGAAGGCCAGAATTGATGAAGCGCAACCGCAAAGTAAAGATCCTCGCTACCCTCGGCCCGGCCTCGTCCGACGAGGCGATGATCGAGAAGTTGCATGAGGCCGGCGCCGATCTGTTCCGCATCAACATGAGCCATGCCAGCCATGACGTGATGCGCACATTGATCGCCCGTATCCGGTCTGTCGAAGCCCGCTGCGGCCGTCCGATCGGCATTCTCGCCGATTTGCAGGGCCCGAAGCTGCGTGTCGGCAAGTTCGCCGAGACGAAGGTCACGCTGGTTGCCGGCCAGACCTTCACGCTCGACAACAATGACGCGCCGGGTGATACCAACCGCGTTTTCCTGCCGCATCCGGAAATTCTGGAATCCGTGAAGCCGGGCGATCGCCTGCTGATCGACGATGGCAAGCTGCATCTGCGCGCTGAAAAATGCGATGGCAAGAGCATCGTCACCACCGTTGTTTCGGGCACCTCGATCTCCGATCGCAAGGGCGTCAGCCTTCCCGATACGCTGCTGGCGGTTGGCGTTTTGACCGACAAGGACCGTCTGGACCTTGACGCCGTGCTTGCTACCAACGAGGTGGATTGGGTCGCTCTGTCCTTCGTGCAGCGTCCTGAGGACGTCGCTGAAGTGCGCAAGATCTCGCGCGGCCGCGTCGGCCTGATGTCGAAGATCGAAAAGCCGCAGGCCATCGAACGTATCGAGGAAATCATCGAGCTGTCCGATGCGCTGATGGTGGCCCGTGGCGATCTTGGCGTTGAAATGCCGCTGGAAGCGGTTCCTGGCTTGCAGAAGCAGCTGACCCGCGCATGTCGTCGTGCCGGCAAGCCTGTTGTCGTTGCCACGCAGATGCTGGAATCGATGATCACCGCCGCCGTTCCGACGCGCGCTGAAGTCTCCGACGTTGCAACGGCCGTTTTCGAAGGCGCTGATGCGATCATGCTGTCTGCCGAATCGGCCTCTGGCCAGTATCCGGTGGAAGCCGTCTCGACCATGGCCTCGATTGCCAGCACGGTCGAAAAAGACCCTTATTATTCCAACATCATCTACGCGCAGCGCCCGCAGCCGGAAGCAACCGGCGCCGATGCGATTTCGCTCGCTGCCCGCCAGATTGCCGAAACGCTAAAACTGTCGGCCATCGTCACCTATACCTCATCCGGCACCACTGGTCTTCGCGCCGCCCGCGAGCGCCCGCAGGTGCAGATCATCGCTCTGTCGCCCATCGTCCAGACGGCACGTCGTCTGTCGGTCGTCTGGGGCCTGCACTGCGTTGTGGCTGAGGAGCCGGCTGACATGGACGACATGGTCAACAAGGCCTGCCGTATCGTTGCCTCCGAAGGGTTTGGCAAGCCGGGCGACCGCGTCATCATTTCGGCCGGCGTGCCGCTTGGCACGCCCGGTGCGACCAACATGCTGCGCATCGCCTATATCGGCCCCGACGGCCAGTCGGGCGTCTGACACTGGATTAAAAGAAGGGGGCGCCGTTTTCGCCCCCTTTTTTGTTGTCTGCTGACGCGGTCTCGGCTGATCCTCGACGCTCAGGAGGCTTTGGCACGCGATCCATTCCAGAAAAATTTTCGGCACAGCCATGGCAAAACAATTCCAGCAACTGAATGATCATCATGTTCGGTTCATTGCCGACCAGCATCTGTTTTTCACCGCGTCGGCTGCACCCGTTGGCCATGTGAATGTGTCTCCGCGCAGCACGGACATGTTCCGGGTCCTGTCGGACACCACCGTGATGTATCTCGACAGAACGGGCAGCAGCAATGAAACCGCAGCGCACCTGAAGGCAGACGGCCGCCTGACGATCATGTTCTGTGCCATGGATGGCCCTCCGCTGATCATGCGCCTTTACGGAACGGGCCGGGTCATTCACCGGGAGGATCCTGAGTTTGCCGCACGGCTTGCGCAGCATTTCAACGGCAATGCGCCGCTTGGCGCGCGCCAGATGGTTCATCTCGATATCCACATGGTCCAGACATCCTGCGGTTATGGGGTACCGCTCTTCGACTACCGGGAGGAACGTCCGCAGATGGATGCCTGGGCCCGATCCAAAGGCACCGATGGCATCGAGCAGTACTGGCGGGAAAAGAATCGCATCAGCCTCGACGGGTTTCCGACCGGACTGTTTGGCGAGGACGAGTGAGCCATACGGACCGGCAAGCCCTCAGGGGCGCTTCTCTTATCTCGATGATTAATGTCGTGTTGCGATAGCAGCGGCTGCCCCGCCCAGAGCGACGGCTCCAATCCGGTTGGCAATCCGTGTGGCACGAGGGGTTCGCAACAGAAGCCGCGCCTTGTGGGCAAGGAAGGTCCAGGTCAGATCGATCGCAGCCAGCGTTATCAGCGTGACGGCGGCGAGGATCGCCCATTCCCGAACTCCCGTCTCCGAAAGGTCGACCAGGGACGGCAGAAGGGCAAGGTAGAACACCATGATCTTCGGGTTGCCCAAGGTGAGCGCCATGCCCGCACCAAACATGGACAAGGGCGAAGCCCGTCGAGGAAGATCGTCAGCAGCCTCGCCCACCGGCTTGCGCCACATCTTGAACGCCAGCCAGCAGAGATAGGCGACGCCGAGCCACTTCAGGACATGAAATCCGAATTGAAATGTCTGCGCCAGCGCGGTGAGGCCAGCCATCGCCATCGTGAGCCAGATCACCTCGCCAATCCACATGGCAGCGACGAAAGGAATAACGTCGCGCCAACCGCTGGTCATCACACGCGATACCAGTGCGGCGATGCTCGGGCCTGGCGTTCCCGCATTCAGAAGCAGGGCACCGGCAAAGATGGCAACAGACATGAATTCCATGGCTTCCTCGGGTTAGTTTGACCTAGAAAACAAATCATAGCCCATCAATGACCGCTCTTCTATGCAGTGGCAAATAACCCAATGACATCGTCGGTTTGCGATTGAATTTTTAAGGTCGAAAAAGCCAGCATGGTGCGCCAGATGAGGGTGCAGAATGCTTCAAGACGATATTTCCTGCAAGATAAACCGTCCTAAACACCCGTTCCACAAGGGGGGCGGCGGCACCCGTATCTGCCTTGATTCCACATCTCGGTTAGGGGCGCCGATTTTGCCCCCTTTTTTCTTTGGTAACCGTTGCCGCCGCCCTCTTGTTACGCTGACTGCGTTTGCTGCGCTTACTCGGCCTGCGCCTGCGTCAGGTTTTCCGCGGCAAGGCGTTTTTCATCAAGCGCGGCAATTGCCTGCAGGTCGCGGTCCTTGCCCGCCAGCTTTTCAATGGCGGCGATGGCAAGATCGGTCACGACGTAATCCGGTTTGTGGCCAAGACCTTTTACCCAGATCAGTTCCGAATGCTCCAGATCACGCTTCAGGCCGGTCGAGTGGATATTGGCGAGAACGATGGGATCGCTGTCGCCGGTGATGATCACCGCCGGGCTTTTGATCTCCTTGTAGCGGGGCGCAACGCGCGTCACGTAGGCGAGCAGGTTTGCGACATCCCGGGCGTTGTTGCGAAAGGTTTCCGGGCGCAGCACGAGGGCGGGCGCGCCGTCTTCAAGATAGTTCTCGCGGGGACGGTTGGGGCGGAAGACGCCGCGCGTGGCGGGGTCCAGCATCATCATGCCCGCCGGCATCACCAGCGTGTGGCTGAACAGCCAGCCGATGACGGGCAGGGCCGTCAGCCGGTAATGCCAGTCTATGCCGCCCGGCCAGGGGTGGGTGGCAGCTGAGAGAAAGACCGTGCCGATCACCTTGTCGGGATGGGTGAGCGCAAAACTTGCGGCAATCGCGCCACCGAAGGAATGCGCAACGATGATCGCCTTGGCGATGCCGCGCTTTTCCATGAGGCGCGCAATGGCATCCGCCTGCCCGTCGGGAAAATCATTTTCCGGCCCGCCGCGCTCGGAATAACCGTGGCCGGGGCGGTCAACGAACAGCAGTTCGGCGCGGCCCTCAAGGGGTGCGCGAAACGCGGCCTCCTGGTCCCGCAGATTGCCGCTGGCGCCGTGGATGAAGACGATGGGTGGCAGGTCCGGATTTGGCCCCGGCGTCACAGAGAGCGCGTTGAGGCTGTAGCCGCCGATATCGGTCAGCGTGCCGGTGTTGGGAAATTCGCGCTCGATTTTTGCCGATTCGGTGGCGGTAAAGCCGAAGGCGGCGGCAAGCAGCATGGCGAGAACGGCAAGGGAAATCAGGATATAAGACAGGGGATGCGCCTCAGGTGCGGCTGCCGGCGAGCTTGTCGGAGAGTTTCAGCATATTCTCCTGAGCATCGCGGTCGGCGGGATAAATCGCGAGATAGCGCTCCCATGCTTTCAGGGCAAGCGCGTCCTCACCCGAATCGGTGAGGATCGTCGCCATGCCGGCAATGGCTGGAAAATAACGCGGGTCCTTGCGCAGAACCTGATTGATGTCGGCCATGGATTTGCGCAGGTCGCCCATCGTGTAATGCAGCGTGGCGCGCCGATTCCAGGCTTCCGCATAATCCGGCTGTAGCACCGTAACCTGATCGAGGAAATCGAGCGCTGCACCATTGTTCTTGTCGTTGACGGATTTGGAGGCCCACTGCATCAGGAGATCGACCGTGGCGCTGCCGGACTGGCGCCAGTTGGAGACGATCTGCTGGGCGATGCTGCGGGCCTTGTCGGCATCACGCTCGCGCTTCAGGGCGTCAAACAGCGTCTGCTGCGTGGCATGGGCGGAAGGCGCGTTGGCGGCAGCCGGTGCTTCTGTAGGCGCCGGCTTGGCGCTTTCAGAACCTTGAGGCACGCTCTCCTGCGCAAGGGCAGGGGCCAAGGCCGCAAGGCTGGTCAGGAGAATCGCGAGGGGCAAACGGAAAAAGCGCATGCAGATAAGGTAATCCGCATGCGCTCTAGTGGAAACCGAAATTTCGAAGGTTTTCGAGAAAGTGATCTTCAGGAGCCGGCGATAACAAGATCATGCCGGTTCGACCGCCGATCAGCCCTGACGAGCCTTGAAACGCGGGTTAGCCTTGTTGATGATGTAAACGCGACCCTTGCGGCGAACCAGGCGGTTATCGCGGTGACGGGCCTTAAGCGCTTTAAGCGAGTTCTTGATCTTCATTGTTCTGATCCGCGGTATCGAGGGCGCTTGGGCCACTCATGTCTCTGACAAACAAAGGATGCCATGGGCACCCCCTTTAGGATGGGAGGCTGATACAGGTTCACCACCTGCCTGTCAACCGCGCCTGCCTTTGCGGCCAAGGCATTTCACCGCAAAAGCTGTGTGACATGGCCCATCTTGCGGCCGGGACGCGCCTCGCTCTTGCCGTAGAGATGGACGAGCACATCGGGCTTTGCCAGCCATTGCGGCACGTCGTTCATGTCGTCGCCGATGAGATTGGTCATCACGCAATCGGAATGACGGGCGGGATCGCCCAGCGGAAGCCCCATCACGGCGCGAATATGCTGCTCGAACTGTGAGACCACGCAAGCCGCTTCCGTCCAGTGGCCGGAATTGTGAACGCGCGGCGCGATCTCGTTGGCAATCAAGGCCCCATCCGGCATCACGAAAAATTCCATGCCGATGACGCCGACGTAATCGAGCGCCGAGAGCAGCCGTTCGGCAGCTGTTCTGGCCATCTCCTGCGTTTCGGCAGTGATTCTCGCCGGAAGCGTGGAGGTATGGAGAATACCGTTGCGATGAACGTTTTCGGCCACGTCGAAGCTTTTCACCGTGCCGTCGATGGCGCGGGCGGCAATGACGGACACTTCGCGCTCGAAGGCGACGAAACTTTCGAGAATCAGCGGCACGCCACCCATCGCGGCAAAGACGCCATCGGCGCTGTCGCCGGGGCCGCGAAACACGCGCTGACCCTTGCCGTCATAACCCATGCGGCGTGTCTTCAGCACACCTTGGCCGCCGAAATCGGCAAGCGCGGCGACAAGATCCGCATCGCTGTCGACCGCATGGAAACGCGCCGTCTCGATGCCGCAGCCGTTGAGAAAACGCTTTTCGCTCAACCGGTCCTGCGCCACATCAAGCGCCTGTGCAGGCGGATAGACCGGGCGCGAGGCTGAGAGATGCATGGCGGCCGAGACCGGCACGTTTTCGAATTCATAGGTGATCACGTCGCAGGCGGCGGCGAGTTCATCGAGCGCTGCCGGATCGTCATAGGCGGCAACGATCTGGCGGTTTGCCACCTGCGCTGCCGGACAATCCGGCTGCGGTTCGAGAATCACTGTCTGGAAATTGAGTCTGGCGGCGGCCATCGCCAGCATGCGGCCCAGCTGGCCGCCGCCGATGATACCAAGGGTCTTGAGCGTCATGGCGCCTCGTCGATGGGATAGTCTGCAATAGCGGCCGTCTGGCGGGCGCGGTAATCGTCTAGCCGGTCGGCCAGATCGTCATCGGACAGGGCAAGAACGGCAGCAGCGATCAACGCGGCATTCACTGCGCCAGCGCGGCCGATGGCAAGCGTTCCCACAGGGATGCCGGCCGGCATCTGCACGATGGAATAAAGACTGTCGAGGCCGGACATGGATTTCGACTGCACGGGAACGCCAAACACCGGAAGCGGCGTCAGTGCCGCCACCATGCCGGGCAGGTGGGCTGCACCGCCGGCTCCGGCAATGATGATCTGAAAGCCTTCTGCGCGTGCGCCCTTGGCAAAGGCCACCATGCGCTCCGGCGTGCGGTGGGCGGATATGATCCGCGCCTCATAACCGACATCGAGAGCATCCAGCGTGTCGGCGGCGTTCTTCATGGTCTCCCAGTCCGACTGGCTTCCCATGATGATGGCAACGGGCGGTCTCTCTTGCAGCAAGCTCACGTCCTCTGTCGTCACGCGATGATGTCTGGAATGATCTGGTCTTCGAGCTGCGTCATCTTGTCCTTGATGGCGAGCTTCTTTTTCTTCATGCGCTGGATACGCAGCGCCTCGCAGCCTGTCTGGATCATGGCATTGATGGCGGCGTCATAGTCTTCGTGTTCCTGGCGCAGCCGCGCCAGCGTCAGCCTGATATCCGCCTGTTCCTGATCAGCCATGGATCCCGTGTCCCCTTGTCTTCATTCCGGTCTTTGTCTCGCCGGGGAATGCCCGCAAGCTCCTACCATCAAACCGTGTGAACGACTAGAGCGATGGGCGGCAAATCTCCGCCCCATTCGAGCCAGAGACGCGCCGATTAATCAACGCCTAATGTCGCTTTGGGTAAATGCTTCGCAGTGTTCTCAAGCGAGGCAGGGCAGGCGAAGAATTTTCCAAGCCTTCATCTGTCTTTAAACACGCGCACCGATTTGCCGCGGAGATGTCACGATTTCGCCTTCGACAAAGCCATCGGATCGTGTCACAATTCCTTTGCAAACCTGAAGCCACGGGCTCACGGAGAGCCGGTGGCAGGAAAAAAGGGAAGGACGTGCCACATGACCATACAGGCTCATATCGCATCGCTCGAAAAGAAGCATGGTGCTCTTGAGGAGGAGCTTCAGACTATTCTTGCGTCCCCATCCTCCGATGACAAGGAAATCGCTGACCTGAAGCGCCGCAAATTGCGCATCAAGGATCAGATGGAGCGGTTGAGGAGCGACACACGCCACTGACCTTTCGACGAGAGCCTATGAGTTCTTGCATGCGTTATTGACCAAACCCAGCCGCCGCCCGCTCAAGGCCAGACGCCACACGAGGCGGCGGTTTTATTTTGGGAAGTTTCGTGCGTTCCGGCGCGCGTCTGATTTGAAGGCTGGCCGGCGCGCCAATGCTTTCAGCTCGCAAGCGCCCACGTCCAGACAATCCTTCAGGACCAGAACTGATCGAGCCAGAGGTTGAGCTTCTGGAAGCCCTTGCTGTTTAACGCATAGATGCGCTTTGTGCCCTCGGCCGTCACCGTGACCAGATTGCTGTCGAGCAGCGCCTTCAGGTGCTGCGACACGGCGGGCCGACTGATCGGCAGGCCTTCCGCCAGCTGGTTGACCGTGCGCGGGGCACGCCTCAACTCCTCCAGCAAGTAACGCCGGTTTGGATCAGCAATAGCGGAAAATGGATCGATTGTCGTCATGGGATGCAACTTACGCGAGGAAGTTTATCGCGGCAAGACTATTCTTGTGCGCCGCAGCATCCAAAGCAAAATTAGTCGTATTTTTTAGAAAGGCATCACATCCCAAAGTAATTTGAGCGCTGCCAGAAGTCCTAATCCATACGCCAGCGGATAAAACACCTCCGGCTTCAATCGCCGCACGATCACGGCGCCGGCCATGGTTGCAACAAGGGCGACCGGCAGGAGCGTAAAGGAAATCGACAGGTTCTTCGTATCAAGCGCACCGAGCGCCACATAGGGGATGACCTTGATGGCATTGACCAGCGCAAAAAACCGCACGCTGGCGCCCGTATACGCCTTGGGGTCAAGCCGCAGCGGCAGGGCATAGATCTGGAAGGGAGGGCCGCCGGCATGGGCCACGAAACTGCCATAGCCGCACAGCGTGCCCCAGAACAGCGCAGGCCCGGTGCGATGGCCGGCAGGGGCGGGCAGCTCGCCCTTGCTCGGGCCGTAGACCTGATAGAAATAACGCAGGGCAAACAGGATCATCGAGACGGCGATGACGAAGCGCAGCACGTCTGGCGGCACATAGGCCGATGTCGCCCAGCCGAGCGCCACGCCCACCATGCCACCGGGCAGGAAGGCAAGCAGCAGCTTGCGGTCGTTATGCTTGCGCCAGGCGTAGAGCGCCACCATGTCCATCACGATGAGGATCGGCAGGAAGATGGCGGCGGCATCCACGGGGCTGACGACCAGCGCCATCAGCGGCACGCCGATCAGCGCGAACGCACCGCCAAGGCCTCCCTTGGAGAGGCCGACCAACGCAACCGCCGGGACGGCTGCGGCAAAAAAGGTGAGACTGGGGAGATCAAAGCCGAGCATGGAGCGCCAGGGGGCAAGTCTAGGGTGTTGATCGGAAGGCCGGACCGGTCTATCGGACTTAGGACGGGATGACGAGCCCCAAACCGGATGAAGCTGCATTTTAAGACATGCAGTCGGTTAAGGCGCCGCAGACCCATAGACACAGACATGACATTGGCCAGATCCCCGGCCAGAGACCTGCCAGATTGGACACGCCATGACACTTCCGGAAGACCGCTGCCGCCTCGTGCTGATCGTGCCCGATGCCGATGACGATGCAGCTCTTTCCGAAAAGCTGGAGCATGCCTTGCGCGGCGGCGACGTGGCCTCGGTCATCGTGCCGCAATACGGCCTCGACGAAGTCTCGTTCCAGAAGCGTGCCGAAACACTGGTGGCCATCATCCAGCAGGCAGGCGCGGCTGCCCTTGTTGCCGGCGACAGCCGGGTTGCCGGTCGCGCCAAGGCGGACGGTCTCCACATTGTCGGCAAGGTCGAGGAGCTGGCAGAGGCGATTGAAAAATTCACGCCGAAGATGATCGTCGGCGCGGGCTCCGCTGCCGACCGTCACACGGCGCTGGAAGTGGGCGAGGCGCGCCCCGATTACATTTTTTTCGGCAAGCTCGACGGCGACATCAAGCCGGATGCGCATCCGAAGAACCTGGCGCTTGGCGAATGGTGGGCCTCGATGGTGGAGATCCCCTGCATCGTGATGGGCGGCACCGATATCGCCTCCGTGCTGCAGGTGGCCGAAACCGGCGCCGAGTTCGTCGCCCTTCGCCTGGCTGTTTTCGATCATCCGGCGGGGACTGCGGCCGCAATCTCTGAAATCAACGCCTTGTTGGACGAAAAAGCGCCACGGTTTGGCGCTTGAAGATCGGCATGCGCCTCAGATCTCGCCTGCTCATCGCCCCCGCCCTTTTTCTCTCCTGCCTGGCCGGCGGGAAGGAAGGGGTGCGCCCGGCGCAGGCGCAAGGATCAGAGCGTGCTGTCACCCGACCCGTGCCTGAAGGCGCCGATCTTTTGCGCAAGGCGCCGGCTGCGGCCGGGGATGCCGCAAAGGAGAAGGATGCCGGCAATGGTGGTGCAGCCGGTGCGACCGGTGACAAGGCTGCCCGCCCCGGCGATGACCCTTACCCGTCCTCCGGCGTGACGCTTTATGAGCGTATGGGCACGGCCCTTCCTCCGGTTCCTCCGGAAAAACCCTACAAGGGCCCAATTGACGAGGCCTACGGCGCCTATCAGCGCGGCCTTTACGTGACGGCTCTGAACAAGGCCCTGCCGCGCGCCGAGGCCGGCGATGCCGCCGCCCAGACGCTGGTGGCGGAAATGATGACCCGCGGTCTTGGCATTGTTCATGATCCCAAGGGCGCTGCCTTCTGGTACAGCGAGGCGGCGAAACGCGGCGATCCCGCCGCCATGTTCCAGTATGCGCTTCTCCTGATGGAGGGCCGCAATGTCGAGCGCGACAAGACGAAGGCCGACGATTACATGCGCCGCGCCGCAGATGCCGGCAATGCATCGGCGCAGTTCAACTGGGGCCAGATCCTGGTGGCCGACAATCCCGGAGAAAAAGGCCTGAAGCTGGCATTGCCGTTTTACGAAAAATCCGGTGAGCAGGGCGTTGCCGATGCGCAATATGCGGTGTCGCAGCTATATGAGGCGATCAAGGACATTGCGCCGGAAAAGAAGGCAAAGGCCCGCGAATGGCTGATCCGCGCCGCAAAAGCCGGGTATGACACCGCCCAGCTTGATGCCGGCATCTGGTTCGTCAATGGTATTGCTGGCCCACGCGATTATGATCAGGGGTTCGAATGGCTGCGGATTGCCGCCACGCGCGGCAATGTGGTGGCGCAGAACAAGCTTGCGCATCTCTACATCAACGCGCTCGGCACCCGCCCCAATCCGGTTGAAGCGGCCAAATGGTATGTGCTTTCGCGCCGCGCCGGCCTTGCCGATCCCGTTCTCGAGGATTTCTATCTCGGCATCAACGAGGACCAGCAGAAGCAGGCGATCGATGCTGCAAACCGTTTCCGGCGCGGCTGAACCGGCGCCTTTGCTGCCGGCCGTTCACCGTAATGCCATCCATTGCGGCCTTATCCGGTCGCGTCACTTGAATTATCCCCGGTTTTGTGGTTCTGAACGCGCCTATTCATAAAAGTTCAGATCGACGTTCGTTCCTGTTCGACAGGGACACCCGCCCTATACCCGCAAGGAACCCCCAATGGCTCGTTCAGCCCTTCTCAATGTCATGGTTCAGTCCGCCATCAAGGCCGGCAAGTCATTGTCTCGCGATTTCGGCGAAGTGCAGAACCTCCAGGTATCGGTGAAGGGGCCGGGTGATTTCGTCTCGCAGGCGGATATGAAGGCCGAGAAGATCGTTCATGACGAGCTGATGAAATCGCGCCCGACCTATGGTTTCCTCGGTGAAGAGGGCGAAGAGGAAAAGGGCACCGACGGCGCACATCGCTGGATCGTCGATCCGCTCGATGGCACGACCAACTTCCTGCACGGCATTCCGCAGTTTGCCGTCTCCATCGCGCTGGAGCGTAATGGCGAAGTGGTGGCCGGCGTCATCTTCAACCCGGCAACCGATGAGCTGTTTACCGCTGAAAAGGGTGGCGGCGCATTTCTGAACGATCGCCGCATCCGCGTTGGCGCCCGCCGCGTGCTGTCCGATTGCGTCATCGGCTGCGGCGTGCCGAATCTCGGCCGCGGCAACCACGGCAAGTTCCTGGTGGAACTGCGCCATGTGATGGGCGAAGTGGCCGGCGTTCGCCGCTTCGGTGCGCCCTCGCTCGATCTTGCCTATGTGGCGGCCGGTCGTCTCGATGGTTTTTGGGAAGTCGGCCTTGCCCCCTGGGACATGGCAGCCGGCCTTATTCTCATCCGCGAAGCCGGCGGCTTCATCAGCGATTTCAAGGGCGGCAACGACATGATGGACGAGGGAAGCGTGGTGGCCGGCAACGAACTGATCCAGAAGCAGCTTCTCGAGGTCAGCAATCGTCCGGTGCCGACCCGCTGATCGCGTATTCATCCGTTACAGGGTGAATGAAAGATGAAAGCCTTGGGCATTGCGTCGATTTCCGAGTGCCCATCACTTCAATTCGTCTCATTTTTGCACTAGCTTCCGCCGCGTTGTAATGCGGAGAGGTTGCGTGCACCATGGCGAATGAGACCCTCGGGGATGTGAACGGTTCGGAATTGGCACCCCGCTCACAGGGCTACAAGCTTTCAAACCCGGTGCCGTTCCTTTGGACCATGATGATCTTCCTGATCATCATCGGCTTCATTGCGGCCATCCTCTATCGGCAGGCCCATACGGCCTTCATGACCAATCCGGGCCTGAACGGCCTGATCCTCGGCGTTCTCGCCATCGGCGTCATCCTGATCTTCGTGCAAGTCGCAAGCCTTATTCCGGAAGTGCGCTGGTTCAACTCGTTCCGCGCCGCCGGAAGCGCCGACCGCGTCGGGCGAGATCCACGGCTTCTGGCGCCGATGCGCTCGCTCATCGGGCGCAGCCAGCGGCTGGCGCTTTCCACCAATATGCTGCGCTCCATCCTCGATTCGATCGGCACGCGGCTCGACGAATCACGCGACATTTCCCGCTATTTCATCGGCCTTCTCGTCTTTCTCGGCCTGCTCGGCACTTTCTGGGGCCTGATCGGCACGATCGGATCGATCAGCGAGGTCATCCAGAGCCTCGATCCCAGCTCCGGCAACAACAACGACATCCTGACAGCGCTGAAAAGCGGGCTGACGGCGCCGCTTTCCGGCATGGGCACGGCGTTTTCCTCCTCGCTGCTCGGCCTCTCCGGTTCACTGATTCTCGGTTTTCTCGATCTGCAGGCCGGCCGCGCCCAGAACCGCTTTTATACGGAACTGGAAAACTGGCTGTCTTCGGTCACCGAAGTCGGTGGCGAACTGCCGGTTACCGGCGTACCCGCCGCCGATGGCTCGGCCGAAGAGCTGCGTCGCGTTGCGGACCAGTTGCGCAAGCTGATCGCTGCGCAGTCCAAGACCGAAACGGCCCAGAACGAACGGTCGCTTGCCGCCATGAACAGCCTTGCCGAGGGCATTCAGGGTCTCGTCAAGAACATGCGCAACGAACAGCAGATGCTGCGCGACTGGATCGAGGCGCAGCAGGAAGAATCGAAAGCCATGCGCCGCACGCTCGACCGCCTGTCCGACAAGATCGGGGGGAAATAAGCGATGGCCCTTGGCCGCAACCGCCGGCGGGAACGCGGCGTCGATTACTGGCCCGGTTTCGTCGATGCCCTGTCGACGCTGCTTCTGGCCATCATGTTCCTGCTCACGGTGTTCGTGCTGGCGCAGTTCATTCTTGGCCGTGAAATTTCCGGTCGCGATACGGTGCTGAACCAGTTGAACAGCCAGATCGCGGAACTTACCCAGCTTCTGGCGCTGGAAAAGAGCGGCAAGCAGGATGTCGAGGATACGCTGGCCAACCTGCAGGCGTCGCTGTCGCAATCGGAAAGCGAACGCTCGCGCCTACAGGCGCTTCTGGAACGCGGTGCCGGCTCCAGCGATGCCGCCAATGCCCGCGTCGGCGCGCTCACCGACCAGCTTTCCAAGGAACAGCAGGCAAGCGCCCGCGCCATGAGCCAGGTGGAACTGCTCAACCAGCAGATTGCCGCGCTGCGGGCCCAGATTGCTGCCGTGGAGCAGGCTCTGCAGGCCTCTGAGGCCAAGGACCAGTCGTCGCAGGCGCGCATCTCCGATCTCGGTCGCCGCCTTAACGTCGCGCTTGCCCAGCGCGTGCAGGAACTGAACCGCTACCGGTCCGATTTCTTTGGCCGCCTGCGCGAAATTCTTTCCGACCGGCAGAACATCCGCATTGTCGGAGACCGCTTCGTGTTTCAGTCCGAAGTGCTGTTTCCTGTCGGCGGCGCCGATCTGGATGATGCCGGCCGCGCCGAAATGGACAAGCTCGCCACCGCAATCCTGGAACTGGCGCAAGAGATTCCGCCGGAAATCAACTGGGTGCTGCGCGTCGACGGCCATACGGACAACGCGCCGCTCTCCGGCTCCGGCCGTTACCGCGACAACTGGGAGCTTTCCTCTGCTCGCGCCACGTCGGTGGTCAAATACCTGATTTCCAAAGGCGTTGCTGCCAACCGGCTGGTCGCCGCAGGTTTTGGTGAATATCAGCCGATTGCCGAGGGTGATACGCCGGATGTCCGTTCCCAGAACCGGCGTATCGAGCTGAAGCTGACGGAGCGGTAATCCGCTCCGTCCCTTGGCTTGGTCACAAATAGATCAATCCATCTGCACGTTGGCGTTTTTCACCACCGGCGTCCATTTGGCGATTTCGACCTTCACATGCGTGGCAAGCTCCTCCGGGGAGGAGGCGACGATGGTGGCGCTGAACTCCTTCATGCGCTCCGCCACGGCCGGATCTGCCATTGCCGCCTTGGCGGCGGCATTCAGCCGGGCAACGATTGGCTGCGGCGTCTTGGCCGGCGCAAAAAGCGCGTTCCACGTATAGGTCTCGTAGCCGGGAATGCCGGATTCAGCGATGGTCGGCACATCCGGGAAGGAAGGCGCACGCTGTGGCGTGGTGACGGCAAGAGCCCTCAGCGTGCCGGCCTTGATATGGCCGGAGGAGGAGGGCAGGTTGTCGAACATGATCGGCACCTGGTTGCCGATCACATCGTTCAGCGCCGGGCCGGAGCCCTTGTAGGGCACGTGCTGCATGGTGACGCCGGCCATGATCTTGAATAATTCGCCCGATAGATGCAGCGGCGTGCCATTGCCGGATGAGGCATAGGCATATTTATCCGGATTGGCCTTCAACAGCGCCAGCAGTTCCGCCACCGTCTTTGCCGGCAATTGCGGATTGACCACCAGCACGTTCGGCACGACGACAAGCAGCGAAACCGGCGCAAAATCCTTTTCCGCGTCATAGGGTTTCTGCTTCAGGATCAGCGGATTGAGCGCGTGGGTGGCAACGGTGCCCATGAGGATCGTGTAGCCGTCGGCTTGCGCATTCGCGACGTTGCCGGCACCGAGGCTTCCGCCGGCACCGGCGACATTCTGCACGACGACCTGCTGGCCAAGATCCGTGGACATGCGCTGTGCGATGATCCGCGCCACGACATCGGTGGACCCGCCGGCCGCAAAGGGCACGACGAGGGTAATCACACGCTCGGGATATTCCGCGCGTGCAGAGCCGGCCGCCAGCAGCCCGGCAAACACGGCGGCTGCGGCGATGGATTTAAACAGTGACATGGAAACTCCTCCCAGAGATGACGACATGCTGTCATCTCACAATGGAGGTAAAATGCGCCGCGCACAACGTCCCGGTGCAGGGACGCGCAGAAACTCTGTTTCGGTCGGTCCGGGGGCCGTGCTGACCCCCGTCATCGAGCCATGGTCTTATTGCGCGGCGATAAAACCTTCCATGCCGGCATCGAACTGCAGCCGGGCAAGGCTTGCATAAAGCCCGCCACGGGCCACCAGCTGGCTGTGGGTGCCTTCCTCGACAATGCGGCCGCCGTCCATCACCAGAATGCGGTCGGCCTTCAGCACGGTTGCCAGGCGGTGGGCGATGACGATGGTGGTGCGGTCCTGCATCAACCCGTCGAGCGCCTTCTGCACCAGCGTTTCGCTTTCGGCGTCAAGCGCCGAGGTCGCCTCATCGAGGAGCAGAACCGGTGCATCCTTGAGGATCGCGCGGGCAATGGCGATACGCTGGCGCTGGCCGCCGGAAAGCGTCACGCCGCGTTCGCCGGCCATGGTGTCATATCCGTTGTCGAGGCGGGTGATGAACTCGTCCGCCTGGGCGGCAATGGCGGCCTCACGCACCGCTTCGCGGCTGGCATTTGGCAGGCCGAACGCGATGTTGTCGTGGATTGTTGCGGCAAAGATGGTGACATCCTGCGGCACGATGGCAAGGCGGGCGCGCAGATCGGCAAGTTTTGCCTGGCGAAGGTCCACGCCATCAAGCCGGATTGCGCCGCCCGTCGGGTCGTAGAAGCGCATGAGAAGCGAAAGCACCGTGCTCTTGCCGGCACCGGACGGGCCGACGATGGCAACCGTTTCGCCGGCGCGAACCCTGAAGGACAGGTGCTCCAGCGTTACGCCGTTCACGCGAGACGGATAGGTAAAGGAGAGATCGTCGAAGTCCACCTCGCCACGCACCGGCATCGGCAGGCTGACGGGGTTTGCCGGATCGCGGATCGCCGGTTCCTCGCGCAGCAGTTCGGTTAGCCGTTCGGCAGCACCACCGGCTTGCGAAAGCTCGCCCCAGACTTCCGACAGCTGGCCGAGCGAGCTTGCGGCAATCACCGAATAGAGCACGAACTGGCCAAGCGTGCCGGCGCTCATGGTGCCCGCCAGCACGCTCTGGGCGCCATACCAGAGAACGCCGACAATGCTGCCGAAGATGAGGAGAATGGCAAAACCGGTCAGCAGCGCGCGGGACCGAATGGCCGAACGGGCCGCCTGATAGGCCTGTTCGACAGCGCTCTCATAGCGGGCAGAGGACGCCTTCTCAGCGCCGAAGGCCTGCACGGTGCGCGTTGCGGCAATGGTTTCGGAAGCAAAGGCCGAGGTTGCGGCCAGCGTATCCTGTGCGGCGCGCGAGCGGCCCCGGACGGAGCGGCCAAAGCCGACCAGCGGAAACACGATGAGCGGAATGGCGCCCAGCACCAGCGCCGACAGTTTTGGGCTGGTGAGGATCATCATGCCCATGGCGCCGAGACAGAGAATGGTGTTGCGCAGCGCCTGCGAGGCGGCCGATCCGAAGGCGGATTTGATCTGCGTCGTATCCGCTGTCAGTCGCGAGACGATCTCGCCGGACTGGTTGACGTCGAAGAAGGACGGCGACAGGGCCGTGACGCGCGAAAACACCTCATTGCGCAGATCCGCCACCACACGCTCGCCGATGGTAATGACATAATAATAGCGCATGGCGCTGGAGATCGCGAGAAGCGCCGCAAGCCCCAGCAACATGCCGAAATAGCTGTTGATGAAGGTGCCATCGGAGGCTGCAAAACCGTGGTCGATCATGCGCCGCACGGCAAGCGGCAAGGCAAGCGTGGTCGCGGCCGCAAGCGTCAGGAAGGCGCAGGCCGCCAGCACCATCGGCTTGTAACGGAGTACGTAAGGGGCAAGCCGCAGAAGGGGTTGCGGCGAACGGCGTTTCTTGTCGATGGTGGTCTGACTATCGCTCACGATGGCCCCGTATTTTGGCCCGTTAACTCTCGGGCGCGGGTACTTGTGCTTTTGGAGACCTTCCTGTATAGGCTCCGCATCGAATTGGGAAGCCGTGGCCGGATCGGTCTACGGCTTCATTTATGGGATAGGGTCTCTCGCTGCAATTGCGACATATAGACCCCGCACACAGGAAGAGTGTCATGAAGGCCAACATCCATCCGGAATACCACAAGATCAAGGTCGTCATGACTGACGGCGAAGAATACGAAACGTTCTCCACGTGGGGTTCGGAAGGTCAGGTCATGAACCTCGAAATCGATTCGAAGTCGCACCCGGCCTGGACCGGCGGCAACCAGCAGCTGATGGACCGCGGCGGCCGCGTTTCCAAGTTCAACAAGCGCTTCGGCGGCCTCGGCCTCTGATCCTCTCATCGGGCCTTGTCCCGGTGCGGTTGACGTGATGTATTTGAAACCGTCCGGGGACTGTTCTTCGGGCGGTTTTTCACGTTTTATCCCTCACTGTTCTGTGGCTGTCTTCGCCGGCAGCCGGCTTTTTCGTGTTTCGAGGTTCTGATGTTGCCGTTTTCCCGTCTTGTTGCATGCGCCTTCCTGTCCGCCGGTCTTCTCTCCGCTGGCACATCCTCTGCCTTAAGCGGTCAGGCGCGGTTTCTCATGGATGCCCAGACGGGAAAGGTGCTTGAATCGGATCACGCCGACGAGCTGAACTATCCGGCATCGCTCACCAAGATGATGACGCTTTACCTCACCTTCGAGGCCCTGCATCAGGGCCGTCTCGCCTGGGACCAGAAGGTGGTGATGTCGGAAAACGCCAATAACAAGGAGCCGTTCAAGTTTGCCGTCGGCGCCGGTCGCACGATCACCGTGCGCGAGGCGGTGCTGGGCATGGTGGTGCTTTCGGCCAATGATGCGGCCGTGCTGATGGGCGAAACGCTGGGCGGCTCCGAGGCAGGCTTTGGTGTGCTGATGACGCAGAAGGCGCACCAGCTGGGCATGTCGAAAACCGTATTCCGCAATCCCGCCGGCCTTCCCGACCCGGAGCAGGTGACGACGGCGGAAGACATGGCCAAGCTCGGGCTAGCGCTGTTGCGTGATTATCCGGAGGAGTTCAAGCTGTTCTCCAACCGCACCATCACCTTTCGCGGCATGAAGCTGCGTGGCCATAACGGCGTGCTGAACGCCTATCCCGGCGCAAGCGGTATCAAGACCGGCTATACCGATGCCTCCGGTTATAACCTCGTCACGTCAGTGGACCGCGCCGGCCATCATCTGGTCGGCGTCGTGCTGGGCGGCAAGAGCGCGCATGAGCGCGATGCGGACATGATGGCGATGATGGACCGGCACCTGCCGGCGGCTCTTCCTGCGGCTCCGGTTGCCACCAAGGCACCGTCCAGCAAGACGGTGGCGGTTGAAACGACAAAGCCCAAGACCTGAGAGGGGGAGGGCAGCGTCCCTCTCTTGCCGTTGATCGCCAGAATCAAAAAAAGCGGGCCGAGCCCGCTTCAGTGTGTTGACAAACCTGTCTCCCACCGCGACGTCATCCTCGGCCTTGTGCCGAGGATCTACTAAGATCCAATAAAATCAAACGTTTGTAGATGCTCGGGACAGGCCCGAGCATGACGGAAGGAAGCTGAAAGCCCTTTGTCAGCAGTCTGAAGCGGGCCATGCCCGCTTTTTCGTCTGTCGTATAGGTCCGACGGTGGATCAGCTGGTAAACGCGGTGCGCAACAGGTCGAGCTGGGCGCGAACGCTGTTTTCGTTGTCGGGAACGATCGTGTCGTTCGGGCGATAGATTTCGCGGTCGAGCAGGGCGACTCGGTTCTGCAGGCGCAGCGAGCGTTCGACGAGATCGCGGAAGGATTCCGGCAGGTCACCCCAGCCGGGGGCCATGCGGTCGACGTTGAAGCCGTCGAGACGCACCTTGCTCTTTTCCGACAGAACCTGGTCATGGCTCATTTCGCCATTGTTGACGGCGCGCTGCAGGAGCAGCCACGATGCCATCTGCATCAGGCGGGTCGTCAGGCGCATCGACTCGGCAGCGTAAAGAACTGTGGCAAGGCGCGGCAGCACTTTCGATGCAGCGCGGCCGGGGCCATCGAGATAGGCCGCGGTTTCTTCCACCAGCGACATGCCCTCGGCATACAGAGCTTTGAACTGCGACGAGTTAGCGGCGCGGCCTGCGAAACTGACGGTATTCAATACCTGTTCTGACATCGAGATTATCCTGCTAACGCATTCACTTGTTCAGGCAATGACGGAAGCGGGCAAAAAGTTCCGCGCCCCGTCGTTCATGCCGTGAAGATGATACCACTAGCCGAAATCCGCAAGCCAATTCTTAAGGAAGGGTTAATTCCCACAGTTTACACAGGCTTGCAAAAAAAAGAGCCGCAAAAGCGGCTCTCAAGGTAAAACAGGGAGAAATCAGACCAATTCACCGACTGGAGAAACCGTCTGCGTCCGGCAGAACCGAACATGCCGATCATCAACGAAAATGCTTAATATACATTTAAACTTCGCTCTGGTTGAACCGCAACGGTAACACTTCCCGCGAGTGGCCCTCACTTGCGAAACAGGTTTTCAGCGGCCTTCAGCCCGGTTTCCTTGGCAGCCCTTGCTGTCTTCAGACGCTCGATTTCCGCGTGAAGAAGGGCCACCCGCTCATCCAGTTCCTGAACCGACAGCAGCGAAAGGTCCGAGCCGATCTCGTGTTTTGAGGGCTTTTTGGGGCGGTCGTCGTCAAACAGGCTCATGAAAACCTCGCGTCAGCGCCAGAACTCCGGAATGGTTTCGGAAAGCCGCGGGCCGATGCGCAGCGGCGCGATCTTTTCCGCAAGGCCCGTCGTATCGGATATTTCAACGCCGACGCCGCAGATGGTGGCGGGTCCGCTGGCGGCCTCGAAACGGCCCTTCGGCATTTTCGAGATGAAGCGGTTGAGCGGCTCTTCCTTTTCCATGCCGAGCGAGGAATCATAATCGCCGCACATGCCGGCATCCGACATATAGGCGGTTCCGCCGTTCAGGATCTGGTGGTCGGCGGTTGGCACATGGGTGTGTGTACCCACGACAAAGCTTGCCCTGCCATCGACGAAATGGCCGAAACACTGCTTTTCGCTGGTCGCTTCCGCGTGGAAATCGAAGATGATTGCATCGGCCTGTTCCTTCAGCGGGCAGGCGGCGAGGATGGCTTCGGCGCTCTTGAAGGGGTCGTCCAGTTCCGGATGCATGAAGACGCGGCCCATGACGTTTGCCACCAGCACGCGCGCGCCGTTCCTGGCGTAGAAGATGCCGGAGCCGCGGCCGGGCGTGCCTGCTGGATAATTGGCCGGGCGCAAAAACTGGTCGTGGCGGCCTGCAAAGCTGACCGCTTCCTTCTGGTCCCAGACGTGGTTGCCGGTGGTGACGACGTCTGCGCCGGCATTCACGGTTTCCAGAAAAATGTCCTCGGTAATGCCAAAGCCGCCGGCGGCATTTTCGCCGTTGACGATGACGAAATCGAGTTTGAGGTCGGAGACGAGGCCGGGCAGGCGATCCCATACGGCCGTGCGGCCCGTCTTGCCTACCATGTCACCGAGAAAAAGAAGTCGCATGCCGATCCGATCAAGTGTTGAAACGCCGAAGGCCGCTTTCGGTCAAAACCGCGTGCAGCCGGACGTCATGAGGTTCTGCCGGCACAGATGCCACTTCCTGACAATCGAAGGCAATGCCGATGAGGCGGGGTTTTAAGCCTTTTCTGTGCAAACGATCGATGGCGCGGTCGTAATAACCGCCGCCATAACCAATCCGCTGGCCTGTTGCGTCAAAAGCGGCCAGCGGCACCAGCATCAGGTCGGGATCGAGCACGGCCGCTTCCGGCCCCGGCCCATAGGTGCCAAAGCCCATGGACACCAGTTCGGCGCCGGGCACCAGCTCGCGAAACACGATGGTCTGCTTGTCAAGAATGACGGGAAGCGTGATGCGGGCACCGGTCTGGCGCAGCGAGGAGAGGAGCGGGCGGATATCGGCTTCGGAGCGGATCGGCAGAAAGCCGGAGACGACGGAAAATGGCGTCTCGGCGCGAAACGCGGCCTCGCCGTGGTCTGCAATGGACAGGCTTTTTTCGATGCGCTCAGCTTCGGCAAGGGCATCGCGCGCAAGAAGCCGTTCCTTGCGCAGCACAACCTTTTCCTGGACCTTATCCGTCATGCGTCGGCCAGCTTGCGCACCAGAAGCTTGTCTATACGCCGGCCGTCGAGGTCGATCACCTCGAAGGACCAGCCGTTCCAGACAAAACTTTCGCCGAGTTGCGGCAGGTGTTTTAACTCATCAATCACAAAGCCGGCGACGGTCTCGTAATCGGGGTCATCCTTCATGGGAAAGCCCATCTGGTGGGCAAACTCGTCCACCGGCATCCAGCCGGCCACGAGATAGGAGCCGTCCTCGCGCAACACGACGGCCGGCTCATCGACATTGTCTTCCTCAAAGACGCCGGTAATGGCTTCCAGAATGTCGCCGGAGGTGACGATGCCTTCGAAGTGGCCGTATTCGTCATAGACCAGCACCATCTGTGCAGACGTGCGGCGCAGGCCCTGGATCACGTCGATGGCACCGGTGAGGTCGGACACGACGGGTGCCTCGCGCATGCGATTGCGGATATCGAGGTCGACCCCCTGCACGATCGCTTCATAGGCATCTTTCACGAACAGGACGCCCAAAATTTCGTCGGACGAGCCGTTGCGCACGGGAAGGCGCGAGCGCGGTGTGTTGCGCAACTGTTCGCGGATCTCTGCAAGATCGTCCTCGATGTCGATCACCTCGACGTCGCGGCGCGGGGTCATCAGGCCGCGGGCGGTGCGGTCGGCAAGGCGCATGACGCCGGAGATCATCGCGGATTCTTCCGATTCGATCACGCCGGCGCTGTGGGCTTCGGCAAGAACGCTGCGGATTTCCTCGTCCGTCACCCGGTCGTTCGACTGGCCCTGCTGGCCAAGGAGCTTCAGCACGGCGCGTCCGGACGCATCCAGCAGCCAGACGAGAGGAAGCGAGATTTTTGACAGGATCACCATGGCGGGCGCCACGCGCGCTGCGACATTTTCCGGCGCGCGAAGCGCAATCTGCTTGGGCACCAGCTCGCCGACGATCAGCGACAGATAGGTGATGGCGACAACAACCGTGCCGACGCCGAGGCCATCGGACATGGCAGGCGACAGTCCCTGCGTCTCCAGCCAGCCGGCGAGGCGCGCACCCAGCGTTGCACCCGAAAAGGCGCCGGAGAGCACGCCGACCAGCGTGATGCCGATCTGCACGGTGGAGAGGAAGCGCCCGGGGTTTTCCGCAAGGCGCATGGCCATGGTGGCGCTTTTATTGCCCTGTTCGGCCATCATCTTCAGGCGGATGGTGCGCGATGAGACAACCGCCAGTTCCGACATGGCAAGAACGCCGTTCAGAATGGTAAGGCAGACGACAATCAGAATTTCGGTGAACAAGAGACACTCTTCGGTTGCCGTCAGGGACCTTGGCCGCACACGCTGCGGCGATCCCGGATCAGCACGCTAACCGGCCGATCCTGCCGGCCAAAACCCGCACAAGAATCTTGCGGGGTGGCAGGCTGACGTTGCGGCAATCTTAGCGGCGCAGCCTTTGCATTGCAACAGGATCAGCCGGGATTGGCCGCCAGTTCAATGCTGAGTTCTGCCCGCGTGCCGACTGCACAGGGCACATAACGAATGGCGGAACCCAGCGTGGTGGCCATGGAGCGCACGATCCGGCTGCCAAGACCGGTGCCTTTCGGGCTCGATCCTTCCTCCAGCCCAACGCCATCATCCTCGACGGCCAGCAGCGCCTCGTTGTCGCCCTGGCGCGTGAGCGTTACCCGTACTTCGCCCTCGACACCTGCCGGATAGGCATATTTGATGGCATTGGTCAGAAGTTCGGTAACGATCATGCCGACGGAAACGGCGCGGTCTGAGGTGAGCGAGACCGGCTCGGCCGTCAGGCGGATCGATGGCCCCTGGCTTTCCACATTGACGGAACTTTGTACCTCCTGCACCAGCGTGCCGAGATATTTGTCCATCTCGACATGGCGCACGTCGTCGGAGGTGTAGAGGCTGCGATGCATGCCGGCGATGGCTGATATACGTGCCTGCGTTTCCGACAGCGCCTCGCGCACGGTCTCGTCGCGGCTGTTGGTGGCCTGCAGGCGGATCAGGGCGGCAACCAGCGCCAGACTGTTGGCCACGCGATGGTTGACTTCGGCCAAGAGAACCTCGGCGCGCTCCTTGCCCAGGCGTATCTCCTGTTCGGCGCGCTCTTTTGCGCGGCGAAGCTCGGCGGTGGCAATCGCGTGCGTCAGCGCGCTGTCCATCAGCGACCAGAATTCGTCGCCGACGGTCTTGATCACATAGTCCGAGGCGCCGCTCTTTAAGGCATCGACGGCAATCGTTGCCTCGCTGGACCCGGTGACATAGATCGTCGGCACCTTGATCCCGCGGTTGTTGAATGCCTTCAGAATATCAAGCCCGGTTTCGGCGCGCAGATAATGATCGAGCACCACGGCATCGAACTTCTCCGCACCCAGCGCTGCAAGGCAGCTTTCCCCGTCGAGGACATGGCTTACAGTGTAGCCGACGCGACCGAGAGACCGTTGCGCGAGACGCCCGAGCGCCACGTCGTCGTCAACATAAAGGATGGTCTTCTGCGGCATCGGCTCCACGGGATGTTCAGGGTATTTGCATGACGGAGAAGAACAGGCCCAACTGCCGGATGGCATTTGCAAAGCTGTCGTAGTCCACCGGCTTGGTGATGTAAACATTGGCGCCCATATCGTAACAGCGCTGGATCTCGCGCTCGTCATCCGTCGTCGTCAGGATCACCACCGGCAGGCGCTTGGCATGCGCGTTGGATTTCACCTTTTCCAGAATGTCGAGGCCCGACATGTCCGGCAGGTTGAGATCGAGCAGGATCAGCATGTAGCGGTTCTGGATATTGTCGCCGGTCCGATCCGTGCCGAGAATATAGTCGAGCGCCGCATTGCCGTTGGTGAACGGCACGATCTCGTTGTTGACGCCGGCACGGCGCACGTTCTTTTCGATGAGGCGCGCGTGGCCCTCATCATCCTCGACCATCACGATGGTGACTTCGCGGCCTGCTGCCTTCATGACCCGTTACTCCTGACATACTGGGATAAATCCATCGGCAGGCGGATGATGAAGGTGGATCCGCCGCCAAGCGTCGATGTCACCGTAATTTCCCCGCCTAAATTTCTGACTAATGATCGGACATGCGCAAGGCCAATGCCTTCTCCCGGGCTGTTCTGCAGGCCGGAGCGGCGGAAAAGCTCGAATACCCGCTCATGATCTTCCGGTGCGATGCCGCGCCCATTGTCCGACACTTCGATGCGAAGCGCGGTTCGCCCGACAGCAAACGCCCGCACAATAAGATTGAGCGCCCGTGAAGGGTCCTTGTATTTGACGGCATTGTCAAACAGGTTGCCGAAGATTTGCTCCAGCGAAAACCGGTCGGTGATCAGCGCGCGTGCCGCAGACACCGAAATCGACACCTCGCCGCCGCCTTCGGTCACCTGATGATTGATACTGTCTGCGGTGGCTTCCAGGAGAGACTGAAGGTCGATGCGTTCCGGCTTCAGATCACGGCGCCCATCGCGGGAAATCTTCAGGATGGCGTTGATCAGGCCGTCCATCTTCTTCGTCGAGGAGCGAATAAACGAGATCGCTTCCGGCAGATCTTCCTCCACCGCAAGACGTGCCTCGCGCACCTCGTCGTCACGCAGCGTTTGCGTGTTTTCAGCCAACACGTAAGCACGGATGGATTTCAGCGTCTGTTCCAGCTCGCTGGTGAAGCCCATGATATTGACGAGCGGCGCACGCAGGTCGTGCGAGACGATATAGGCATAACGCTGGATTTCGCGATTGGCCTGAATGAGGTCTTCGGTACGCTCATTGACGCGCTCCTCAAGGCCGGCATTCAGCTCCTCCACCTCGCTATGGGCGCGCGAAAGCTCGCGCACATGCTGCATGACAACGAAGATTGCACCGCCGACAACCGCCATGATCACCAGGCCGCCGCCGATGGTGAACCATTGCAGCATGGTGGCGACGTCGCGCAGTTCCTGCACGCCGGAGGTCAGCTTGCGGTCGAGATCCTGGATCAGCGACGAGAGCTTGCTGCTGATCTCGTCCATCAGCTGGCGCCCTTCGGCATTGCGCACGATGTTGATGGCATCGTCGAACCGGCCGCTTGTGGCCAGATCCACGGTCGATTTCAACTCTTTGACCTTTGCGGCCAGCAGTGCGTCGAATTCGTCCATGGAAAAACGCACGGCAGTCTGGCCGGCATAGGCCTGTTCCAGCCGCTGTCGCTGGTCTGCCATGCCCTGGGCGGCGGCGGTGTAGGGCTTGAGAAAGCTCTCGTCACCGGTAATCAGATAGCCGCGCTGGCCGGCTTCCGCCGAGCGCAGGTAAAGCAGCGTATCGGCGGCAGCGCTGCGCAGCGCCCGAAGACGCACGACATCATCGAAATAGGTCTGCGTCATGCGCGACAGCACGACGGATGAAATGACGATAGCCGCCAGAACCGCAGCGCCTATCATGAGCATCAGCAGTGATGAGCGCGCGAGCTTTGTATTTGAAAATGGCATTTTACGCGAAAAACCTGTCCCGTGGTTGCGGGAAATGGATCAGTACCCGCAAACTTCAAGGGTTGCAGGGGAGGGTTGCTTCGCATTTTCAAGCAATTGCTTGCGCGGTATTTCGCGCGCCCCCGGACAAGACGGTCTCTCTGTGCAATTGCGCCGCAAAAGCACAAAATGGGCCGGCCGGAAGGGATAGGTTGCGATCCACGGCGACCGATGGATTTTTACGATCCTGGGTGCCTACAAACGTAGGTGGGCGCCATATGTCCAAGCCCACGGGCCTGGTCAGGGACAGCTCCCTTTGGATCGAGTATGGCCCCAGGGATTGTGGTTCCTGTCGGGAAGCGCAGACCGCATCAGCAATATAGGTGAGGATTGGTGTCGCCGCCAGTGGCCTTGACGTTAATTCGTCGGAGCCTGCGGCCGGGCGTTGAGCTTTGCGGTAATGCCGTTCAGCCGGGCGGCCAGTTCGCCAATGGCCGAGGCGATGGCCTGCTCGCTCTGCTGCTGCTGTTCGACAGCGCCCTCACGGGTAACGCGCAGGCCGGCCAGCTCCTTTTCCAGCGCTGCAATCTTGCGTTCGGCCTCCGCCAGTTCGTCCATCACCATGATGCCAGCCATGACGGTGACGCGCAGGTCGCCAATTTCGCCAAACTGGCTTTTCAGGTGCCCGACATAGCGGTCGAAACGCGCGGCGAGATCTTCCAGATGGCCCTGCTGGCCTTCCTCGCAGGCCATACGATAGGCCTTGCCGTCGATCATCACTGTGACTTGCGCCATGCGTCTGGCCTACTTTCTGCTGGCTATCGGTCGAGAACGGCGCGGATGGTTTCCATGGCCGTCACCAGCCGGCGCGAAACCTCGCGGTTGACTTCCTCAAGCCGGTTCGCACGAAATTCCGACTGGTCGAGTTCCTGGGCAAGGCGGGCGCGATCGGCATGAACGCGGCGCACCTCGTTTTCCACGTCAGCTGCTTCGCGCTGGCGTTCAACGCGCATGTCGATGGCGTTTTCCAGGCCGTTCACGGCGTTGCGAAGCTCGGATAGGGCTGCATTCAACGTTTTTTCCACCGGCATCCTGCTGGTACTCATAGCCCGCCAGGGCAATCACGAATCGTGATGACCCGCTGTGTCGTCGTTGCAGTACACTAGGCGTGGCAAATGAGGCGGTCAATAAAGCCGGGGTGGTGCAGCCATCGCTTAGCTGTGGATCGCGTTGTTTTACACCGTTTTTCCGGCCAGGCCGCGAAAGCTGGCACGGCTGGCGCGGGGCCATCCTCGCCCTGCACCATTTGTCGCGGGAACGTATTGCGGAACGTCCCGTTTGTTGACTTGGCCGTTGCACCTGATAAGGATCGACCGCGCCTCATTTGGTCCTTTGCAAGGGCCGTGATTGACACTGCGAACCAGCGGACTAGCCATGACCTCTCCAGAAAAACATAACCGGATGGCGAACGCGATCCGTTTCCTTGCCATGGATGCTGTCGAGAAGGCCAATTCCGGCCATCCGGGCCTTCCCATGGGGGCGGCCGACGTCGCCACGGTCCTGTTCAGCCGTTATCTGAAGTTCGATCCGAAGAACCCGCTCTGGGCGGACCGCGACCGTTTCGTGCTGTCTGCCGGCCACGGTTCGATGCTTCTCTATTCGCTCCTCTATCTCACGGGATACGAGGACATGACGATCGAGGATATCAAGCAGTTCCGCCAGCTGGGCTCCAAGACCGCCGGTCATCCGGAATATGGCCACGCCTCCGGCATCGAGACCACGACCGGCCCGCTCGGCCAGGGTATTGCCAATGCCGTGGGCATGGCGATTGCCGAAAGGAAGCTCGCCACCGAATTCGGTGCCGATCTGCAGAACCACCACACCTATGTGCTGGTTGGCGACGGCTGCCTCATGGAAGGCATCAGCCAGGAAGCCATCGCGATGGCCGGCCACCTGAAGCTGAACAAGCTCGTGGTGTTCTGGGACGACAACAAGATCACCATTGACGGTGCCGTGTCGCTGTCGGATTCGACCGACCAGATCGCCCGCTTCAAGTCCGTTCACTGGAACACCATCGAAGTCGATGGCCATAACCCGGATGAGATCGCCGCTGCCATCGAAGCTTCCCACAAGTCCGACCGTCCGACCTTCATTGCCTGCAGAACCATCATCGGTTTTGGCGCGCCGAACAAGCAGGGCACACACAAGGTCCATGGCAATCCGCTGGGTGCGGAAGAAATCGCTGCCGCCCGCAAGGCCCTGAACTGGGAATCGGAAGCCTTTGCCATCCCCGCGGACGTGCTGGATGCCTGGCGCCTCTCGGGCCTGCGCTCCACCAAGGCACGCAAGGAATGGGAAGAGCGTCTGGCGGCCACCGCCTCTGAAAAGCGCGCCGAATTCGTGCGTCGTTTCGCCGGCGACCTGCCGGGCGGTTTCGACAGCGCCATCGATGCCTTCAAGAAGAAGGTTGCCGCCAACAACCCGACGGTTGCCACCCGCAAGGCCTCCGAAGACGTGCTGGAAGTGATCAACGGCCTGTTGCCTGAAACGTTTGGCGGCTCGGCCGACCTGACGCCGTCCAACAACACCAAGACCAGCCAGATGACGTCGATCACGCCGACGGATTTTTCCGGCCGCTACATGCACTACGGCATTCGCGAGCATGCGACGGCTGCTGCCATGAACGGTATTGCGCTGCATGGCGGCCTGATCCCGTATTCCGGCGGCTTCCTGATCTTCTCCGATTATTGCCGCCCGTCCGTGCGCCTGGCTGCCCTCATGGGCATCCGTGTCGTGCATGTCTGGACGCATGATTCGATTGGTGTTGGTGAAGACGGCCCGACCCACCAGCCGGTGGAGCATGTGGCATCCCTTCGCGCCATCCCGAACCTGATGCTTTTCCGCCCGGCCGACGAGACCGAGACGGCAGAATGCTGGCAGATCGCGCTCAACGAAAAGCATCGCCCCTCGTGCCTGGCGCTCACCCGCCAGAACCTGATGCCGGTTCGCCTCGAATACGAGGAAAAGAACCTCTGCGCCCAGGGCGCCTACGAGCTGGTCTCGTCGAGCGATGCCAAGGTGTCGATCTTCGCCTCCGGTTCGGAAGTCGAGATTGCGGTGAAGGCGGCTCAGGCGCTGGAAGCCAAGGGCATTGCCACCCGCGTCGTTTCGGTTCCGTGCGTCGAGCTGTTCTTCGAGCAGAGCGACGATTACCGCGAAGCGATCATCGGCCATTCGCCGGTCAAGATTGCCGTGGAAGCGGCCGTGCGCCAGGGCTGGGATGCCTTCATCGGCAATGACGGTGCCTTCATCGGCATGAAGTCCTTCGGGGCCTCCGGTCCGGCCAAGGAACTGTACAAGCACTTCGGTATCACGGTCGAGGCCGTCGTCGCCGCAGCCGAAGCCAAGCTCTGAGTTGATCTAGGTTCAGGCAGGAGCGCCGCCGGCGCTCTAAAGTCCAGGTGACGGCGTCGCCGCCGCATCCATCAGGCGAGGTGCCGCCGGCGCCTCGCAGTTTCGATAAAAGCCCATTTTCGAGGGAGTGAATGCATATGACTGTCAAGGTTGCCATCAATGGTTTCGGCCGCATCGGCCGCAATGTACTGCGTGCCATCGTCGAATCCGGTCGCACGGATATCGAAGTGGTTGCCATCAACGATCTCGGCCCGGTCGAGACGAATGCACACCTGCTGCGTTACGATTCGATCCACGGCAAGTTCCCGGCATCGGTCGAAGTGTCGGGCGACACCATCATCGTGGGCGGCGGCAAGCCGATCAAGGTCACGGCCGTGCGCAACCCGGCGGAACTTCCGCATGGCGAACTCGGCGTCGATATCGCCATGGAATGCACGGGCATCTTCACCTCGCGCGACAAGGCTGCCGCACATCTGACGGCTGGCGCCAAGCGCGTCATCGTCTCGGCACCGGCCGATGGCGCTGACCTGACTGTCGTGTTCGGCGTGAACCATGACCAGTTGACCAGCGAACACCTGGTCATCTCCAACGCGTCCTGCACGACGAACTGCCTGGTTCCGGTCGTCAAGGTTCTCGACGACGCCATCGGCATCGATCATGGTTTCATGACCACGATCCACTCCTATACGGGTGACCAGCCGACGCTCGACACCATGCACAAGGATCTCTACCGCGCCCGCGCGGCAGCGCTTTCCATGATCCCGACCTCGACCGGTGCTGCCAAGGCCGTTGGTCTCGTTCTGCCGCACCTCAAGGGCAAGCTGGACGGCACCTCGATCCGCGTGCCGACCCCGAACGTCTCGGTGGTCGATTTCAAGTTCGTTGCCAAGAAGACCACCACCGTTCAGGAAGTCAACGACGCCATCATCGCCGCCTCCAACGGCGCGCTGAAGGGTATCCTCGGCTTCACCGACGAGCCGCTGGTATCGCGCGACTTCAACCACGACAGCCATTCCTCGATCTTCGCCCTTGACCAGACGAAGGTTCTCGAAGGCAATTTCGTGCGTATCCTCACCTGGTACGACAACGAACGGGGTTTCTCCAACCGCATGTCCGACACGGCTGTGGCGCTGGCCAAGACCATCTGATTGCGGAGCGTCTGTTGATTTTTGGGGGCGGCCGGCCTGTTCGGCCGCCCTTTTTCGTTTTTGCGGCAATGTCCGCGGCATCATCTTGCACCGGTAGACGGCGATGCCAACGTTCGGTGCGGCCCTGTTCCAGACCGCATCTCCGGGGGGACGGAAAACTGGCGCGAGCCGCAAGGTTTTTGCCGCTTCGCCCTTCTCTTGCCGGATTTGATCATGCCTAATTGGTCATTGCCTGATTCCTGCCGGTGCATGCCGGACCTGCATCCTTTTTCTGTTCCGCTTCTCGTCGAAGCGGTTGCGCGGCACGCATGATGCGAATGCCGTGACGATGAAGCCGTCTCTAAAAGGGGAGGGGTGCGACAGGGGGCACACATGAGCAAGAGTGTTGCCGCGCCACGTTCGAGAGCTGCGGTGACCTGAAGAACGGAAGAGGGGAGCGCAAGCCTTGGAGGCCTTTTACATCATCCTGCTGGTGGGAACGATCCTGGTGCTGGCGGCCGCCTTCTCCAGTCTTCTCGCCTTCCGGTTCGGCGCTCCGCTGCTGCTCGTCTTCCTGCTGATCGGGCTTGTGGCCGGCGTCGATGGCATCGGCATCGAGTTCAGCAATTATCCCGTCGCCTACATGATGGGATCTCTGGCGCTCGCCGTCATCCTGTTTGATAGCGGTTTCGGCACGTCTCTCCATTCCTTCCGTATCGCCGCCTTGCCGGCCATCACCATGGCCTCGCTCGGCGTGGTGCTGACTGCCTCCATCTTTGCCTTCGCCGCCTCGCTGTTTCTGGGCCTCAGCTGGCTGGAAGGCCTGCTCCTCGGCTCCATCGTTGCCTCCACCGATGCGGCCGCCGTGTTCTTCCTGCTGCGTATCGGCGGCATCCATATCCGTGACAAGGTGCGCTCCTCGCTCGAGGTGGAATCGGGCACCAACGACCCGATGGCGGTGTTTCTGACGATTGCGCTGGTGGAACTGATCAGTTCCGGCCATGGCGCCTCCGGCTTCAACCTCGATCTCCTGACGATGTTCGTGAAGCAGATGGGCCTTGGCGGGGCGCTTGGCCTTCTTGGCGGCATCATGATCGTGGCGGTGCTCAACCGCCTGCCGGTCGACAGGGGACTGGCGCCCATCTTCGTACTCGCGCTGTCGCTGCTGGTGTTTTCCTTCACCGGTGCGGTTGGCGGCAGCGGCTTCCTCGCCGTTTATGTCGCGGGCATCTTTGCCGGAAACCGCAAGATCTTTGCCAAGGAAGCCATTACCCGCTTCCAGGACGGTCTGACCTGGCTTGCCCAGATCATCATGTTCCTGCTGCTCGGCCTGCTTGCCACGCCCTCGCAGTTTCCCTCAATCCTGTTGCCGGCCATCGGCCTTGCGCTGTTCCTCATCTTCGTCGCCCGCCCGATTGCGGTGTGGCTGAGCCTGCTGCCGTTTGATTTTACCCAGCAGGAAATCGGCTTCGTCGCCTGGGTCGGGCTTCGCGGTGCCGTCTCCATCCTGCTCGGCATCATGCCGATCCTCGGTGGCATCGATGACGGTCATGTCTATTTCAACACGGCCTTTATCATCGTGCTGGTCTCGCTTCTGGTGCAGGGCTGGACCATCAAGCCGGTGGCCGAACGGCTCGGCCTCATCATACCGAAGCGCATGGGCGAGGTGGACAAGGTGGGACTGGACCTGCCGGGCCGCGCAACCCACGAGCTGATCTCCTACCGCGTCATCAAGGACAGCCCGGTGCTGCGCGGCGAGCGGATCCCGCGCTGGGCAACGCCCTCGCTTGTCGTGCGCGACGGGCGCAGCATGCGCTACCAGTATGCCGGCCGGCTGCGCGAAAAGGATTATGTCTATCTCTTCATCGCGCCCGGTTATTCGCGTCTGCTCGACCGGCTGTTTGCCAGCCGCGCGCCCGTCGATGACGACGATGCGGATTTCTTCGGCGCCTTTGCCATTTCCGCAAGCCGGCCCTCGCGCGAACTCGATGCCGCCTACGGGCCGGGCCTGCTGACCGTTGCCGAACAGGCGATGACCATCGGCGACCTCATGACCTACCGTCTCGGCGGCAATGCCGAATATGCCGACCGTGTGCGCCTCGGCTCGATCATCCTCATCGTGCGCGAACTCGATGAGAACGACCACATCCGCTCCGTCGGCATTTCGCTCGAACCCGTGGAGCCGGCCATCTCGCTGCCGATCTTCATCAACTTTCGTGAAATCGCCCATCGCGTGCGCGATACGCTGCGGCGCTACCGGGGCAAACCCACGCCTGCCGCAGCCGTTGCGTCGGTCGCACCGACTGTTGCGGAGCCTTTCGAATCGGACCTGACACCGTCTGCCGGGCCGGGCGAAAATCAACCCTGATCGCCCCCCGTCCCGGGCTTGCGTCATCGGTCAGGTGGGGTATGGTCCGCATCGAAATGACAACCCTAAACAACGGATGCAGACCATGGCGGCCTTCAAGACCCTCGACGACCTTTCCGATATTGCCGGCAAGCGCGTTCTCGTGCGCGTCGATCTCAACGTGCCCGTATCGGATGGCAAGGTGAGCGATGTCACGCGCATCGAGCGCGTGGCCCCCACCATTCTGGAATTGTCGGGCAAGGGCGCCAAGGTCATCCTGCTCGCCCATTTCGGCCGCCCGAAGGGTGCGCCGGTCGCCGACATGTCGCTGAAGCTGATCGCGCCGGCCGTCGAGGCCGTGCTGGATCATGCGGTTCTCTTTGCCGCCGATTGCATCGGTGCGGCCGCCTCCGAGGCCGTGTCGGGCATGGCAAACGGCGATATCCTGCTTCTTGAAAACACCCGCTTCCACGCCGGCGAGGAAAAGAACGATCCGGCCTTTACCAAGGCGCTCGCCGAAAACGGCGACATCTACATCAACGACGCCTTTTCCGCCGCCCACCGTGCGCATTCCTCGACGGAAGGCCTTGCACACCTTCTGCCCGCCTATGCCGGGCGCACCATGCAGCAGGAACTGGAAGCGCTGGAAAAGGGCCTTGGCAACCCCACCCGTCCGGTCGTTGCCATCGTCGGCGGCGCCAAGGTGTCGACCAAGATCGATCTCCTGATGAACCTTGTAAAGCGCGTCGATGCGCTGGTCATCGGCGGCGGCATGGCCAACACGTTTATCGCAGCGCGTGGCACCAATGTCGGCAAGTCGCTCTGCGAACATGATCTGGCCGATCTGGCCAAGAAGATCATGATCGAGGCGGCAAACGCCAATTGCGCCATCGTTCTGCCGGTGGACGGCGTTGTCGCTCGCGAGTTCAAGGCCGGTGCGGCCAATGAAGTGGTCGATATCGAGGCGATCCCGGCCGATGCGATGATGCTGGATGTCGGCCCCGAAACCATCAAGTTGATCGGCGGCTGGATCGAAAAGGCGCACACGCTCGTCTGGAACGGCCCGCTTGGCGCGTTTGAAATCGAGCCCTTCGATAAGGCAACGGTGGCGGCTGCAAAGCTTGCGGCTGAAGAAACCAAGGCCGGCAAGCTCGTCTCCGTCGCCGGTGGTGGCGACACGGTGTCGGCGCTCAACCACGCGGGCGTTGCCGACGATTTCTCCTATGTCTCCACAGCCGGCGGCGCCTTCCTGGAATGGATGGAAGGCAAGGAACTGCCCGGCGTTGCCGTCCTGCAGAAGGGCGCATAAGCGCGACATGTTAGCGCAGGCGAGGTCTTTTCCAAGGACCTCGCCTGCGAATACAAACAGATTTAAATTATTTTAGATATTTTAAACGATTGAAATAAATTCAATCGTTTCAACTCCTAAGCATAGGATTTCCCTGCATAAAAACTTCTGTTATCCGCGGATGGTATCTTGCGAGATATGAACGCATAGTGCGCCGACTTAAGGGACAGGAGTGTAAGCATGGGGTACGCCAAGATGTTGGACAGGATGAGTTCCGCGCCGGGATTTATTGCGGCGCTGGATCAGAGTGGTGGTTCAACACCCGGAGCGTTGCGTCTTTACGGCGTGTCCGACAGCGATTACAGCAGTGAAGAGGACATGTTCCGCCTGATGCACGCCATGCGCGTCCGCATCATGACCGCTCCTGCATTCTCGAACGACAAGGTCATTGGCGCCATCCTGTTCGAGCGCACGATGGATGGTGATGTGGATGGCCAGCCGGTTCCCTCCTATCTCTGGGAAAACCGCGGCGTGGTGCCTTTCCTCAAGGTCGACAAGGGCCTGAACGCGGAAGAAAACGGCGTTCAGACCATGAAGCCGATGCCCGATCTCGACGCGCTCCTCATCCGTGGTCGCGAAAAGGGGATTTTCGGCACCAAGATGCGTTCCGTTATTGCCCATGCGGATAAGGCCGGCATTGCCGCCGTCGTCAAGCAGCAGTTCGAAGTGGCCCGCCAGATCATCGCGCAGGGCCTGATGCCGATCATCGAGCCTGAAGTCTCCATCAAGAGCCCGACCAAGGCAGAAGCCGAAGCCATCCTGCGCGATGAGATCATCGCCGAACTGGACAAGCTGCCTTCTGGCGTCACCGTCATGCTGAAGCTGACGATCCCCAGTGTTGCCGATTTTTATGCGCCGCTCGTTGCCCATCCGTCGGTCGTACGCCTCGTGGCGTTGTCGGGCGGCTATAGCACGGCAGACGCCTGCGAGAAGCTGACCCATAACCATGGCATGATCGCCAGCTTCTCGCGTGGCCTGACGGAAGGCCTGCGCGTTTCGATGAGCGACGAGGAGTTCAATACGAGCCTCGGCGCAACCATCGATCAGATCTGCGCGGCGAGCGTCAACAAAGTCTGATTCCTGCCTTTCTGGAGGAGGAGAAGGGTCGCTCCCGAAAGGGAGCGGCCCTTCACATTTTCTGATGGATTGCGTCAAAAGCTTTGGCTGGTGAAGTGGCAGCCGCTACGATAGCCATGCCGTTCCAGATCAGGAGTGGCAGGCATGGGCACATCAGCATTCGTTACCACCGACGTCTTCACCACGGAGCGTTTCGCCGGCAATCCGCTGGCGGTATTTCCCGATGCGCGCGGCATCAGTGACGAAGCCATGCAGAAGATTGCCGCCGAATTCGGTTATTCGGAAATCACCTTCGTGCTGCCGCCGGAAGATCCCGCAAACGATGCGCGGGTGCGCATCTTTACGCCGACCGCCGAAATTCCCTTCGCTGGCCACCCCAATGTCGGAACCGCCTTCGTCCTTGGTCAGGAGAGCCATCTCTTCGGCCGCGCCATCGGCGATGTGCTGCGGTTTGAGGAAAAGGCCGGCCTGGTTGAGGTGGTTCTAAAGCGAGATGGCGCTACCGTGGTGGGGGCCACCATCCGCGCGCCGCAGCCGCTCGTCATCGGTGATGCGGTGCCGGGAGACGTCATCCTCGCCTGCGCCAGCCTGCCGGAGGGTGCCTTACGGCTGGACCGTCATCTGCCACGGTCCGCCTCCGTGGGCCTGCCTTTTGTCGTGGCGGAGGTAACCGATCTGGCCACCCTTGCCCGCGCCCGGCCGAACCTTGCCGCCTTTGGCGATGCAGCTGCCGCGCACGGTCCGTCGCCGCATGAATTTTCGCTTTTTCTCTATGTAAGAGATGACAGCGATCCGTGGCATCTGCGGGCCCGCATGTTTGCGCCGCTCGACAATGTCATCGAAGACCCCGCCACCGGCAGCGCGTCCGGCGCCCTGTCGGCGTTTCTGGCAAGTCTCGACGACAGAGCCGATGCAGAGTTTCAGATTACCATCGAGCAGGGCGTCGAAATGGGGCGCCGCAGCCTGATCGAGGTTGCCGTGACAAAGGAGGCGGGCACTGCGCGCGATGTGCGTATCAGCGGCCGCTGCGTCAGCGTCATGGAAGGACGCATCGCCTTCTGATGGACCTTAAGCCGGCTCCCTTTCAAGGGCTGCGCAAATGGAGCGGGTCACGCCTTGCGCCTGCACGCGAATATCCGGCACGGCGGTGATTTCCCAGAACCGCCCGGCCGTCAGCGCGCCGACCACGTAGATGTGGGCATGGGTATCGCCGCTGCGTGCGACCAGCTGCGACTGGCCGTTGACGACGATGCCGAGCCCGAGCGGATCGCCCTGTAGCTGGCCTCGCGCCGCCATTGCCTGCAACAGCGGCGAATGGCGGATGCCGGCGCGTTCCATGCCGGTACAGTTGACGATCCAGTCGGCGCTGAGGCGCTCCAGTCCGCTTGTGCCCCGTTTGCGATAGGTGAGGGTGACGCCCGGATCGGTCGCTTCGATGCGCTGCAGGAAACCGGCATGAACCCGCACGGTGCCATCGGCCACAAGTTGCTTCAGTTCCACGCCGACATCGGGTGCCAGCCGGTGGCGGTGGATGGTCCACCAGGCAAGGGCGTGGCGCAGAAACCGCGCCTTCTGGTCTTCGTTCAGCTGTTGCCAGAGATTTTGCGTGTGCGGCCGAAGCCCGTCCATCACCGCCCGCCAGGGGGCGCCCGCGCGCACGTTACGGCGCAGGTGGGACAGAAGCTTGCTGATCTGCCGGTCCGTTTCGGGAAGGTCTATGGGAACGGGCGTGCCGTGATGAACGTCATGGGCGTGTGGCAACAGCCCTCGCCGGGAGAGGACATGGATCTGGCCGCGATGGCCGGTGGCGCGCAGCGCCAGAACCTGGTCCACCATGGTGAGCCCCGAGCCGAGCATGGCGACCCGCTCATGACGGCCGACCTTCGACAGCCAGCTCAGCCGCCAGGGATTTTCAACGATGACGGCGCGCGCGGCGGGGGCGATGGCATCGTGGCCTAAGGGAAGCGGCGCACTGCCGACGCCGAGACAGAGCACGGTTGCCTTCACCGCCAGCCCGTCGCCGTTATCCAGCCGGATGAGGGTCGTTTCCGGCCCGATATCGAGACAGCCGACGGCCTTTGCCTTGATGAAATCCACCTTGGCGCGGCTGTCGCGCTCGCGCAGCAGGGCTGCCAGCCGGTCGCGCAGGTACAGGCCAAAATCGCTGCGCGGGGCAAAGTCGCTGCCCGAAATCGGGCGCTCGTGGTCGCGCAGCCAATCGAGAAAATCCTCCGGCGCATCCGGGTCGATCGACATGCGCGCGGCCGGCACATTGAGGCGGTGCAGGTGAAATTCGCTGCGATAGGCCGTGCCGCGCCCGAACCCCGGATCGTCTCCGACAACGGCAATGCGGGCGGATGCGGGCAGGTGCCGCATCAGGTTGATGGTGACTGCGATGGCCGAAAATCCGGCCCCGACGACGGCGACATCATACTTCATGCGCGCTCCTGGTTGCCCGCCGGTTATCATGAACCGGTGGTTCCGCTTGCCAAGCGGTTAATCTCTATCGGATTGGTAGAGATTTCAAGGGCGCACCGAACGGAAAATGGCCGTCCCGATTTCAGGTGAAATCACGCAGCAGCAGCGTGAAGGCCCAAGCGACAAAAGCCACGACCGCAATTCTCCAGAAATCGCTGCGGCGCTTCAGGAACGGCAGGCCGAGCGGCTTGATGATATGGACAACCATGGCCAGGAGAAGCAGAAGGCCGAGCAGTTTCGTCATGATTTTTCCGGGCCATGCGAGGTCAGCCACAGGCTGGACATTTTTGGTCTTCACCACAGATAGGCCTGGGGAGCGAGATTCGATAGCAATTCTTTTGTGTTGAAGGCGGTTCGATGCCCCAGCGTCGCCAGATGCTTTTTCATGGAATTTATTGTTCCAGACGGGCGATTGGCACTGCAAGTTTAACCATTGCCATGCTCTTGTGTATGGTGGAACCTGAACCGAACGCTCGCGGTCTGTTTGATGCCTCGCAATATCCTGCCTGTTCTCAGCCTTCTCATCGGTACGCTCTTCCTGTTTCTGGGCAATGGCCTTCAGGGCCTGCTGCTGCCTGTGCGCGGCACGCATGAGGGTTATTCCAACGAGGTGCTGGGCCTTCTTGGCACCACCTGGGCCGGCGGCTTCGTGCTGGGATGCTTTGTTGCGCCACAGCTTGTGCGCCGCATCGGCCATGTCCGCGCCTTTTCCGGCTTCGGAGCCATCATCTGCCTCAACGTTCTCGTCACCGGCATGGTCGTGCATGACGGGGCCTGGCTGACGCTGCGGGCCGTCACCGGTTTCTGCACCGCCGGCACCTCGATGATCATCGAAAGCTGGCTGAACGAGCGGGCGACCAATGAAAGCCGCGGCGCGATCTTCT
Source organism: Rhizobiaceae bacterium (assembly GCA_027483885.1). Classification (GTDB taxonomy): domain Bacteria; phylum Pseudomonadota; class Alphaproteobacteria; order Rhizobiales; family Rhizobiaceae; genus Neorhizobium. The sequence goes on from JAIXTO010000106.1 coordinate 45,817, forward strand.
CGCTCTATATCTCGATCACCCTGATGGGCGTGGTTGGCGGGCAGCTTCTGGTTGGACTGGCAGATGTCACGACACCGTTCCTGTTCATGGTCTGCGGCATTCTCTATTGCCTGGCCATCCTGCCGACGACGCTGTCGACGGCGGCCTCGCCACAACCGTTGAAACGGGTGAGCCTGGATCTTCCAGCGCTTTACCGAAATTCGCCCGTGTCCTTTGTCGGCATTCTGATGATCGGCATCGCCAATGGCGCTTATGGTACGCTGGTGGCCGTGTTTGCCTCCCAGGCCGGCATGCACCAGTCCACCATCGCCGTCATGGTCAGTATCACCATCTTTGCAGGCGCCGTGATGCAGTTTCCGGCGGGGCGTCTGTCTGATCGCATGGACCGGCGCTTCGTGCTTGCTGGCCTTTCCGGCCTGTCAGCAATTGCGGGTTTGCTGCTCTTCGTCTTCCAGCCGATGCACGTTTACGTCATCATTCCGCTTGTGGCGATCTATGGTGCCGCGGCCAATGCGCTCTATCCCATTGCGGTTGCCCACGCCAACGACTTCGCCTCCTCCGAGGATTTCGTGAAAGTGTCCGGCGGTCTGCTTCTGCTGTTCGGCATCGGCACGATCATCGGGCCGACGCTCGGCGGCCCCGTGATGACGCATTTCGGCCCGCATGCCCTCTTTGCCGTCACCGCCTGCGCGCATATCGCCGTTGTCGCCCATGCGATCTTCCGCAGCCGTCGCCGCGCCGCCCTTCCGCGCTCGGAAAAAGACAATTACGCAACGGCGCCCGCCGCCAATGCGCCGCTTGCGACGCCCGAAAGCCTGATGCTCGATCCACGCGCACCCGCCGATGGCGAGGCGCGCTGAGGGCTCGCGCCTTCTCACACGACGCAATGACACGATTGTGAGCCGGGGTTAAAAGTTCCGGCTGGACGCTTTTCCCGCCATGCCGCATCTTTTCTCAACCGGGTCGGACGAGGGGGTGGCATGATGCTGCGGACTGTCGCATTCGCTCTGCTGTCGATGACGGCGCTGATTGCCACGGCGCACGCCCAGTCATCTCTTCCATCGCCGCGGCCATCTCCTTCGCAAGTGCCCGTCAGCCAGTGCCAGGCTATTGCGCAGGCATTACCCAGAGCCACGTTTGCAAGCTTTGCGCCCTACGAGATCGCACAGGCCAAGGTCAACCGCGAAGACGTGAAGATCACCTTCATCGGCCATTCCACCTACCAGATCGAAAGCCCTGAAGGGGTGGTGATCGCCACCGATTACAGCGGTTATCACCGCCCGACCGTGACGCCTGACGTGGTGACGATGAACAAGGCGCATTCCACCCATTTTACCCTGTCGCCCGATCCTGCCATCGAACACGTATTGCCCGGCTGGAGTGACGTGCCCGGCGAAAAGGCCGAACATCACGTGATGGTCGGCGACAGCTATATTCGCAACGTCTCCACCGATATCCGGGCCTATGGCGGTTTCGAGGAAAACGGCAATTCCATCTTCATCTTCGAAATGGCGGGCCTCTGCATAGGTCATCTCGGCCATCTCCATCATGAATTGACGGATACGCACTATGCCGAAATCGGCCGTCTCGATGTGCTGATGGTGCCCACAGATGGCGGGTTGACGATGGGGGCGGATAGCATGAGCCGTGTCGTGCAGCGCCTGCGTTCCTCGCTGATCCTGCCGATGCATCGCGGCGGACCATCGCTCGAGCGGTTTCTTGCGATGTTCGATAGCCGCTTTGACATCGTCTACGCCGATCGCCCCACCCTGACGGTGTCCCTGCGCAACCTGCCCCGCATGCCGCAGATCATCGTGCCGCAGGGGCTATAAGAAACGCCGCGCATCCCTGTTGGATACGCGGCGCAAAATGCCTGATGGATATTCAGAGTTCTCAGGCGAATGTCAGGTGCTGCTTCACACCGACATCCGGTGTTTTTTCGTCGTTCATGGTGGCCTTGGCGATTTCCCAGCCGAATTTCAGGCTGCTGTCCGTCGAGGCCCAGATTTCGGCATCGTCGACATGCAGGGCAAGCATGGTGAGGGCAGGGTCGTCCTTGCCGTGTTCGAACCAGGCGGCGGTAACGGCGCTCCAGTATTCGTCGATCTTGGCCATGTCCTTGCGCAACTCGATGACGCCTGCAAGGCACGCATGATAATCGTGGTTCTTGCCGGTGACGCAGAAATGCGCGCGTGTGCCGGGGCGGATCGCCTTGGCAAGATCGGTATCGTTGCGGGTGAAAAACCAGACCGTGTTGGTCTTGGGGTCCCCGTGGGGAGCCATCGGCTGCATGTGCATGGAGGAGCCTTCAAGGCCCAGCATGCCGGCATGGATTGCGTTGATCTCTTCCCAGAGCTGGCGCGCAGGCTGCTCGCGCGCTTCCGTCAGACTTACCATAGCCGATCCTTTCGTGATGTGGAGGTCGGGTCAAGAACGTCGCCCGCCGTGCTTTGTTCCGATGGCAAAGAGTGCGGTCACGGGCGGGAAGGCAGTCTCAAGGCGTGCCGGCAAAGCTGTGGTGAGCCGCTTTTTCCTTGAACAGCAGGGGCATTCGTGCCTATAAGCCGGCCATTCTGGACATTTTTACGCATGAAGGGGTGCCATGGCTGGCCATTCACAGTTCAAGAACATCATGCACCGCAAGGGCCGTCAGGATTCCATCCGGTCCAAGATGTTCTCCAAGCTTGCACGTGAAATCACCGTTGCTGCAAAAACCGGTCTACCCGATCCGAGCATGAACGCGGCATTGCGTCTGGCGATCCAGAACGCCAAGGCCCAGTCCATGCCGAAGGACAACATCGACCGTGCCATCAAGAAGGCCTCCGGTGCCGATGCCGAGAGCTATGATGCGATCCGCTACGAAGGGTATGGCCCGGGCGGCACGGCCATCATCGTGGAAGCGCTGGCCGACAACCGCAACCGCACTGCCTCCAACGTGCGCTCCATCTTCACCAAGGCCGGCGGCGCGCTTGGCGAAACCGGCTCGGTGTCCTTCTCCTTCGATCACGTCGGCGAAATCGTCTACAAGACCTCGGCCGGCGATGCCGACACGGTCATGGAAGCCGCTATCGAAGCCGGCGCCGACGACGTGATCTCCGATGAGGACGGCCACACCATCATCTGCGCGTTCGAGAGCATGGGCGAAGTATCGAAGGCACTGGAAGCCGTGCTTGGCGAAGCCCAGACGGTCAAGTCCGCCTGGAAGCCGCAGAACACCGTTCCGGTGGATGAGGAAAAGGCGCAGTCGCTGATGAAGCTCATCGACAACTTGGAAGACGACGACGACGTGCAGACGGTCTATTCCAATTTCGAGGTGTCCGACGAAGTCATGGCCAAGCTTTCGGCCTGATCAGCGCTCGACCGTACTTAAAAACGCCGGCCCTGCCATTCGCGGGCCGGCGTTTTTGCTTGGGCATCGATGTCAGGGCCGCGGCGGATAGAGGCCATTCACTGCGATACATACGGTGAGGCCGAGACCCGGAGACTGGGTGTTGACAGGGACTGTCGCTGGAATCACCGGGTTTGGCTGAACCGTAACGCTGCCGCCTGTGATCCCGGTCGGCACAGTGACGCTGATCTTCGGGCTGCCCGGCGCTCCCGTCAGCTGCACGTCAAGCCCTCCCAGTTGCGCGCTGACCGTTGATGGTGTCAGCGAACTCGGGTCCACATAGATGGAAGCCTGGCCTCCACCCGTCGTCGATCCTTGGCCAAGAAAGGCGCCATTGACGGGACTCGTCCCGCCCGCCATCTGCTTGGCAACCAGCTTTGCGCTGACGGCAAGGTTTCCGGCCTGCGCCGGCACCTCCACGGTCTGCGTTGTGCTGCCGGTGCCGGTGAATGTGCTGGAATGGATATGCTGCCCCACCGGAACTTGCGCCGGCTGCAGAAGGGTTTGCTGCACCCCCACCTTTGCACCCAGGTCAACGGACGTAAGGCCTGTTCCGGTGCCAGAGCCGATCGGACTGCGACCGCGCAAATCGGGCACGACGAACGAGGTTTGGGGCGTCTGGCCATAGATGCCGTAGATGAGCGAGTACAGGGCCTGGTTTTCATTGAGTTGCATCGTCTGTCCGTTGGCGGCGACATAGCCCTGTGGGCAGAAGTTGGTGGCCATGATGCAGACTGAGCCGATGTAAGTTTCAACCGGGCAGGCCGCCGCGGGCGATGCCGCGGTCATCGACAGAACCCCGGCGCTTGCGGCTAGTATAGCCATTGTTCCGGTGGCGGCGAGGCCGCGAGCCCAAAAGTGGTTAAGTTTCTTTACGTCGATCATGGTGTTCTCCCTTTGCTCATGGGCTTGCGCTCAATTCTGCGGCGAAAGCCATGACAGAATATACACCTAAAAAGTGTATCGTAAATAATTCACATCAAAAAATGGCAATCTGGTGAAAACAACGATCAGCGCGTGTGTTGAGGTCGCGCGGTTATCCGGCGCATGAAAGTTTTCTCGCAGGGCGCCGACCGAAGGGTGAGCGCTGCCATCGTTGGCATTGCAGGATTATGAAGAAAATCGCCTCGATAGTGTGTTGGCGCGAGAAAAGATGCGCAATTGAGAATTGCAATTGTGTTGCATTTTTCGCGCAACCTAAAATTATTTGGTTGTGGAAAGGCCGCCATGCACTTCAAATTTGATTTAGCTGTTCCTGGTCGTTGCAAATCAACGTAAGAATCATCTGCTGCTCTATACGGGCAATATATTTCTTTTCTGACAAATACATCTACAGGCAGAGATTTGGAATGTTTCTATTCTTTATGTTGCTGTTGATTTGCTTTCACGCGGCTGGTTGGGTGTCTGCCAATCGGTGGCTGAAGGTCTGCACATGCAATGGTGCGCTGAAGACCAAGGGTCTTCTCGTTCTTGCTGTGACTTCAGGAATGATGATCTTGCCTGCCAATGCTGCCTCCCCGTCGGCCGTTTGTACTGAGGTGAGCGCAGATTGGGGAGGCGCGGGGCGGACACTGACGACTGCTGGTCAAATACAGAGCTATGTCAACGACGCCAAGGAATACGACGGGTTTGAGGAGGGAGAGACGATTTCATGGTCCGTTAGCGGCCAGGTTTCCGTGAATGTTTCCGGCGACGCCTACGTGAACTATGCTGCCGGTAATTATGGGGATGTCGATAATTCCGAGCGTTCAACGGGAACCACGCCCTTTTCTGATGCCGGATCCCATACAATTGATGGATCAAATACCTTTTTTACCTTGGAAACGGCCATAAGCTTCGATCCGGCATCCGACGTCGCCTCAGTCACCATGGTCGCCACCTGTACTGCAGCTGGAGCGGCCTCCACGAATGCCAACCTCTCCGCCCTGTCTCTCTCCTCCGGCACGCTTACGCCACCATTTGCCTCGGGCACCACGAGTTATACGGCGTCGGTTCCCAATGCGACGATGTCGTTGACGCTGACGCCGACGGTGAGTGATGCCACGGCGACGGTGACCGTTGCCGGAACAGCAGTTACTTCCGGCACCGCTTCGGGTGCGCAGTCGCTGTCGGTTGGGTCAAACAGCATCGATGTCGTGGTCACTGCACAGGATGGCACCACGACCAAGACCTATACGGTGGTGGTGACGCGGGCCGCGCCGGCTTCCACGAATGCCGATCTCTCCAACCTGTCACTGTCTTCGGGTACGCTCTCGCCAACATTTGCCTCGGGCACGACAAGCTATGCGGTATCGGTCCCCAATGCGACGACGTCGTTGACGCTGACGCCGACGGTGAGTGATGCCACGGCGACGGTGACCGTTGCCGGAACAGCGGTTACTTCCGGCACCGCCTCGGGTGCGCAGTCGCTGTCGGTTGGATCAAACAGCATCGATGTCGTGGTCACCGCGCAGGATGGCACGACGACAAAAACCTATACGGTCACGGTGACACGGGCCGCAGCGGCTTCCACGAATGCCGACCTCGCCAGCCTGTCGCTGTCCTCGGGCACGCTCACGCCGACATTTGCTGCGGGCACCACGAGTTATACGGCGTCGGTTCCCAACGGAACGAGTTCTATCACAGCAACGCCGACGGTGAGCGATGCTAACGCGACGGTGACGGTGAACGGTGTCACCGTGACGTCCGGGAATGCTTCGGGCGCTATCGCCCTTGCTGTCGGCACCAATACGATCACCACGGTGGTCACGGCACAGGATGGCACCACGACAAAAACCTATACGGTGACGGTGACGCGGGCGGCGGCAGCCTCGGCCGATGCCGACCTCTCCAGCCTGTCGCTGTCCTCGGGCACGCTCACGCCAACATTTGCTGCGGGCACCACGAGTTATACGGCATCGGTTCCCAACGGAACGAGAGCTCGGACGGGCGCCGCGACGGGGAAGGGTGTTGATGCGGGGGGGCGGGGGAACAGTATAACAGAGAA
>JAIXTO010000057.1 GCA_027483885.1 Rhizobiaceae bacterium
AGATGAGCATCAACCGCCTTAGCCGCCGTCGCCCGGAATTTGGAACCACGCGATTGTCCCCGTTGCGGGGCAAGCTTGACCACCCGCGCCTTGACGACGACACGCCGCGAGCGGAACCGGGTGCCGCTGCCATCGCGCGTCCATCCTCCACCGTCTTTCGGAAACAATGGCGCGAGTTTCGCACCACGGCCGCGGGCGTTAAAGCGTCCACTCCCCTGACCCGACGATCCGCTAATCCGGTCCGGGTTGCCGCCGGCCTTGCGCACGGCGATCTTCACCTGTGTGAGAAACGGTTTCGCGTGCAGGCTGGCGCGAGCGCCCCGGCTCTTCGGTCGGCCCGGTCTGATGCGGAAACTGTTGTCGTCACGCTCTGCCATAGTGGCAGGTTCAACGCCCATCCCTGGCCTGACAAGCAGCAAATTGCCGTCATCGCAGGTGGGCGTAAAAAGACTTGCAGCCGCGTAAACCGGCGTAGAGCACCTCCCGGAAGGTGCGGCGTATCCATTTCAAGGAAACGAAACATCAGCGGAACCTAAAGTTCATCGCACCTCGCGCAAATTGCCCTTTTCCGTTTTCCGTTCCGGAAAACAATGTGCAGACAATCACTTGGAGCAACGCGAGCGCGAACCAACGGTTCGCTTTATCTTGCCCTCTTAATCGGTCTGCTATTGGTCCGGGAGCGACCCCAAATCCGACCGTGCTCCCCATCAAGTGGCATGCATCGGAGGCTGATCATATGTCGCTGAGAAGATCGTGTCGGTGAGCCAGCGTTTGAATTCCGGGTTGTCGCTGAACTGCTTGAATAATTCTGTATCATCTTTCATCAGCCCGACGATCACGCCGGCTAGGGCCTTGTCGTGTTCGATCCGGGCGTTCTGCTTGTCGGAGTTTTGTTTTGCGTTCTGATAGGCAGCATTGGCTGCAACCCTTTCTGGGATCTCTGTCGCTATCAGTCGGCGAATGCGGTCCGTGTCGGCCCAGGTAATATTGCCGAAGAGATCGTTGAAGCTTCTGATGATATTCGAGAGCCGCTCCAATTCAGGTTCGGTTCTATGGCCACCTCCGTCCGTGGGGACCGGATCGATCTCAGCGTCCTGATCAGTGAGCTGAACCCGTTGCGCGGCCTGCTTCTCAATGCGGTAGCTATCCATATCGATAGATTCGAGCATTCCCTGGGAGAGGTCTTCCTCGCGGGGCGCAGGCAACTTCGGCAGCAGGAAATTCAGGAGGATCGAGAGCTTTTCCCAATCGGCATTCGTATAAGGAAGGATCGAGGCGATGAAGGCGTAGGTTCGCGCAAAAGCCTTTGCCTTACCCTTGAAGTCGACCTGGCCATCTTCGTCGAGGTTGTCGTTATAAGCCGCGACGCAAGCGTCGAGAATGGGATCGAGTTGATCGCGGTCAGCCCCCGAAAGGTACAATTCGACGAGTAGGTCAATTTGTGCCGGATCGTAGACTTGATGGCCGTCCAGCGCGGCCTTCAGATCGTGAAGCCGGTTCGGATCTGTTTCGTCGCTCAGGATCGTGGTGCGATAGAACGTGTCGAAAGACGCGCGGATGGTCTCGGTGTCGTTCATGAAATCCAGAACGAAGGCGTCGTGTTTTTGAGGGTGCGCCCGATTGAGCCGGGACAACGTTTGAACCGCCTTGATGCCCGATAGGGCCTTGTCCACGTACATTGAATGCAGAAGTGGCTGGTCGTAGCCCGTCTGGAACTTGTCGGCGCAAATCAGGAAGCGATAGGGATCGGTTTCGATCTGATCCACGATATCCTTCGAGGGAAACCCGTTGAGGCTGGCCTCAGTCATTTTCACGCCGTGGAATTCATGCTCGCCCGAGAAGGCGACGATCGCGCGGTAAGCACTCTTGCGCTCTACCAGATAAGCGCTCACGGCCTGATAGTACTGGATCGCGCGTTCGATGCCTGACGTTACTACCATCGCTCGCGCCTGTCCGCCGATCTTGTTGAGCGCCAGCACCTGCTCGTGAAAGTGATCCACCATGATCTCGGCCTTGAGCTTGATCGCGTGATCGTTGCTCTCGACATATCGGCGAAGCTTCTTCGTCGCCCGCTTGGTGTCGAACTCCGGATCGGCATCGACCGTCTTGACGAGCCGATAGTAGCTGTTGACGGGCGTATAATAGCGAAGCACGTCCAGGATGAATCCTTCCTGGATCGCCTGCTTCATCGTGTAGCTGTGGAAGGCGCGGTGCTTCACGACATCGCCTTCGGGGAACGGTTCGCCAAATATCTCAAGCGTCTTGTTCTTTGGCGTCGCTGTGAAGGCAAAATAGCTGGCGTTGGGCAGCATCTTCCGCTGCTCCATGATCGCGTTGATCTTGTCTTCGAGAGTTTCGTCCTCGTCGCCATTGTTCGCGCCCGTCAACGCAGCATTCAACGCGGCGGCAGCTTTGCCGCCCTGGCTCGAATGCGCCTCGTCGATGATGATGGCAAAGCGTCGGTCCTTGTGCTGCGTGCCGATGTCATCGAGGATGAACGGGAACTTCTGAACGGTGGTGATGATGATCTTTTTGCCATCAGCAATGAACCGTCGAAGATCGCCAGACCGCTCCGCATGCCCGACGGTCGCACCAACCTGGGCGAATTGCTTGATCGTATCCCGGATTTGTTGATCGAGAATGCGTCGGTCGGTGACGACGATCACCGAGTCAAACACCTGACCCGCGCTGTTCGCCAGCCGCACGAGCTGATGCGCTAGCCAAGCGATTGAATTCGATTTTCCGGATCCCGCCGAATGCTGGATCAGCACACGCCGACCAGCGCCCTTGGCCTTGGCATCAGCCAGAAGCTTGCGCACCACATCGAGCTGATGAAAACGTGGCAAAAGTTGATCCCGCTTCGTCCGATTGGTCTTGGGATCTTTGCGCTCGACGATCTGCGCGTAGTTCTCAATGATGTCCGTCAAACCGACTGGCGTGAGGATATCTTTCCATAGGTAGTCAGTTTTGATACCTGCAGGGTTCGGCGGATTCCCGGCACCATCGTTCCAGCCCTTGTTGAAGGGTAGAAACCATGATGCCTTGCCCTTCAGATGCGTGCAGAATTTCACCTGCGCATCGTCCACCGCGAGGTGCACGATGCAACGACCGAATTCGAACAGCTTCTCGCGCGGATCACGATCGCGCTTGTATTGTTCGACCGCATCTTCAACGGTCTGCTTGGTGAGACTGTTCTTCAACTCGAAGGTGGCAATCGGAAGCCCGTTGATGAACAATGCCATGTCCAGCGCGTGTGCCGTGTCATCGCGGCTGTAGCGAAGCTGCCGCGTGACGGAGAAGCGGTTCAGCGCAAAGCGTTCAGCGGCTTTTGCGTTGCCGGGCGACGGCGTGCCGTAGAAGAGATCAGCGTCATGAGCGCCATGCTTTACGCCGTTGCGCAGAACGTCGATGACCCCGCGCTTTCCGATCTCTCCTTGTAGCCGTGCAAGAAACTTCTGGCGAGCCGGGCTGTCATTGTCGAGATCGAATGCTGGGACCAACTGGGGCTGTGTCGCGCCGATGAAGGCGTGCAACTGTACCAGATCGACCGTCCAGGCCCGATCATAGTCCTTCGGGTTGCCGAGCAGCCAGTTGTGCAAGCCAACGAAGGGCTCGGGGTCTTCGGAAAATCCTCCGGACGCGGGTACTAGCCCCTCCATCCGACGGCCCGTCATTTCAGCGACGATGAGAGCCTCGAGGCCCTTTTCCGAGGTGTCGGTTTTCATGCTGCCGCAAGCCAGCCTTTCGAGCGAAGAGTTTCGAAGGCAATGCCGATCTGTCGCGGCGTGAAACGCTTCTTGCGTTCGTTCCACTCATGAACTTTGGCAGCGGCGTCCTCGGCACTCGTCGCATGTTCTCGGCTTGCAACCCAATGGACGGTCGCCAGCAGTTCAAGACCAAATGGCGTTTCGAACCCCTCGACGAGCTTGCCGACCCGATCAAAGCGGTAGCGCGTATCGGCCTGCGGACCCAGGAATGCCTCCGCTTCCTTCATCGCGCCGGGCACGAGTTCAAGTTGCTTCTCGGGCGCATCGCCGCCGTCGTGATAGCCGGATACGAGGTGGCCTTCGACGGTACGAAGGACATGCCGCAGGTTATCGGCATAAGGGCCATAATGGTGCTTGATGTAGTTCAGGCGCAGCGGCTCGCCTGCTTCCTGCATGAAGTACATCAGCTTCTGAACTTCAATCAGCGTCACGAACGGGTCCATCAGTCCGCCAAGGTAGCGGTGCATCAGCACGACAAGCGCCGCGCGGCCGGGAGTCATGTTCGGCACCTCGCGCGACTTGGTGGCGACAGGGGCGCTGTTAGGCTCGTACACAATAACCTGCAAATCGTTGAGGCCGCGCAACGCCTCGACGATGCGAGGGCGCACGTCGGCCCAGTTCAGGCCCCCGAGGCCACTGCCAAGCGGCGGGATGGCGATTGAGCGAATGCCGCGGGTGCGGATCTCGTCGACCAGCGCCTTCAGTCCCGAGTCGATGTCCTCCATCCGGCTCTTGCCGCGCCAATGACGCTTGGTTGGGAAGTTGATGATGAACTTCGGGTTGGTAAGCGTGCGTGTCTCGAACACGAACATCTTGCCGGGCTGCACCTCTTCGCGTTCGCAGGCGGCTTCGTAAGCCTTAAAGTTCTCCGGGAAGTCGTTCTTGAACTGAAGCGCGATACCCCGGCCCATGACGCCGACACAGTTGACCGTGTTGACGAGGGCTTCCACGTCTGCCCGAAGGATGTCTCCTGTCTTGAACTCGATCATCGCCATCCCCTCAATAGTACCAGTCTCTTTTGATTTCGATCCTCGGACGGTGAGCTGCACCCCGCATTGCATCCGACACCCGCGCTACGATCGCTTTTGAATGGACGCCAATGCGTTCGACAAGATGCCAAGGAAATGACCGTTCAACAAGAAACTCCGCCTGCTTACCTTCTTCGAATGCGCCTTGCCACCATTGGGCCGACACAGCATCCCAGTTGACTTCCTTTAGCTGCCGAAGATCACATCGATCTTCAAAATATCTCGCTCCTGCGTTGGAGAGAGTAAAAGCCCACTTTCGGCTTTTGCTCTCAGCCCACTCGACCGCCGCGCGCAAATCTGCTTCCAAGTGGATGATGGGGCCTTGGCCGCCCTTGTAAGTCAGATTCGGATTGTTGGCCCGATAAATAAGATAGAGCATCACCGACCTTGGGCAAAAATAGAATGGTGTAAATTGTCCAACGAATAGGTCCGGATGACTCTCAAGCCGCAGCTCGGTCAGACGACGGCGCTTGATGTCGCCCATGCCAATGGTCGTGCCTTCTGCTGCACGTTCAATGACCTTCGCATCACACCATATGCGCTTATCCGCAATTATCGAAGCCAAGCGGTCGACATGGACGATGTGGTAGATTTTGGGCTGCGCGGGAACGGGCATCGTCAGGCGGCGACCTCCTGGTTCTCGGCATCGTCAACGGCTTCGTCGAGATCATCGTCCTCGATGAGCTCCTCAATCAGTTCAGCCTCGAGGATTTCGGAGAGGCTTGCCGCAGCGGCGCGAACATCGAGCTTGCCGGTGACGACATCAGAAATCAGACGTACTCGGAACTCCTGTACTAGGGCGATTTCAGATTTTGTGCGCTCGATCAATTGATCCCAAGCCTTAGATTGAACGGCAATCTCTCGAGTAATAGCTTGCTGTTCTTCGATACAAGGCACAGGTATGTACATTGCCCCGATCCGTTCGACATTCAAATTTCCTTGAGTATTCACTGGGGCTTCAGCCATTAATTCTGGCTTCATGCATTTAAAAACTGAATATAGATAATTAATATCAGAGCCGTTTTTCGGAGCAAACCCCACAACACTATCCGGGAAACAAGCATCGAAATCAAGGATAGCGACATCTCCAATGTTGGCTGCAATAGTCATGCATAAAGTTCCTTTCGGAAACAGCTTACTTACTGCCAGCCCCTTTTCATTCAATGTTTGCAAAAAATCACTTATGTACATTGACGCGCGTGCGACGCCGCCTGTCTGAATAAATGGATACGGGCCGCCATAGAAAGCGGGATCATTTCGCGGGCGATGAGTAAATTTACCCCGCAAAATTCGGGAAATTTGCTTGATTCTCTTAACCTCCCATCCCTCCGGTACATCGCCGACCCATGGGATACCTGAAGGTTTGACGCGGACGTTCGGATCGAGGCCGCGGGTGACTGCGTGGTGGATGATTGCCTGCTTCTGCTCATTCAGAAGTGCGATGATCTTCTTCTTTGCGCGGATCAGCTTCGCCGTCTGCGCTCCATGCCAATCCAGGAACCGTGCGATCAGCCGCTGTTCTTCAAATGGCGGGTAGACCGAAGGCATCTGCTTGAACGACTCCCAATAGAGCCGGTTGCGATCCGGAACTATGCCCCGAGAAAAGATATCGACCTCGCGCATGTAGGCTGATGTGCGGAATAGGTAGGCGTAATAGGCAGCGTCAGTTTCCTCGAATGGACGAGCAACCACGTAGGCCGGGCTGACAAGCCCATCGACGGGCGCGACGCCAACGGCACCTTGCCACATGCGCATCATGTTGTAAGCGATGTCGCCACGGACCGCGCGCTGATACTTTGAGCGGTCGCCCATCTCCTGTTTGCGCGTGCCGTTTTCGAAGTCGCGAACCCGAACTCCGCTCCGAAGCGACACTTCAAGCACGGGCAGGTCCGGGAACCCGGTTTCCCGCCTTGATCCGAACAGACGACCGTTGCGCCGAACATCCCAATGCGCCGGCATGTCACCGAGCCACGGCAGGCCACTCGGCTTTGTCTCGGAATATGGGCGCAGGCCGTCAATCATCGCGCCGCCCCGATAATATCGGCCATCAGGCCATCAGTCTCGCGTTCCAGAGCCAGAATGTCGGCGCGGATCGCCTCCAGCGAGCGCAGCGGTTGCGGTTTGAAGAAATAGCGCGTGAAGCTGACCTCGTAACCGATTGTGGTCTTGGCTTCATCGATCCAGGCGTCAGGCGCGTGCGGCAGCACCTCGCGGCGAATGAAGGCTTCGATTCCTCCGGGTTCTTTGAATGGCACCGTCTCGGTGTCGCGCAGGTCGCTGTCGGGCTCGTACTCGACGACACAACGCTTGCCGTCGATGGTGAGCGGGAATAGCCCGCGCAATGGATCGGCCTCGACCTTGCCCGGTTTGTGAATACGACGAATGACTGGCACGCCATCCTCGGCAATCCGACCTTCTTCCTTCAGCGCCTTGATCTCCTTGGGCGCATAGGCGCGTTTGGCATCGATGCCTCGTGCCAGAAGGGGACGCTCCACGGTGACCTTTGAATAGCCGAATTCGGCATTGCCGAAGATGCGCGAATGCTCGTTCGGTTCGAAGGCAAGAAAAGTCTGGAGGATACGCTCGACATCAGGTTCCGAGAGTTCACAGTTCTTCTTGCCCAGGTTCTTGCGAAGTGGGCTGGACCACGTGGTGGCGTCGATTAACTGCACCTTGCCGCGCCTGTGGCCTGGCTTCCGGTTCGACAGAACCCAGACATACGTTGCGATGCCGGTGTTATAGAACATGTTGAGCGGCAGGGCCACGATGGCCTCAAGCCAGTCGTTCTCGATGATCCAGCGGCGCACATTGCTTTCGCCGGAGCCCGCATCGCCCGTGAACAGCGACGAGCCGTTATGAACCGAGGCGATACGGCTCCCAAGCGGCGTGTTGTGCTTCATCTTGGACAGCATGTTGGCCAGGAACAGCATCTGTCCGTCGCTGGAGCGCGTCAGGAGGCTGTATTCCGGATTACCCGCATGCTCGATCACAAAGCGCGGATCGCGAATCCCGGATTTGCCGCCCATACGCTCCTGGTCAGATTTCCAGCTCTTTCCGTAGGGCGGGTTCGACAACATGAAGTCGAACTCTTTCGATGGGAAGGCGTCGTTCGCGAGCGTTGACCATTCCGGTCCGCCGATGATGTTGTCCGCCTCTTCGCCTTCGCCCTTGAGCAGAAGGTCAGCCTTGGCGATGGCATAAGTCTCGCCATTGATCTCCTGACCGAACAGGTGCGTGGAAACCTGCTTGCCGTGCCCTTCGGCAAGTTCGTTCAGCGTTTCTTCCGCGACCGTCAGCATGCCCCCGGTACCGCATGCGCCGTCGTAGAGCAGGTAGGTCCCGGATTGAATGTCATCCGCGATCGGCACGAAGATCAGCTTCGCCATGAGTTTCACGGCGTCGCGGGGTGTCCAGTGTTGCCCCGCTTCTTCGTTGTTGTCTTCGTTGAACTTGCGGACAAGTTCCTCGAACATCGTGCCCATGGCATGGTTGTCCAGGCCGGGATGCTTCACCGATCCGTCGCCGTTCAGCACGGGCTTCGGGCCAAGATTGATCGCGCTGTCGAGGAACTTCTCGATCAACGTGCCGAGTACGTCGGCCTTGGACAACTTGGGGACCTGGTTGCGGAACTCGAAATTGTCGAGGATTTCCTGGACGTTGGGCGAGAAGCCGTCGAGGAAGGCCTCGAAATCAGCCTTTAGCTGCGATTGCGACGCGCGATTGCGAAGATCGCGCAGGCTGAAACGCGACGTGTTGTAGAAGGCCTGTTCTGCAGCCTGACGAAGTGCAGCGTCTTGATTGGTAATGCCAGCCTTGTCCAAGTTCTCCTTCATCGAAAGGACCGCGGCCTTGGTCGGTTCCAAGACCGCATCGAGGCGGCGGAGCACCATCATGGGCAGGATGACGTCGCGGTATTTGCCCCGCACATAGAGATCCCGCAGAGCATCATCGGCGATGCCCCAAATGAAGTTCGTGATCCAGGTCAGATCGCCGTTACTCATGCTTTACTCATTCCATTGCGCTTTTCGGCGGTGAGCGGCTTCACTGAGGTTGCGGGATTGCTGGCGCTATCGCGCAACCGCTCATATTCCTCAACGGCCATCACAACGACGACAGGACGCCCGTGTTTCTCAACAGTTACGGGCTCCATTCGTGCAAGGTCGATGAGACGACCAAAGCCATCTTTCGCATCCTTCGCCGACATTGTTTGCATGGCGCAACCTCAGTTCGAATCGAAGCTATTTTGGCTATTTTGGCTATTTGGCGTGTTGGTTCAAGGCGCTGTACGGTGAATACAGGACTTGTTTCGATAACGTCACCTAGCATCGCCCATGCAGGCGATCCGGTGCTTCTCACTACCAGGTCCCGGATACCTGTTCGTGTAGAGGCAAAGTGAGTGGACCAGAATTTGGATCGATCAGTCCAACTTTTGGATCGGCATCCACCAAATACGCCTTTTCTTTACACAAATTCGGAATAGCCCGGGTTCAGACAAAGGGCGGAAGCTGTTTGCTCAATCATTTCGATAGCGGAGTGTGTTCACGCCGCATCCGCTTTCTGATCCGCCTCGATCAAGACCACATTATCTACGACAACTTCGGCACCACACGACTTTGTTTGGCGAGGCATAAAGAAGCGGCCTAAGCCGCCTTAGGCCCGACTAGCTCACTTCGAAATGGAAAATGGATCAAACTCATGCTGCACTCAACAATCCTCGATGGTCGAAAGGCGTTTGAGCTACGATCAGCGATTCATTAAGCTAAAAGCTGGTATCGGAAGTCACTTGCATCTCACGCGGGAATTTTGACTATGGCGCTGCTCCTTCACCTTACTGACCTTCACCTGGGATCCGGCGGCGCGGACAAGTCCACCGCCGATGAAAAGGTCAAGGTAATACCACCGCATGAGATGGACACGCGGCTGAACGATACCGTGGGGTTGATCGAGCGTATTGTCGAAAAGCTGAAGGGGGATCGGCTGTCATCAATTATCATCAGTGGCGACATAACAATTGCCAACAAACTTGATGGCTACAGCAGATTGAAGGATTTTATCGAGCGGCTCGCTCCCCTTTTGCCTGGGGAAAAAGGCGCGGTTATCGCGGTGCCGGGCAACCATGACGTAACGTGGGGAACCGAGGCATCGTCGGTTGAACGGTACAAAAATTTTAAACAATTTGTCAGAGACGATCTTAAGGCGACGACCCCCTTTCTGGATGGCGTAGATACTCTCAAAATGGGCAAAGTACATTTAGCTGGCGCTAAAAAATCTTACTTTACCAACAAGGAACAAGGATATGCCGTCGTCCCCTTAAACACCTCCAACTATTGCGGCAGTAACCTTCTTATCGAGGGGGTCACACGAACAGACATTGAGGCTTTTTTAGAACAGGCGAAGGGCCTGCCAAATGGTGAGGCAATTGTGATGTCTTTGGAGCGTCTTACGCGTTTCGACATCGCAAGAGTATCACCCGATCAAATACGCGCCTTCGAAATCGCAGTTAAATCGGCGCGGAAAGAACTGACGGATGACTCTGACAGTGCACTCATAATCAGTACTTTTCACCATAATCTCGCGCCAGTGTCGCGCTACGAGGAACTAAAGGCGTTTGAGACGCTAACAAATCTGGGACGACTGCAAGAATCGTTTACTGACCTTGGTGTGAAGATCGCACTGCATGGCCACAAGCACCAACACATGGCCTACTGGGACAATCGCCAGATTGTAGGCGGGAAAGCGACAGAAATGTTGGTCCTGTCGGGTGCCTCTGTTGGTGGAGAGGGATATAGTGCAGATGTC
>JAIXTO010000047.1 GCA_027483885.1 Rhizobiaceae bacterium
AGAAGGTGCCGGCAGGCGGATGAGGGGGCGGCTTGCTCCATCACCAACCGCCTGCCGAAACCAAACGACACTGCACAGACGAATGGAGGCAGACAGCATGACCAAGATTCAGACCGGCGGATGCCAGTGCGGCGCGATCCGCTTTCGAGTGAGCGGCCCGCTGAAAGATGCCTCGATCTGTCATTGCCGCATGTGCCAGAAGGCGTTTGGCGCCTATTACGCGCCGCTCGTTTCGGTGCGCCAGACCGATTTCCAGTGGACGCGCGGCGCGCGAAAAATCTTTCGGTCGAGCAATGTCGTCTCGCGCGGCTTCTGCGGCGATTGCGGCACGCCGCTGACCTATGAGGCACCCGACGGCATGGCCATCGCGGCCGGTGCCTTTGACGATCCGGCAGCCTTTGCCCCGACCATGCAGTTCGGCACCGAGGGGAAAATCGCCTTCGTGGACCATCTGCACGAACTGCCGGGACACCCGACGGAGGAAGACCTCGAACAGGCGCCGTTCCTGTCGGATATCGTCTCCCACCAGCATCCCGACCATGACACGGCCGAGTGGCCAGAGAAGGGAACGCAACCATGACCATGACAGGTGTGTTTACCGGCGGCTGCCAGTGCGGCGCGGTGCGGTTTCGGGCGGAAAAGCTCGGGCGTCCGTCGATCTGCCATTGCCGCATGTGCCAAAAGCAATTCGGCAGCTTTTTCGGCGCCTTCGTCACCGCCGATCAGGCGCATCTGACCTGGACGCGCGGCCAGCCAAGCCTCTATCGTTCTTCGGCCAAGGTGAAGCGCGGCTTCTGCAGCAAATGCGGCACGCCACTCGCTTACCTGCATCCCGGCGGCGTGGAACTTGCCATCGGCGCGTTTGACCAGCCGGAAATGCTCGAGCCGCAGGTGCAGGTGAACCACGACAAGCGTCTTCCCTGGATCGACCGGCTGTTCGACAAGCCGGCCCATACCAGCCCCGAAATGGAAGCCTTCTTCGCCTCCATCGAAAGCTACCAGCACCCCGACCATGATACGAACCAGTGGCCACCGGAAGACGAATGACCCGATTTCTTCAGCAGGACGCATGAGATGACCAACGAGTTGCGCACATTCTATCCCGAGATCGAACCCTATGAGACCGGCTTTCTGGATGTCGGCGATGGCCACCGCGTCTATTTCGAGCGCGTCGGCACCAAGGGGGCAAAGCCTGCCGTGTTCCTGCATGGCGGCCCCGGTGGCGGCAGCGGGCCGACGCAGCGGCGGCTGTTTGATCCGGCACTTTACGATGTGATCCTGTTTGACCAGCGCGGCTGTGGCAAATCCACCCCGAACGCTTCGCTGGAGGCCAACACCACCTGGCATCTGGTGGCCGATATCGAACGGCTGCGCGAGATGATGGGCGTCGACACATGGCTGGTGTTCGGCGGCTCCTGGGGCTCGACGCTGGCGCTGGCTTACGCCGAAACGCATCCCGAACGGGTGTCGGAACTGGTGCTGCGCGGCATCTACACGCTGACGAAAGCCGAGCTGAACTGGTATTACCAGTTCGGCGTCTCAGAGATGTTTCCCGACAAGTTCGAGCGCTTTCAGGCCCCGATCCCTGAAGATGAACGCCATGAGATGATGGCCGCCTATCGCCGCCGCCTGACCGGCAACGACCGCGCGGAACAGGTGCGGGCAGCGCTGGCCTGGAGCCTCTGGGAAGGCGAAACCATCACGCTTTTGCCCAACCCGGATTATTCCGGCCCGTTTGGCGAGGAAGATTATGCGCTGGCTTTTGCGCGCATCGAAAACCACTACTTTGTCCATGCCGGCTGGCTGGAGGAAGGGCAGCTGCTGCGCGATGCCTATAAGCTGAAGGACATTCCCGGCGTCATTATCCACGGCCGCTACGACATGCCCTGCCCGGCAAAATATGCCTGGATGTTGCACAAGGCCTGGCCGAAGGCGGATTTCCATCTGATCGAAGGCGCCGGCCATGCCTATCTGGAGCCCGGCATTCTCGACCAGCTGATCCGCGCGACGGACCGGTTTGCTGGCAAGAACTGAATAAGGTCCGTTACTCGGCTGCCCCCCTCTGCCCTGCCGGGCATCTCCCCCACAGGTGGGGAGATCAGACAAATCGCCTCCGCTTTGCCCTGTAATTGTGCAAGGCGGAACGGCAGGGTGATCTCCCCCCTTGTGGGGGAGATGTCCGGCAGGACAGAGGGGGCGTCGTCTATATCTCGACAAAAGCTGCCTGGGGAGGCACCGACATGACACGGGAAAAGATCCATCTCTTCGACACGACGCTTCGCGACGGCCAGCAGACGCCGGGCGTGGATTTTTCCGTCGAGGACAAGATCGCCATCTCCAAGCTACTGGATGATTTCGGCATTGATTACGTCGAAGGCGGTTATCCCGGGGCAAACCCGACGGATACAGCGTTTTTCGCGGAAAAACGCACGCGCGCGGCCAAATTTACCGCCTTCGGCATGACCAAGCGTGCCGGCGTCTCCGCCGCCAACGATCCGGGGCTGGCAGCGCTTCTGCAATCGAAAACCGATGCCATCTGTCTTGTGGCGAAAAGCTGGGATTATCATGTGCGCGTGGCGCTCGGCTGCACGAACGAGGAAAATCTCGGCTCGATCCGCGAGAGTGTGGCCGCCGTTATTGCCTCCGGGCGCGAGGCGCTGATCGATTGCGAACATTTCTTCGATGGCTACAAGGCCAACCCGGAGTATGCGCTCGCCTGCGCAAAGACGGCTTACGAGGCCGGCGCGCGGTGGGTGGTGCTTTGCGATACCAATGGCGGCAGCCAGCCGCAGGAGGTGCGCGACATCGTGTCATCAGTGATCGCCGCCGGAATTCCCGGCACCGCGCTTGGCATCCACGCCCATGACGATACGGGACAGGCGATTGCCAATTCGCTGGCAGCCGTGGAGGCCGGCGTGCGTCAGATCCAGGGCACGCTGAACGGCATCGGCGAGCGCTGCGGCAATGCCAATCTCATCACCCTCATCGCCACACTGGCGCTGAAGGAAACCTATACCGACCGTTTCGAAACATCGATCGACCGCGACCGGCTGACCGGCCTCACGCCACTCTCCCACGCCTTCGATGAGTTGCTGAACCGCTCGCCGAACCACCAGAGCCCGTATGTCGGCGCCTCCGCCTTTGCCACGAAGGCCGGCATCCATGCCTCGGCGCTGCTGAAGGACCCGCGCACCTATGAACATGTTCCACCGGAAACCGTGGGCAATTTCCGCAAGGTCATGGTGTCCGATCAGGGCGGAAAGTCCAACTTCCTCAACGCGTTGAAGCGGAGGGGCATCGAGGTCGCCAAGGACGATCCGCGCCTCGATACCCTGATCACCATCGTCAAGGAGCGCGAGGCGGAAGGTTATGCCTATGAAGGCGCCGACGCGAGCTTTGAACTTCTGGCCCGCCGCACGCTCGGCACCATCCCGGATTTCTTTGCCATCGAAGGGTTTCGCGTCATGGTGGAGCGGCGGTTCGATGCCAATGGCCAGATGAAGACGGTTTCGGAAGCCGTGGTGCGCCTCGTGATCGATGGCGAACGGGTGATGTCGGTGGCCGAAGGCGATGGCCCTGTTAATGCGCTTGATCTCGCGCTGCGCAAGGATCTCGGCAAGTTCAACGCCGAAATCGTCGATCTGGAACTGGTGGATTACAAGGTCCGTATCCTCAACGGCGGCACCGAGGCGATCACCCGCGTTCTCATCGAATCCACCGATGGCGAGGGCACCCGCTGGTGGACGGTGGGCGTATCCGAAAACATCATTGATGCCTCTTTCCAGGCGCTGATCGATTCCATCGTCTACAAGCTGATGAAGAACCGCCACATGGCAGGACGGCTCGCGGCGGAATAGTTTTTCGGCCGCCCGCGCCGGGGCTTATTCAGACCCACGAATAGATGCTTCAGCGAAATGAATTGGTCAGCGGCGTGCATCAGTCGTAGACGGGCCGCACTGACGTGAAGGAATGACATCATGGCGACCGAGACCGCTGCACCGAAAGCCCCGGCGGGCGATACGCCGCGCGGATTTGCCTATGCCTTTGCCGCCTATGCGTTCTGGGGCATCCTGCCGCTTTACTTGAAGGCGCTCGGTCATCTGTCGCCGTTCGAAGTGCTGGCGCACCGGGTCGTGTGGTCGGTGCCCTTTGCAGCCGTCATCCTGCTCGTCACGCGCCGCTTCGGGGATATCGCAACGGCGCTGCGCTCCCCGCGCACCATGGTCATGGCGGCCGTCACGGCCACGCTGATTACCGTCAACTGGGTGACTTATGTCTATGCGGTCGGTTCCGGCCATGCGATCGAAGGCGCGCTCGGTTATTTCATCAATCCACTGTTCAGCATCCTCTTGGGCGCCATCCTGCTCAAGGAACGGCTGGCGCCGGTGCAGATGGCTGCCATTGCGCTGGCCTTTGCAGCCGTTGCCCTCTTGACCTGGGACGCCGGACGCCTGCCCTGGATTTCGCTGACGCTCACCTTCAGCTGGGGTGCCTATTCGTTCCTGCGCAAGACGTTGCCGGTCGGCCCCAACCAGGGATTCTTCCTCGAAGTGGCGATCCTGTCGGTGCCAGCCCTTCCCTATATCATCTGGATGGAAATGAGCGGTGCCGGCCACCTCACCCACGGCACCACGACCGATGCCTGGCTTCTGGCCGCTGCCGGCTTTGCCACCGCCGTGCCGCTGATGATCTATGCCAATGCGGCCAAGCTTTTGCGGCTCTCGACCATCGGCATCATGCAATATCTGACGCCGACGATCATTTTCCTCATCGCCGTCTTCGTCTTCCACGAACCGATGAGCCCGTTGAAGCTGTTTGCTTTTTCGCTGATCTGGGTGGCCCTTGCGATGTACACCTGGTCTATGCTGCGCGCCTACCGCGCCCGCTGATAGAGGATCCTTCGATGCGCATCTCCGACATTCCCTTCGGCACCACCGACTGGGCCACCATCACCCCCACCGAACATGCGGGCGACACGGGCATGGCAACGTGGCGCACACAGAAATTTGCAGATATCCGCGTGCGCATGGTGGAATATACGCCGGGTTATCTGGCGGACCACTGGTGCGAGAAGGGCCACATCCTGCTGTGCCTGTCCGGTGAACTGACGACGGAACTGGCTGACGGGCGTACCTTCGTGCTCAAACCCGGCATGAGCTATCAGGTGGCCGATGGCGCCGAGCCGCACCGCTCCTCGACAGAGACCGGTGCGACCCTGTTTATCGTGGATTAGTTCAAAGCTTTTCGATCACCGACGACTTGCCCTGATCAACCGGCTCGTCACCGGCCGCATCGAGAATGGCCGGCACGATGTCATCCACCTCCCCGATGACCAGCGGGCGCACCAGACTGGCGTTGTGGATGAACCCTTGCGCGCGCATGTGATCCACCAGTTCCAGCATCGGATCCCAGAAGCCGCCGATATTGGCAAACACCATCGGCTTGCGGTGACGCCCGAGCTGGCCCCAGGTCATGATCTCGACGATCTCCTCCAGCGTGCCGATGCCGCCGGGAAGCGTCACGAAAGCGTCCGACCGCTCGAACATGGCATGTTTGCGTTCATGCATGTCCTCGGTGATGATCAACTCGCTCAATTGACCGAGAGAATGGCGCGTTGCCTCCATATCGACAAG
The DNA here is from genome assembly GCA_027483885.1 of Rhizobiaceae bacterium. Taxonomy (GTDB): domain Bacteria; phylum Pseudomonadota; class Alphaproteobacteria; order Rhizobiales; family Rhizobiaceae; genus Neorhizobium. Next base: position 5,634 of record JAIXTO010000047.1, read on the forward strand.
AAATTCGGGAATGATACCGGTGACGCTTCCGCCGTTTGACAGCACGCCGGCCGCCACCGCACCCATG
>JAIXTO010000219.1 GCA_027483885.1 Rhizobiaceae bacterium
CGGGGGCTTACCCAACAGGAGACATTATCAAAAATGCAATGCACGGCTGAAACGGGGCTATGAGGCGACTGTCCGATGTTGGACTGCCGTAAGGCGAGAGCCGGCATCCAAACGTCTGGCAATGTGGTCTGAGTTCAGCCCTAAGCGGTCTATGTCCTGTCAATCGACGTGCCGCAGGCTGTCGGCAAAAATACCGAAACTGGTGCCGTGGCCGATCACGATAACGCGTCTGCCAGGCGCGACGCCCTGTCGAAAGTCGTTTGGCAGGCCGCAAACTCTGTCAAAGGGCCACGGTAGCCCTTGGAGTACGAGCGAAGGGCGACATCGCTTGGTGGCGATACCGTTGGTCTCTTCCACGATGAAAGTGAGTTCGTTCTCATGGCCAGCGATCAACGCAAGCATCATCGGAACGACAATTACGGCAGCAGCCCTGCCCAGAAAGTATCCCATGACCGGGTAGCATAGTACGATGACAGCCTTTTTCGCTTCGCCGCCCTGTATCTTGTCCACATTTATTCGAAAGTGCAAAAGCACCAAAATTGCTGAAATCAGGCCAGCGACAAGACCAAAAGTATGTGACTTCGATGCCCATTCTGTTGATGGCAGGAAGTAACCGCCGAACATATCTGCAAAATACAGCAGCCCGCCAACCACCAATAAGGCCTTCAGTAGCACGGAAACCAATTTCCGCAGTCCTACCAATTTTTCTTCTGAAGTTTCCATCGAGAACCCGTCGCATGTTCATAAACGATGCTTTCAAGCGCTTTTTGGCATCCCTCGGGGTATTACTTCAAGGAAGCTTGCGCATGAGGCGAATTTTTTATCAGATACAGTTTTTAAGCGCACAACGAAGGGAGTCTTGTTCTTCGTTAGAATTGTCCGATGGGCAACAGAATGACCGCTGTTAGGGCGCAAGGCTGCCCCTTGGATGCTGCCGCCAATGACCGCTTCCGGCCCAGCGCTCATGGCGCAGAAGCGCCAAGAGGGGACATGGCTGCGTTGTCGATGAAGACCGCAGTCCGTCCCTGTCGCAAGCCTCCCGTGGATTTTCGGCAGTCGTATCAGACCCGACGGAGAGGTTTGTGTGCCAAAACCGAGACGCTTCCCACACTGTCAATGCTGTGCGGTCGGGCGCACCACCATGCTGCCGATTTCGACGTCGCCGGGTTGTTCGATCGCGAAGGTTATCGCCCGTGCGATCGCCGTCGGGGGAATGGCGGGCTCTTTCTTGCGCTTCAGAATAGCCGCTCTGATGTCAGGACCGGTTGTGGCGGCATCCGCGAAGGTCGTCTCGATGAAGCCTCGCGATAGCTCCGTCACGCGCAGGTTTTTGCTCACTCCTGCCGCAGGGCTTCGGTGGCTGTCCGTAGTGCATTCTTGGTCGCTCGCGCTTGAACGCAGTTGACCGGCCCAACGCCGACGCATGCTGGCAGAGAGACGGTCACATAGCGTCCATCCAGATCGATGGTCGGCTGAAATGGCAGATGTCCACCAGCTATGGAAAACGGGCTTTGGTTGAAACAGCGATGGGCCGATACAAGGGTAACATCGGGCTGCGTATGCGTGCTCGTTCAGTCAGTGCGCAACAGGCAGACGCTGCGATCGGCGTCGCGATTTTGACCCGAATGCTTGCCTGCGGACGCCCGCAATCCGTTCGTTGGCAAGCCTTGACGGGAGCAACGCAATAGATGAGGTCATCAAAGACCCAATGATGACCCGTCGCTGAGCGGTGTACCAACGCCGGTCTTCAGCTGAGACTAGCGGCTCCGCAGGTTCGCCCGGTCCAGCATGGCTGCCCCTTGCAACGAAACGAGGATGACCAGGATCCCCGCGACAGTGCGCATATCCGGGATTTCGCTGAAAAAGAGGTATCCGACGGCGGTGACGAATGCGATCGACAGATAGCCCACTGGCGCAAGTACGCTCGCGTCGGCGATCCGGTAGGCGCGCAGGAAACAGTATTGGCCGAGCTGGGCGAGGAGCCCGATGCCGAGCAGCGGCACCCAGTCGAGCGGCATGACAGGCTGCCAGGTGAAGGCAGCAGGAATGGCCGTGACAAGGGCAAGTCCCACCGTATAAAATACCATCATGACCGTCGTGTTCTCGTCCTTCAGCGCCCGCGTCTGGACAACCGCCAATGCGCCGAAGACGACGGAGACCAGGACGACGAGGATATTGATGTCGAAACTCGACGTGCCGGGCGCGATCACGACCATGACCCCGATGAGGGCGAGGGCGGCGCCTATCCAGCGGATGCGGCTGACAGTCTCTCCGAGCATCACGACCGCCAGTGCCATGGTGACAAGCGGTCGGGAGAAACCGACAGCATTGACCATCGTGAGCGGCAGGAGCGTGATCGCCAGGAAATTGGTGGTCAAGGCGACCGCATTGCAGGAAATCCGCAGAATATTGCGCCAGGGATGGCGGACGCTAAGCATCTCGACGCGATGGTGCCAGATCAGCGGCAGGATGAACAAGAGGCCGATCACCGCCCGGATGAAGACGAGCTGAAACGCCGGGTAGGTTGCGCCTTGCGCCTTGACGAGCGCAGTCATGCCCCCCGAAACGAGTGTCATATCGAGCAACAGCCAACCGATAGCCATGCGCGTGTTCAAGGAATGGTGCGGCCTGTCGTTCTGAGGCCCTGCCGTCGTCACGCCGGCTGCACGAGGTTGGCCATCAGCCGGAAGGCACCGGGCACGAGACGGTCCATCTGGTGATGCAGGACGAGGCTGGTATGGGTGTGGCGCCCGCTGCCGATCGCCGCCGAGATCAGTGCGCCGTTGAGCGGTTGCTCGTTCACGTCGTGCATGGCGAGAAGCGGCTCATACGCCTCATCGAAGCGAGCGGCAAAGTAGAGGCCACGTTCCTTGTCCCAGCCGCTCCAGTCGTTCGGGCCGATCTGGTTGGGACCGGTCAGTAACGGGTGTTGGGGCGCAAGCACCGTCACCTCCGCTTTCGGATCCGTGACGCGCCAGCGCAGCGACGGGCTGCCGATCTCGATGCGGCGGACGGGCGTCTCATCGGGCCGCCAGCCGTCGCTCGGACGATGGTAGAGGGTGACGAGATGCCCGCCGTCCTCGACAAAGCGATGAAGCCGTTCCGTCGCGGCCGCCAGATCCTTGCGGATACCGAAGGCGAACAATCCAACGACAATGGTCGTGAACCGTGACAGATCAGCAGAAAGCGCTGCGGCATCCATTTCGGTGACATCGAGACCCATGCGTGACAACCATGTTCCGACCTGGTCTGCACCGCCACCGACATACCCGATCTTTGCCCCTTCAGGCAGCTTCAGGTCGAGGCTGAGGATCTTCAGTTCGACCGGTTGGCGAAAAAAGGTGCGGCCGATATGCCCAAACTCGATCGGCGTCGTCCTGTAGCCGGGACGTCCGCCGATCAGTGGCTCGATCTGGACGAGGCCCGGTTCTGGCGTTCTGTTTGCGCAGATGGTCCAGCCTTCTTGCGCTGTATAGGGGCAACTCGGACGCGACATGGTCCGCCCATGCGAGCCGGGCGGCTCAGTGCGCCCTCGCGCGTTTCTGCGCTTTTCTGAATCGGCTTGGATTGAACAAAGCCCGATCCTCTTTGTGGCTGTTGGCGCGTCATCGCACGCGTCAGCCGAAAATTGAAATCTCCAGAGCATCAGCCGGTGGTCCGCGGGTTGCGTTCTCGGGCACGCGAAGCCTGCCGGCGCCCGAAACTCTTCACGATATCGGACATCTCTGTTGACGCAACGAAGGCGCGAAAGGGACGGCGATGCAGGTGGAGCCAAGGCCAAAACCTGCCGGGTGCCCGGCGGGTGAGGGGGTGGCCAATCTTGAGAAACAATAGTCGCAATCACAATTTTCTGAGGCGCGAAAGGGGAATTATTAAGAACCACGCCCTCAAGATCGGTGAGGTTTTAGCGTCCGCAGGTCGGGACCGCCGCAAACAAGGGGTATGATGTGCGTTACAGAGAGGCCGACGAGCTGTTCAAGACGTTGGTGTCGGAGCTGGCCTCTACGTTCACCCCGACGACAATCATGGGCCTGACGATCCTGACTGTCGGTCTGTATGCCTATCAGAGCCTTGGCAACTCCATCCTCTTGCTCGCCACCATCACTGGCATCATTGCATCCATTGCCAAGATCGTCGTGACGGTGACCCACCGGCGGTCTGATGCAACGAAGCATACCACTGCCAAGGATGCCGCCCGCTGGGAGATGGCGCATGGGCTGCTGATCTTCACCATCGCCGCCTGTGTCGGAACGCTGGCCAGTGTGGTGTTTAACCACCGCGACCTTTCGGTGCAAATTCTGGCAACAGTACTCGTATTTGGATATTCTGCCGGTGTGGCCGTGCGGGTATCGGTTCGGCCGTTCATTGCCGTTGCTGCGATCATGATTGCAGGTCTGCCAACCACGATTTTCGTCATGCTGTCTGACGATCCGGCCCACCGGATAATGGCGGCGCTCTGTGTCGCCTTTCTGGTGGCGGCGATGCAGAGCGTCTGGCATGTCTATCGGACGTCCGTCAGGCAAATCGGCCTGCGTCTCGACATGGAGCATCAGGCGCGCCACGATTCGTTGACAGGACTGCGCAATCGCACGGCACTCAATGAGGCATTCAAATCGACTGGCCGCCCCGAGGATTCGCTGACCGGCGTTCATTGTTTCGATCTGGACGGCTTCAAACATGTCAATGACCGCTTTGGTCACGCCGTCGGGGATGAACTGTTGGCCCGTATTGCCGCCAGACTTTGTGAAACCCTCGTCTCACCCAATATCGCCGTGCGCGTGGGCGGCGATGAATTTGCCGTGCTTCAGCCGGAAGTCCGGCATCCCGTGGAAGCCGACGCCTTGGCCAGAAAGATCGTCGAAGCTTTGAGCCTGCCGTATCGCATCGGCGGCGAAGAGATCACCATTGGCATCAGCCTGGGCTACACGATCGCACTGTCCGGCTCCGCAAAGCTGGAACATATGATGGTGATTGCGGATAAAGCCTCCTATCGCGCAAAGCGCAATGGGGGCGGCATCGATCGCGAAATCCCGCCAGACCTGGCTCCCGACGCATCCCCTTTCGCCGCCTGACCACCAAAAGCGGTCAGCCGCGCTATGGGCCGGGAGCCGACGTCTGCCCACGGTCCAGTTACGTCGAATGCAGGGTGATTTAGTCCGCGGTCATGCGGAAGATCTTGACGGCATCTACAACCAAATTGGCGTTTCCTGCGGCTTGTCCCCCGTTTTTGAGTTGCCGCCCATCCTCCATTCCTACGAGCCAAAGTGCTGAAATTAAAGCTGAAACATCGGTTATGTTCTCTGTGCCATCAGTCTTACTGACGGATGACAATCAGCGGCCCGAGGCGTGTCGCTTTCACACCGAGGGCCTTCGTGACGAAGGCAAGCGCATCATCGGTGTCTGCAACCTTGATCGTGCCGCTGACGCGGCGCTTGGCCAGCCTTGGACCGGCAACGACGATCCGGCCGTAGAAATGCCGATTCATCTCCTCAACCACATAGGAAAGCGGCGCATTGTCCACCGCGATCTGCCCGCGCTTCCAGGCGAGAGCCACGAGGGCATCGACGGGTGAGATGGCTGCCTTCTCATTCGCTCGGTCCAGAATTGCCTGCTCGCCCTGCGTGACGCGAACGGAGAGGCTGCGTTGCCCTGCGATATCCACCTGGACGGCATTTTCCGTGACGGTCACTTCCGTGTCGTCCTTGCCGTAGCGAACATCAAACGCTGTGCCGAGCGCCGTTACCTTTGTCTCCCCCGCCACGACCGTAAAAGGTCGTTCGGGCGCGTGAGCGACCTGAAAGAAAGCCTGACCTTGAAGAAGGCGGATGACGCGGCGCTCCGGCGAGAAATCCACGGCAATCGCCGAGGAGGCGTTGAGCTGCACCACGGAACCATCCTCCAAGGTGCGAACCGGCATCTCGTCAGTGCCTGCGATCATGTCCGCCTGCAGGCGCAGCGGGCCGTCGAGCGCAAAGAAGGCGCCGGTCGCAAGCCCTGCGAGGACGATCGCTGCAGAAATCGGTTTTGCAACGCTCCTCGGCCTGATGTCGATATCGGCTAAAGCAGGATCGGACTGGATCGCTTGCCGGGCGTCACCCATCAGGCGTTCTGCCGCACGATAGGTGCGACAGTTCTCCGGGTCGTCCTCGAGCCATTCCCGAAAGCGTGCCTGCTCGGCCGATGACTGGTTCAGGTTGCCATTGCGCAAGAGCCAGTCGGCCGCTTCGCGGTTCCGCTTTTTCTGGGGCCGACTGTCTCCCTTGACCGGCATAGATATCTCCAGACGTGTCCTTTGACCTTCAGACGTTTGAGGTCGTCGCTTTGGGACTCTTCGTTGAAATCAATCCCGGACATATAGTGATTTGCACCTGAGATGGATGATCTTTTGTCGGTCTAGAGAATACGGTCCAGGCAATGGGCGAAGGCGCGGCGCAGGTGCCGGTCCACCATGTTCCTGGAAATATTCAGCCTGGCGCTGATCTGGTCCGGCGTGAGATGATGAAGGCGGTGCAGAATGAAGACGACCCGGCGTCGTTCCGGCAGTTCCGCGATCGCCTCGCGCAGGGTCGCGAGCCGTGCTTCGATCTCGAGCATATGGTCCGGTGCGTGCCCGCTGCTCGCCACCGACAGCGCTTCGCGCTCGGAGCCCGAGAAAAGACGAGCTTCCTTCGTTTCTCGGCGCTGGAGGTCTATGCCGAGATTGATGGCAGCGCGGCAGAGAAAGGCCTTGATGGAGCGCTTGTTCTGCAGCACTTCGGGTTTGGCGGCGAGTTTGACATAAAGATCATGCACAAGATCGCGGGCGGTGGAACTGGGATGGCCTCGCCGGCGCACTGCGTTCGTGATGTCGGCATAGTAGGTTTCCATGGCCAGATTGAGCAGGGCATCGCTATCAACACCGTCCCAGGCCAGGGGTAAGGAGGAAGAGCTCGACATTGTTAAACAGTTTCCAAACCAGCATTCGGGTTCACGCAGATCTGCCCGACCCGCCATGATGAATGTCGCTAATGGATCTCGAAAAAACGTGCAAGCGCAATAGGTTAGAAGAATTCAAAGCTGGCGCGCAGCGTTGAAGTAAATCAAGACTAAAAATGTCATCTTTATGTCTGATTTTGTTGATCGAATCCGTCTCCGCGCTTCTGCCAAAGCGGAGATGACGCCTGCGTAATCAGGGCAAAAGCTCTGATGATGTGATATTTAGGCAACTTCTGTTGGTGGGCTCACAGCGGGACACAGAGCGGCGTGCCGGCAACCGGATCGCGGATCACCATGGTCTTCACGTTGAACACGGTAAAGATCGTCTCGGCGGAGATGACCGTTTCGGGCTCTCCAGCAGCCGTGATCCTGCCGTCCTTCAAGATGACGATGTGTTCGGCAAAGCGCGCCGCCTGATTGATGTCGTGCAGGACGGCAACAGCGGTCTTGCCGTGTTTTGCGACGAGCATCTTGATAAGCTTCATCAGTTCTATCTGATGTTCGAGGTCGAGATAGGTCGTCGGTTCGTCGAGCAGAAGCGCTTCGCCCTGCTGCGCCAGCGTCATCGCAATCCAGGCGCGCTGGCGCTGACCGCCCGAAAGGCTGTCGAGCGCGCGGTCGCTGAGATCGGTCGTGCCTGTCAACATCAAGGCCTCCTCACAGGCTTCCTGGTCATGGGCAGACCACCGGCCAAACAGCTGTTGATGCGGATAGCGCCCCTGTCGCACGAGATCTGCAACCGTCAATCCCTCCGGCGCGACGGGACCTTGTAACAGGACGCCCACCTTTCGTGCGACTTCACGGGTGGAGAGCTTGGTCAGGTCGCGGCCATCCAGCAGCAGGTTGCCGCCAGAAGGCTTCATGAGTGCTGCGAAGGTGCGCAGGATCGTGGATTTGCCACTGCCATTGGGGCCGATCAGTGCCGTGAAGCGCCGTTCCGGAATGGCGAGGTCGAGATTTTCGACGATGCGGCGTTTGCCATAGGCAATGTGGACGCCTTTGCCTTCGATCTTGCCAAAGCGCGTCGTCTTATCTGTGGTCATGGCGGCGTATCCAAAGCAGATAGGCGAAAAAGGGGGCTCCGAGGAGCCCGGTGACGATGCCGGCGGGAAGCTGGACCGGGGGCAGGATGATGCGGCCGGCAAGATCTGCTGCAACGACAAGGCAGGCGCCGATGAGGGCGGCGACGGGAAGCAAACGAGCATGTGCCCCCCCGACCAGCCGGCGCGCCATGTGGGGTGCGATCAGGCCGACGAAGCCGATGAGGCCGCAGGCGGCGACGGCCGCGCCCGAAAGCACCGTGACAAGCACGATCATCAGGCCCCGCACGAGATCCACCGGCTGCCCGAGGCTCCTGGCCGATAAGTCCCCGAAGCGAATGAGATCGAGCTCGCGCGCGAAGACGAGGGCAAGCGCGACGGGAACGATAAGCCAGAGAGCGAGCAGGCGAACCTTGACCATGCTCGCATCGTAGACACTACCCGCCAGCCAGATCATCGCCCGCTGCACGTCGCCGATATCGCCAAATGCGGAGAGGAGGGTGGTGAAGGCCGTGGCGAGCGCTGAAAGGCCGATGCCGATCAGGATGATGCGAAGCGAGGATGTGCCGCTGCGCCAGGCGAGCGCATAAACTGCGAGCGCCATCGTCGCGGCCCCCAGAAAACCGGCCGCCTGCAAGAGTCCGACTGGTGGATCCTGAACCAGGACGATGACGGCCATCGCTGCGGCCGCCGCGCCACTGTTGATGCCGAGAACACCCGGTTCCGCCAGCGGGTTGCGCATGATGGCCAGCGTGATCGTGCCGGCGGTCGCGAGCGCCACGCCAACGAGGAGCGCAAGAAGCACGCGCGGCAGGCGCAGGTCGAACACAATCATCGCGCTCTGTGGGTCGGGCTCGCCCGTACCGGCAAGGGCGTCGAAGAGTTCCCGCCAGGTCAGCGAGACGTCGCCGAAAGCGAGGCTTGCGGCAACCAGAACGGCGAGCAGCAGCGTGAGGCTGACGATAAGGCGGATCATGTCTCGCCTTTCAACCGTGTTCGGGCGAGATGGAGGAAGAAAGGTGCGCCGACAAGCGCGATCGTTACGCCAACCGGAAAGCTCTGACTGCCGAAGACGAGCCGCCCGACCATATCGGCGATGACGACCAGTAATGCACCGCCGAGTGCGGCGAAGGGAATGACCCAGCGATAATCCACGCCGATGCACATCCGGACGATATGCGGGACCACGAGACCGACAAAGCCGATCGGTCCGGCCAGTGCGACAGCGCCGCCTGCCAGCAGGATGACGATGGCGACCGATGCGCCACGCCAGACGACCGGGTTCTGTCCAAGCGAGCGGGAGGCATCCGCCCCGAGACTGAGCGTCGTGAGATGTCGGCCGAGAAGCAGCGCGGCGACGAGGCCGACGACGATGAACGGTACAACGGTTCTGGCCTGCGCCATGGTTCGTCCCGTCACCGAACCGGCGGTCCAAAGGCGCACGGCATCGAGTGTACTCTGGTCGAAAATGAGCATGGCAGTGGTGAGCGATGTCAGGAAGGTTCCAACGATGACGCCTGCGAGCACGAGCCCGAGCGGCGAGTGCCCAACGGAACCCAGGGAGCCGAGCGCGTAAACGACGAGCGCCGCGATGGCGGCGCCGACAAAGGAGAACCAGACATAGATGTCCCCGACACCTTCACCGAAGAGGGTCATGACCGTGACGACAGCAAAGGCGGCACCTGCGTTGATACCGACGAGGTCTGGCGAGGCAAGCGGGTTGTTCGTGACAGCCTGCATGATGGCGCCGGCAACGGCCAGCGCGCCGCCGGCCAGGACGGCTGCGATGACGCGGGGCAGCCGGATGGTCATGATGAGCAGATGGTCGCGGGAGCCGTCGAACTGAAAGATCGCGGCTGCGATGCGGGAAAATGGCATGGTCACCGTGCCGATTGCGGTGGCGCTCATGGCTGCGACGACGAGAAGACAGAAAAGCACCAGGAGCGTCGCCATCCTTGCGCCATTTGTCATCGCAAGACGGCCGGTCCTTCGACCCGTCATCGGTCCACCAGGATGTAGCGCTCGATGTCGTCGAGGATGCGGTTTGCAGAACTGATGCCGTGAAAACTTTGCCAGGGACCGCGCTCCACCCGATGGGCGCGTCCGGCCTGGACAGCCGGCAGCAATTGCCAGAGCGGGTTTTCTGTTACCTGCTTTTCCAATGCATCGTCTTTTGTGCTTTCGAAGCCGCTGGCGGAAACATAGAGCAGCACATCGCCGTCCAGATTGGCGAGTTCCTCCCAGTCCGGCCGCTTTACGATCGTGCCATCGGTCACCGTTTCGTAATCCGTCCGCGTCACGCCTGCCTCATGCAGCACGGCGAAGGGAGCGTAGGCATCCGGTCCATCGACAAAAACGACGAAGCGATCCGGTGCCAGACGGACGCTGGAGACCGTGAGCTTCCTGTCCTTCATGCGCTCACGAATGGCGGCAACGCGGGTCTCGTAAGCCTGGAGCGCGGCATTGGCAGCGCCTTCGCGGCCGGTCACGTCGGAGAGGCGCTGCAGATAGTTCTTCCAGTCCATATGCTTGAACAAGACGGTCGGTGCAATCTTTGCCGCCTGCTCATAGATGGCCGCATGAACCTCGGCCGAACCGATGATAAGGTCGGGCTTCAGCACCGCGAGGCGCTCCAGGCTAGGCTCCTTGGGATTGCCGAGATCGACCATCTTTTCGGTCTTCACCACGTCAAGGATCTCATCCTCGGTGATTGCCATATAGGGTGTTGCAACGACCGGTGCCTTCAGCTCGATCAGCATTCCGAGCGTGATCAGTGGATCGAGCGTGACAATCCGTTTAGGTTCCGCCGGAATGCAGACCGGTGGGTTGTACACGTCCTCAGTGACGGCCTTGCCGGAGCAAGCCGCCTGCACAAGCGACGCCGGCAACAGGAAAACGAGAAGTGTGAGACAGAAGCGCAAGATGGACACCATGAGGTCGCCAGGAGTGAGAATGGCTGCGGAGCACGCGCCCCGCAGCCGCGGCAATCAGAACTTCGCCCGGACGTTCAACCCGAAGGAGCGGCGCTTGCCGGCCTGACCGAAGGGCAGGGAGTAATCGGGATCGACGAGCGTGAAGTATTTTTCGTCGGTCAGATTTTCCGCAAAGGCGGTGACTTCCCAATTGTCCTTCTTGAAGCCGACCTGTGCATTGAGGATGAGGCGCGGGTCGATCTCGTACATGCCCTTCGTGCCGAAGCGCGAATTGTAGCTGGTGGTGTATTTGCCGTCCGCACCGACGAAGATGCCGTTCTCAAACTCATAGCGTCCGCCAAAGCCCAGCGTCCACTCAGGTGCCTCGGGGAAGGATTTCCCATCCTGCCGGTCAGGCAGTGCCGCATGGTAGAAGTCGATGAACTTGGTGTTCAGATAACCGATGGATGCGAAGGTGGTGAACTCGTCGGTGACCTGCATGGTCGGCTCGATTTCGAAGCCCCAGGCGCGTGACGTGGCCGCATTCGAAATGATTCTGTAGCCTGGAATATTAGTATCCGGGCGGATTTCGACCTGCTGATCCTCGTACTTCGTGTAGAAGAGGTTGGCGTTGAGGGTCAGCCTGTCATCCAGAAGGGTTCCCTTGTAGGAAAGCTCGATGTTCTGGGAATATTCCGGATCATAGGAGCCAAGCTTGTTGGCCACTCGGTCATAATAGGACGCGCCCGAACGGAAGCCCTGGCTATAGGTCAGGCCGAGAGTCTGGTTGTCGCCAAACTCTTTTGAAATGCCGACCTTCGGGACGAAGTTCAACTCGCTCAGCGACGACGGGTCCCCGGTCAGCACCGCCGACGGGTTGATGAGGCCGAAATAGTTTTGCTGGAGGTCCTTGTCCTTCAGGTAATCCAGGCGTCCGCCGAGCGTTGCGAACCAGGTCGGTGCGAATTCGTAGGTTGCCTCGCCGAAAACGGCAAGGTTGGAGGTCTGGCGGCGCTGCGTGTCGCTCTGCTGGTAGGTGTTGAACGCGATGATGTCCGTGGCACCGTCCCACTTTTCATAGCTGCCATAGATGCCTGTGACCCATTTCCAGCGATCGCCTTCGTAGTTCAGGCGGAGTTCCTGGGTGAAGATGGAGTTGTCATCTTCGCCGGTGATACCGTTGATGACGCCGTCGGTGCCGTAATCGATCGAGCGGCGGTTGTTGATGCCGTACTGGAAGCCGGTCTGAGAGGTAAAGCGCAGGGTGTCTGAAATGTCATGTGTGACCTCCAGTCCCAGGTTATGCACCTCGGTCCAGCGGTACTCGGTGTAGGTCACGGGCGAATTGTTGAAATCGCCACGCCCGGAATAAAGCCCGACAAGCGCATCATTTGGCCGATCCTTTGAGTAGGAATAGGTGAGTACGGCGCGGCTATCCGGCAGTTCCGAGGGGGTCAGCAGCAGTTTTCCCCGCAGGGTGCCGCTGAAATCGGTGATCAGGTCGTGGTAATTGTCGTAGCCCGTGAAGTTCGAATAATCCGGCTGGGCGCGTGAACGCTCAAACGCGCCCGAAATCCTGAGCGCAATCTCGTCTTCGACGATCGGTGTGTTGATCATGAAGGCGCTGCCAACCAGATGGTCGGTGCCAACAGTGCTGGACAGCTCGATTTCCTTCTCGAAGGTCGGGTCCTTCGACTTGATGTAGACGGCGCCGGTCATGGCAGCCCTGCCGGAGAGCGTCGATTGCGGGCCGCGATAGACCTCGACCTGTTCGACATCCCACAGGTTGCGAGCACCGAAGCGGGCATTGTACCGGGTCTGGAGGATGCCATCGATGTAGATCGATCCTGCAGGTCCACCGGATGCCACTAATCCTTCGGAACTCATGCCGCGGATGACGAAGCCGGCGTTGACCGTTGCGCTGTCCATGACGTTCGCCATGCGGCGATAGGTGTCCTGCGTGGTGCGGATCTGGCTGTTCTGAAGATTCTGGGCATTCACAACCGCGACGCTGCTTGTCGTGCCGCCAAGTGTTGACGCATTGCGCGCGCCATAGATCAGGACCGGTTCAAGCAGGGTTCCATCCTGCTCGGAAACGCCGGAAGCAGAAGACGCATTCATCAACGTGACCTGATTTTCTCCGGCAAAGCGGGCATCGATTCCGGTTCCGGAAAGCATGGCCCGCAACGCCTGTTCTGATGTCAGCGTCCCATTCACGCCGCGCGTCACCTTCCCCTGTGCAACCGATGCGTCGAAGAGAATCTGCAGGCCTGTCTGCGCGGCAAGGCTGTTGAGGGCAGCGGTGAGGGGGCCGGCCGGCACGGAGATGGATTGCGCCACTGCCTGTGCCCGCGCCTCTAGCGTCATCGCCGGCAGGACAGGCGTGAGCATCGCAAGTGCCGTTCCCGTCAACAGAAGCGCCCGCCTGAAGCCTGCACTGGTTCCCGCCCACGCAGCAATAGTTCTAGTCATCGAAACCCCCAAAATCCTTACGGTGCTCAAAGCTCGGTCGTCCACCACTCGAAGCAGCAACGCATGCCGCCTGTGTGTTAGACGGTTGCGTTTCCGGTTTTGGGACTGTGACTTTAAGAAAATTTTCGGGAATTTACGGTCAGGCCAAACCAAGGTGTTGGCGCATGACGAGACGCAGTTCTTCATCTCGTTCGGCAGGGTCTTTCAGAACGCATGTGGGACAGTATTTGCCGCCTTCGACCTGATAAAATCTGCAGCATCCACCACGCTGACGGAAGGTGTAGGAAAATTCCTGCTGATGTCTGTCGAAGACCGTGAGGTCGAAATAGTGGAGCTGGCGATTGGCGAGGGGGGAGACAGGTACTTTGAGAATCCGCATCGCCGCCGCCTTTGCAGCCTCGGCCGTGCCGAAGTGGCGCCCCGCTTCGAGAAAGCGACCGGCGATCGCATCGGCGGCAAGCCGCCACAGCGCAGCACGGGAGAGGCGTGTGCGACTATGGATTGCATCAATTGCTGGGCGAAAATGGCGCTCGATTTCGACCCGAAACCGCTCCCCGTCCGTGGGGTTGTCCAACTGGACTTGCCAAAATCCCTCTTCAAGGAAACGGACATGGGCGCGGCGTGTCCGGTGAATCTTCCCGTCGTGCTCCTCCTGCGTGGTGTAGAAGGAAAGTGCGACGCTTTCTGGCGAAAGGCAGGGAACAAGGCCGAAACCGGTAAAAAGGGGAACGGCCGCAGCGGAGAGAATGTAGCCGTAATCGGTTATCAGCAGCGCTGCCGCGGTCTTCAGGTCGGTGCCTTCGTTCAACGATTGCTCGAATGCCAGAAATTCCCCGATGGCGATCTCGTCGCACAAGAAAGCATCTGCCGTCGTCCAGCCTTCGCCGGCCGGGCCGGTGTCTGCAAGGACATCCGGCATATAGGCGCGCTGCGCTTCGAGCGCGCGCCGGACCATCGCCTCCACCGCCCTTGGTGTTTCGATCGCGGCTGTCATCGCTTCAAGCCTGACGACGAAGGCGGTGTTGGCCAGATCTAATGCTGCTCACGAAAGGTGTCCTCCTAAACAAGACTGTGAATTTGGCGGCGCACGCCCAGTCTCTGAAACGAAGACGTTATCTGCGCCCCATTCGGGACCATAGCGGAAATTTTTTCCCGTCAGCGCGACTGCGCCACTGACCCTCCTGCTTTAAACAGCGCGAAGATGGTATGGGGCGGACACTTCCTACGGGCCGGTGGTTCAGATCCCGTCAAGGCGGTGGACCTGCAAGTCGTAGGTCCTGACTGCTGATTGATGAAGAAGACGCATTAAGCTGATCGAAATCGAAGGTCTAATCGCACGCAACGCCAATTCTTAAGTCTGAAGCACAAGCTCAGCCAAGAGAAGGAAGCTGCACCGTGAAGACATCTGTTCCAATCAATAACCCGCCCGCCGTCGATGGTGATCTGAATATCGGGCGCCGTAATTTGCTGGTGATGACCGGCGTGGGCATCGCCGCGGCAGGCGCCGCCACCGTTGTCAGCACCCCCAACGCGCAGGCGCAAGGCGCAAGCGATACGTGGGACAAGGTGTTCCCGAAGAGCGACAAGGTCGACCATCAGAAGGTCAGCTTCAAGAATCGCTACGGTATCGTGCTCTCTGGTGACCTCTACCAGCCGAAGAACCGCAATGGCCAGAAGTTGGCGGCCATCGTCGTCGGCGGACCGTTCGGTGCGGTCAAGGAGCAGTCATCCGGGCTCTACGCCCAGATCATGGCGGAGCGCGGCTTTGTCGCTCTGGCCTTCGACGGATCCTTCACGGGTGAAAGTGGTGGTGAGCCGCGCAATATCGCCTCGCCGGACATCAATACCGAGGACTTCAGCGCCGCCGTCGATTACATCGGCCTGCGTCCGGAAGTCGATCGCGAGCGCATCGGTATGATCGGCGTTTGCGGCTGGGGTGGCTTTGCACTCAATGCCGTGGCTGCCGACAAGCGGGTCAAGGCGGTCGTTGCCAGCACCATGTACGATATGACGCGTCTCTTCTCCAAGGGCTACAATGATGCCGTCACCCCGGAGCAGCGTGCGCAGACGCTGGACAAGCTCAGCCGCCAGCGTTGGGATGACAGCACCGCCGGGACGCCCGCCTACATGCCGGCCTACAACGTTCTGAAGGGCGGTGAACCACAGTTCCTCGTCGATTATCACGACTATTACATGATGCCGCGCGGCTATCACAAACGTGCCGTCAACTCCGGCAATGCCTGGTCACAGACCACGCCGCTGTCGTTCATGAACATGCCGATCCTGACCTATATCGCCGAGATCTCGCCGCGTCCGGTGCTCTTCGTGCATGGAGAGAAGGCGCATTCCCGCTATTTCGCGGAAACCGCCTTTGCCGCCGCTGCCGAGCCCAAGGAACTGGTGATCGTTCCGGGCGCCAGTCACGTCGATCTCTATGACCAGGTCGACAAGATTCCGTTCGACAAGATCCAGTCCTTCTTCGCCCAGCACCTGACGGCCTGATTACCGCCCTTCAGTTGCCGCTGGCCGCCCGGCACGTCATGTCGTCGGGCGGCATTCTTTGAGTTCGATGAATGGGATCATTCATGAAGAGAGCTCATGGCTACGTACGGATCCCACGGGCTAATGCTGTGTATATTCCCTTGGTAATATTCGCCCAAGACATGCGGTGGCGCCGGCGAAGTCCAGCAAGCGTTCAGCCGCGCCCCTCCACACACGAAGGATATAAAATGTTTTACAATCCGGATGATCACATCGTGGACTGGCGACGGCTGGGAGCGGGTTATGCCGTTGCGGTCATGGCTGTCCTGGGCTTCCTTGCGGCCGATCTCGTTTGCTGCGCGATGTGTCCGCCGATCCAGGTGTAGTGCGGCAGCAGGTCTTTGATCGGCTGCCATCTGTATGCCGATCGATATGTGCATCAGGGTTCAGGATCGTACGATGGTCACCTCCAGTCGCCAACTCTCCAGCCTTTTCTGCGTCCTGATCTTTGCTGTCGTGGCGGGTTTCACCCTTGCACGGGCCGAGAGCCGTCCGTCCGTGGTCGGCACGGTCGTTCGATTCACCGCAGGCGCGGCGTCGGTCGATGTCACGATCGGCGAGGATAATCCAACGGTGCGGGATTTTCTGTCTCTCCTGCCGCTGACGATGACGCTGGAGGAATTCGCCGGCCGCGAAAAGATCGGCTATTTTTCCAGGAAGCTGACGGTGAAAGGCTCCAAAGGGTCGGACCCGGAAGACGGAGATCTCATCTACTTCGTGCCCTGGGGCAATCTTGGTTTCTATTACAATGCATCGGGCATCGGTTACTCGGACCAGACGATCCATATCGGCAAATACAGGGCCACGCCTGCCGAACTCGCCCGCTTCGAGGGTCACACGGTGACCGTTCAAATCGCCAAATAGGCCGAAACCAGCGTGAGGGCAGTATCTTTGAAAAAAGGAGGGCGGTTTGATCAGCCTGACCATTGGCGATATGCAAATCCGTGCCGACCTGGAGCAGCACGCCGCGCCATCAAGACGCTCCTCAGACTGCAGTAAAGGAAAAGACCATGCTTATTCGACGCGCAGGCACTCAGCCGTCTGCCAAGGGACCCGGCGACTGGTTCACCGGTACGGTGCGGATCGACCCGCTGTTCCCGGTCACCGCGCCGGCCCGGGCGGCTGGGAACACGGTCACATTCGAGCCCGGTGCCCGCACCGCCTGGCACACGCATCCGCTGGGACAGGTGCTGATCGTCACGGCGGGGTTTGGCCGGGTGCAGCGGGAAGGCGGACCTGTCGAGGAGATCCGTCCGGGCGATGTCGTCTGGTTCGATCCCGGCGAGAAGCACTGGCATGGTGCCGGTCCCACGACGGCCATGACGCATATTGCCATCCAGGAATCCTTGGATGGCAAGGCCGTTGACTGGCTCGAGCATGTCAGCGACGCAGACTACGGGGCGTAAGGCGTCCCGATTTTTTCTCCCCGATGTGCCGCCGCGACTGTCTCAGTCGCGGTGGCGCAGCGCATTGACGAGCGCCGTGAAGGCCGGCGAGGATTGGCGACGGCTCGGATAATAGAGATGATACCCGTCCCATGGTGGCGTCCAGTCTTCGAGAACCCGCACCAGCCGTCCATCCGCGAGAAAGGGAAGAGCCACATCTTCGGGAACGAATGCGAGGCCAAAACCATCGGCGGCGGCGAGGACCGATTGATAGGAGGTGTTGAAGGCAAGTTGTCCGTCCACCCGGATGCGGGTTTCGTGGCCGTCCTTCTCGAAGTCCCAGACCCAGAAACCGCCAAAGGTCGGCAGTCGCTCGTTGATACACGTGTGGCGAACCAGATCCTGCGGGTGGAGTGGCGGTGGGTTTTGCGCGAAATAGGAGGGGGCCCCCACCACGGCAAACGGAAAATCGGGGCTGATCCGGGCCGATATCATGTCTTTTGCCAGTTGCTCGCCCATGCGAACGCCCGCATCGAAGCGCTCGGTGACGATATCCGTCAGGCCGTTATCGCGGATCAGTTCGACCTTGATGTCCGGGTAATCCTTGAGAAAAGTCCGAAGCTTGGGCCACAGGATCCAGGTGATCGCGTGGTCGGAGGCCGTGATGCGGATGCTGCCGGCCGGCCGTTCCCGCCAGGCGCTCAGCGCATCGAGTTCCGCCTCGATCTCGTCGAAATGCGAACTGATGCCGTCGAGCAGGCGCTGACCGGCCTCGGTGGCGGAGACGGCGCGGGTGGTGCGCGTCAGCAGCCGCACGCCAAGCCGCGTTTCCAACTGGCGGATCGTATGGCTGAGGGCCGATTGCGAAACGCCCATCTTGGCCGCCGCCTTGGTGAAGCTGCGTTCGCGCGCCACCGCGATGAAGGCCAGCAGATCGTTGACGTTTTCGCGGACCATTTATGAACCCTCTTCATTTTGCGCACAGTGATTATAGCCGAAATGCGCATGAAGGGTGAAGTGCAAATGCCGATCGCTGGCGGCCCGCAAGGTGTCGTCGCCCTCGTCCGTTCCCTCCTTTCGAAGGTGATCGCCATGCCGGTCAGGACCAGTTCCGTATTTTCTCTTGAAGCGGGTCACCGCGCGCTCGCGCTTGCCCAGCGTCGCGGCTTTCAACTGGCCGTCATCGGCCGCTCGATCGCGGTCACGGCACTCGCCTTCGTGTTTCTGGCGGGCTATCATTATCCGGCCAACCTGCAGATCTGGGCCGGCACGCTGCTTCTCGGGCTTGGCGGCCTGATGGCATTGTGGACACTCGGCCGACCGCTGGAACAGGTGGCTCGGTATGTATTCTTCGCTGTTGATGCGGGACTTGTCTCGGCTCTCATTGCGTTCGCACCGCTGAGCAGCGGGGATCATATTCCGCAAAACCTCGTTTTCCTGACAAGCCGGGTTCACTACTATTATCTCGTCATCGCCGCATCGATCCTGACGCTGTCGCCGCGACTGGTTTTGTGGACGGGGGCCTGCTGCATTGCAGGACTGTCGGCTGCGACGCTTCATATCCTGCATCAGATGGATCACGTCCTGACCTTCGGCGATCTGCCTTATGCGCCTACGAAAGACGTGTTCAATGCCGTGGTGCTGAACGCGAATTTCGTCGGGACCGCCTCGCGTATCGAAGAGGCGCTGGTGATGGCCGCGCTGACCGCGATTGCGGCGCTGGCCGTGCGCCGGGCGCGAAGCGTGGTTTTGGCACGCGTCGCGTCCGACGAGAAGCGGCGGCATATTCAGCAGCAATTCGGCCGTTATGTGCCGGCAAGCGTGATTGCCGCGCTGGAAGCCGATGGGCATCTGGAACCGCGGCAGAGAAACGCCACCCTTCTTTTCGCCGACATCGAGGGATTTACCACGCTGTCGGAAAACATGCCGCCCGCAGAGTTGATCCGGATCCTGAACCAGCTTTTCACAGCCGTCGGTCAAGTGGTCGCTGGTCACGGCGGCCTTGTCGTCAATTATGTCGGTGATGCCGTCATCGCAGCCTTCAATGCGCCATTGCCGCTGGAGGATCATGCCTATCAGGCGGTCCTGGCCGCGCGCGACATCCTCCAGATGGTCTTAGAGCGTGATTTTACCGGGCGCCAGGTGAGGCTGCGCATCGGTGTCGCCACGGGGCCTGTCGCAGCCGGCACCGTGGGCAGCCAGGAACGACTGGCGTTCACGCTCTACGGCGATACCGTCAATTTGGCCCAGAGGCTGGAAGCCCTGAACAAGACGCTGGGAACGCGGTGTCTGATCTGCGAGACCACCCACGCCGCGCTCTCCGGCCGCCTGCCGGGCCTGAAATCACTCGGACCGCAGCAGGTGCGAAACCGCAAAAGATCCGTGGAGGTTCACGCACTCGTGGATTGAGCCGCGCCGCCCCGCTTCTCCCTATCCCGTTTCGGTCATTCGTCCGTCCGGCCACTCGCCATTCATGAGCGTGCTTCATGAGCATAAGTCACCACGGAGCGCTAATGTTTTCGGCCAGTCAGGGATAGACTGAGCACCGCTACTGTCTGTCTTCACCGGTGCCGGGTCCATTCCGTGGCCGGAGGAGCAGATGCCTCGGTGCGCCGCACCGGCGGCAATGCCAGTCAACGTTTTCAGGGAGATGGCCATGCAGCTTACCATCAATGGGCAATCGCATCAGGTGGAGATCGAGCCGGATACGCCGCTCCTGTGGGTCCTGCGCGACACGCTCGGGCTGACGGGCACGAAATATGGCTGCGGCCTTGCCCAGTGTGGAGCCTGCACTGTGCTGATCGACGGCCAGGCGACGCGTGCCTGCGTCACACCGATCGAAAGCGTCGCGGGCACCGAGATCGTGACGATCGAGGCCATCACTGGGGATGCCGAAGGCCGCAGGGTCGTTGAGGCCTGGGTCGATCATCAGGTTCCGCAATGCGGCTATTGCCAGTCCGGCCAGGTGATGGCGGCGACGGCGCTTCTGAAACAGACGCCCCAACCGACCGAGGAAGACATTGCCGCGGCAATGATCAATCTCTGTCGGTGCGGCACCTATAATGCCATCGCGTCTGCCGTTCGGCAGGCCGCCAAAGTTTAAGGGAGGTCAGCATGAACGACATGTCACCGATCAAGGCGTCCCAAAACTCTGACCGGGAGACCGGGCTTCTCAATCTGTCGCGCCGTCGCTTTCTCGGCGTCTCCGCTGGCGCTCTGGTGCTGGGCGTCGCCTTGCCGTCTGGCGCCGGGCGCGCCCTGGCGCAGGCCGCCGCACCCGCCATTGAGGCGGGTACGCGGGTGAACGCCTATATCGAGATCCGGCCAGACAGCAGCGTCCTGTTCCGCAGCGCCTTTATCGAGGGCGGGCAGGGCATATTTACCGCCATGGCGCAGATCGTTGGCGAGGAACTCGATGTCGATCCTGCCCGCTTTGTCGTGGAAGCGGCACCGCCCGGGCCGGATTATCTGCTGATCGGCGGCTTCCGCTTTACCGGCGGCAGCATGTCCGTCAGGATGAGCTACGAGAAGATGCGCAAACTTGGCGCGAGCGCCCGCCTGATGGTGTTGCAGGCCGCCGCTGCACGGATGAACGTGCCGGTCTCGGAACTGACGACCGAGCCTGGCCGCGTTCTCCATGCCGCGTCCGGACGGGCGCTGAGCTATGGCGAACTGGCGCAGCAGGCCGCGGCCTTGGCGGTGCCGGCCGATGCGCCGCTGAGAGCAAAGTCGGATTTTCGCTGGATCGGCAAACCCCTGGCGCGGCTCGACGTGCGCGACAAATCCACCGGCAAGGCACAGTATGCTATCGATCTTCGCGTGGACGGCATGCTCCATGCGGCCGTCCAGCACGCCCGCCATCTCGGAGCGGAACCGCAGGCCATCACCAACGAGGCCCAGGTTCTGGCCATGCCGGGCGTGCATTCCGTGCATCGCTTGCCCGGCGCGGTCGGCGTTGTTGCCGATAGCTGGTGGCGGGCTCGCCGGGCGGCGGAAAGCCTTCAGGTCACCTGGACGGCTGCGGCGCAGGGCACCAAGGGTGCGATGCCGGAAGACTATTCGACGGAACGGCACCGGGACGGGTTGAAGGCCATGACGGGCGATGGTCTTGAGGCGGAAGTCTCCGGCGATGCCACCAAGGCTCTGGCCGGCGCCAAGACCGTCATTGAGGCGACCTATGACGCCCCTCATCTGGCGCATGCGCAGCTGGAGCCGCCCTCGGCGCTGGCGCGCTGGAACGAGGACGGCACGCTGGAACTCTGGGCACCCAACCAGGCGCCGGAAATGTTCCAGGCAGCAGCGGCAAAGGTTGCCGGCATCGATCCGTCCAAGGTCATCATCCATTCGCCACTGCTTGGCGGTTTCTTCGGACGACATTTCCTCTATGCCTCGGCCAACCCGTTTCCGCAGGCCATCCTGCTGTCGAAAGCGGTCGGAAAGCCGATCAAGCTTGTCTGGAGCCGCGAGGAAGAGTTTTTGCGCGATGCGCTGCGCCCCATGGCGGTCGCCCGCTTCCGGGCTGGCCTGGACGAGAAAGGCATGCCGGTTGCCCTGAGTGCGGTTGCGGTGGGTGAAGGTGCGACAGGCCGCTGGTTCGGCCGTCAGCCGGACAAGGTGGATAGCTCCGCAGTGGAAGGCATTGTCGAAAAACTCTATGCCATCCCCAATCGCCGGGTCGGTCACATCCATGTCGATGATCCCGCGGTCATCGGCTTCTGGCGCTCGGTCGGCCATTCGATGAACGACTTCTTCTACGAGACCTTCTTTGATGAAATGGCCGATGCCGGAAAGCAGGACCCCTACGAACTGCGCCACCGGCTGCTTTCCGAAAGCCCGCGCCAACAGACGCTTCTCGAGGCGGTGGCGGATCTCTCCGGCGGCTGGAGACGCGGTCCCTATCAGGCGGACGACGGCACCCGGCGCGCCCGGGGCGTCGCCATGGCGTCTCCCTTCGGCAGCGAGGTTGCGACCATCGCGGAAGTCTCCTTGCGCGGCGAGGAGGCGGTGGTTCATCAGGTCTGGGTCGCCGTCGATCCCGGCAGCATCGTCAATCCGGCCATCGTCGAGGCACAGATCAACTCCGCGGTCGCCATCGGTCTCTCGATCGCGCTGATGGAAGAGGTGGTCTACGAGGAGGGCGTGCCGCGTGCCCGCAATTATGACGGTTATCCCATCCTGCCACCCGACAGAATGCCAAAGGTGCATGTCCGCATCATCGAAAGCGGTGCGCCCATGGGCGGCATCGGCGAGCCGGGTGTGCCGGGCGTGCCGCCGGCGGTGGTCAACGCATTGGCGGTTTTGACCGGCAAGCGGGTGCGCAGCCTGCCGCTGTCGCGCGCCTCGCTGACCGGCAGCATCTGAACCATGCGAGAAACCGGCGTCGAGCTGGGCACCGAACCAAAATTCGCCTGTTCCGGTCATGCCGGCGCAGGCCTTTTCCTCATTTGATGGGTGGGCTCCCGTTTGAAACGTCTTGGTCTCTTTGTTGCAGTCGTCGCTGTCGTGGGTGCCGGAAGCGCCTGGTTCGCGATCTATGTGCCGCGCTCCCCATTCGACGGAGAGGCGCGGCCGGCACCCGGCCCTCTGGAGCGGGGCGAATATGTTGCGCGTCTTTCCGATTGCGTCGCCTGCCATACCACGGAGCGCGGAAAACCCTTTGCCGGTGGATTGGCCATGGGCACGCCGCTCGGTGCGATCTACACGACCAATATCACGCCGGACAAACAAACCGGGATCGGCAACTACACGTTGGCCGATTTCGACAATGCGGTGCGTCGGGGTGTGCGGGCCGATGGCGCCCGTCTTTATCCGGCCATGCCGCATCCGTCCTATGCCAAGATGAGCGATGACGACATCCGCGCGCTCTACGATTACGTCATGAATCACGTCCAGCCGGTCAGCCAGCCGAACCGCCCTGCGGATATCGCCTGGCCGCTCAACATGCGCTGGCCGCTTGCCTTCTGGAATGCTGCCTTCACGGAGCCGGGCACCTATCAGGCCAAGATGGCCGGGGACGACCTGTGGAACCGCGGCGCCTATCTGGTGCAGGGGCCAGGCCATTGCGGAAGCTGCCACACGCCTCGTGGTTTAGCGATTCAGGAAGTTGCGCTCGACGAGCGTGATCCGCGTTATCTCTCCGGCGCGCTGCTCGATGGCTGGTATGCGCCGAGCCTGCGCAACGATCACAATACCGGTCTTGGTCGCTGGACCGAGGATGATATCGTTACCTATCTGAAGGATGGCCGCAATCAGCACGGTGTCGTTTTCGGCTCGATGATGGAGGCCTTCAACAACTCCACCCAGTACATGAGCGATACGGATCTGAAGGGCATTGCGCGCTATCTCAAATCGCTGCCGGGAGATCGAACGCGGGATGGTGAGCCCTGGCAGTATCAGCCCGTTGCGGCGGCGGCACCCCGCTCGGCGGGGCAGGCGATCTATGCGTCACAATGCGCGACCTGTCACGGCGCCGATGGCCGTGGCCGTGCCGAATGGATCGCGCCGCTTGCCGGCGCCAGTTCGCTGCTGGCACCCGATCCGGCCTCGGCGATCAACATCACGCTGAACGGGGCCGGCCGTGTGGTCGCCGATGGTGTGACGGATGCCTATCGCATGCCGTCGCTGCGCTCCAAGCTGAGCGACCAGCAGATTGCCGAGGTGCTGACTTATGTCCGCGCGACCTGGGGCAATCACGCTGCTCCGGTGACGGAGCAAGCGGTGAAGGCCCTGCGGGCGCATACCGACCCGGCAAGCCCTGATCCGATCATTCTGCAGATGCGCTGATCGTGCCGTTGCACGCATGTCCTCTAGCCTTTGTCGACATCCGGGTTCCTGAAATCCCGGATGTCCGATCCTGTTGCCCATGCTCGAAAGTTTCTGCAATGTATCGATCCGTCTCTGCCATCGCCGGTCTCTGTCTCCTGTTGTCGGCCGCAGTTGCTGCGGCGCAGGCGCCTGCCTCTGAGCCCACCAAAGGCGAGACGCTGTTCCGGCAGCGATGCGGTGCCTGTCATCAGGTTGCAACGCTCCGCAATGGGGTCGGGCCGCATCTGCAGGGTGTCGTCGGACGCGCGGCGGGAAGCGTCGAGGGCTATAATTACTCGCCGGCCATAAAAGGGTCCGGCATCGTGTGGAGTGCGGATAACCTCGACAATTTCCTCACCAATCCCGGTGCCATGGTGCGGGGAACGCGCATGACGCAGCGTTTCGCCAATGCGGCGGAGCGACAGGCGATCATCGAATTTCTTCAACAGAAGCAAGACTGAACTGCGTGATCCTGACGCTGCGGCGCCGGCTGGCCCACCACCGCGGCTCCCCTCTGGCGGCAAGTCGGTACATGCCCAACAGGTAAAACATCCGCTTGTCGTGCCGGCCAAACAATGTCGGGACGGTTTCGATGCTGTTTCATGAGCCCTGTGCATAACCGCATCCGGCATCCGGCGGATTATCCCCCGGCATCACCTCCTCTATCTCGGTCCCATCTGTTTCCGTTCCGAATGCGCGCGCGCCCGAGATTGCCTTCGGGTCGCGATTGCGATGTCCGGTACGGGTGAAACCTTGAAAGGATCGCTTCATGGTCAGTGACACGTCGTACGCAATTGCCACAACGCAGCAACCCGCAGGGGGAGGGACCCGGAAGACCGCGACATGGAGCGGCGTCTTCGCGTTGTCGCTTGCTGCCTTTGCACTGATCGCCTCGGAATTCCTGCCGGTCAGCCTGTTGACGCCGATCGCCAGCGATCTGGCCGTCACCGAAGGTCAGGCAGGGCAGGCGATTTCCGTCTCCGGTTTCTTCGCCGTCATCACCAGCCTGCTGATTGCATCCATCATGGGACGCGCTGATCGCAAGACAATGCTGCTTGCGCTGACGGGCGTCATGATGATCTCCGGGACCGTGGTTGCGCTCGCACCAAACTATGCCACTCTGATGATCGGTCGCGCGCTGATCGGCATCGTCATCGGCGGCTTCTGGTCGATGTCGGCTGCCACTGCCACGCGTCTTGTGTCGCCATGGCAGGTGCCGCGCGCACTTTCGGTCTTGAACGGCGGCAATGCGCTGGCAACGGTGGTGGCCGCGCCGCTCGGCAGTTATCTTGGAGCGCTGATCGGATGGCGATGGACCTTTTTTACCGTCGTGCCGGTGGCGCTCGTTGTCCTGGTCTGGCTTTGGTTCAGCCTCCCGCGTATGCCGATGGTTCGTGCAGCACCGATAAGCCCCTTGAGGCTTCTTGGCCGCCCGGTGGTCGCGATCGGCATGCTCGGCGTCGGCTTGTTCTTCATGGGTCAGTTCACCCTCTTCACTTATCTTCGCCCTTATCTCGAAGGCATCGTGAAGGTGCATGTGGAGACGTTGTCGCTCCTGCTGCTTTTGATCGGCGCGATGGGCGTGCTCGGCACGATCGTCATCGGCTTCGTCCTGTCGCGCGCGCCGCGTCTGGTCCTTATTGTCATTCCGGCCTTGATGGCGCTTCTCGCACTGGCGCTGGTGTTCAGCGCCGGTTCGCTGGCGGCCACCGCCACCTTGCTGGCACTCTGGGGCTTTCTGTCCACGGCCGCGCCGGTTGCGTGGTGGACCTGGCTGACCCGAACGCTCCCGGATGATTCCGAAGCGGGTGGGGGCCTGATGGTGGCGGCAATCCAGCTGGCGATCACGGCGGGAGCGGCCTTCGGCGGTTTTCTCTTTGATGCGTACGGGTACGCTGCGACCTTTATTGCAGCCACGGCACTCCTGTCGCTCGCCGCAATGACTGCCGTCGTTTCAGCATTCATAGGCCAAAGCGTGAATCACATGCGCGCTGATTTGTGAAACCCCACGGACCCCAGCAGGATTTGACGCTTTTCGTAAAGCGCTCATTTCCATGGGCGTTGACGTTCGCCATGTGACGTGGATCGCTCTCAGACGGCTTTATCGGATCAAGTCGCGGCGGTTTTGGCGAAGGTGAAGGGCAGCAGGGCAGAGATGTCAGAGTGTGTGGCGCGCTGCGGCAATTCGCTGAGGGCGTGGCGCAGGCAGGCCGTGGACCGCCATTCGCACATCAGGTTCCCTATCCGACAAGTCAACTTGGCCGGGCTCATCATCATTTTAACTGGCGCGCGCACCACACCGTGTCACGGCATGAAGCCGCCGCCGTTCACCCAGAGCACCTGTCCGGTCATGAAGCCGCTCGCAGGCGACAGCAGGAAATCGATCGGGCCGACGATATCCTCCGGCAGCGCCAGGCGCTTCATCGGCGTCATGGCGCGATAGGCCTCCAGCGGCACGATGGACGCCTCGTCCTCATCGGAACGTCCCGTGCCGCCGCGCAGGAAGGCCGTATCGACGAGACCGGGTGCCACGACATTAAAGCGGATGCGCGGTGCGTTTTCCACGGCGAAAGTCTTGGTCAGCGCGATCACGCCAGCCTTGGAGGCCGAATAGGCGCCGTAGCCCGGTCGGATATTCGAGGCTAGGCCCGAGGCGACATGGACCACCGCGCCGCCTTCCGCCATCAGCGGCAAGACCGCCTTTGCGGCAAGAAAGACACCGCGCAGATTGCCAGTTGTGATTTCGTCGAAATAATCTGCATCGGTTTCTGCAATAGGCTGCAGTTTGCTGTTGTAGCCTGCAAGATTGACGAAACCATCCATTTCACGCCACAGGCCAGCCAGCTCTAAAAATGCAGAGCCGACCGCTGCCTCGTCGCGGACGTCGATCGGGATTGATTTCACCCCACCTGTCTGTGCATGCCGGTCCAGCGAACCCGCAAGATCAAGCACAATGACGTCGTCGCCTCTGGCCTTGAGATGGGCGACGAGCGCGCGACCGATGCCACCGGCACCGCCCAATATGGCGATGCGGCGACGCTTTTCAGGGTCGACCATCAGGCAACCTTTCCCTTATCAAGTGACCGGAAGAAGGCGACGATCTCCTCTTCGGAGACGACATCGGCGTATTTCGCGTTCATATCGAAGAGGTTCGCCTCGTGTGGTGCCGGATGCCGATCCCCGCAGGCCTCGCGCACCACGCTGGTGATAAAGCCATGCGACATGGAATCGACGCAGGATGCCCGTACACAGCCGCTGGTGGTGAGGCCCGTCAGCACGACATTGTCGATCCCCATCGCCGTGAGCGTCGAGGCAAGCGAGGTGCCGAAGAATGCTGAGGGATACTGTTTCGAGACGATGATCTCATCCTCGCGCGCAACCAGGCCCTTGGCGAAAGCCGCGGTTTTCTCGCCCTTTACGAAGGAAGCGAGGGGCTTTGCCTTTTCAAAGAAGCGCCCGCCGTTGAGGCCCCCCTTCTGATAGGTGACCTCGGTAAGGATCACCGGAATGCCCATTTCATGCGCCACGTCGCGGATCCGCAGTGCCGAGGCCAGTGCCGCATCCACACCGGCATAAAGCACGCAGTCGGGATCGAAATAGGCGTCTGCGAAGTCGATCAGGACAAGCGCTGGGCGCTTTCCAAAACCGACCCGGTTGGCATAAGCGATTTTGTAGTTGTCATCGAGATCCTCGGCCATCTTCAGTCCCTCAGATTTCTGCAAAGCGGCGTTCGAATTCCCAGACATCCTCAAAGCCAAGCAGCTTGTTGAATTCTGAGAAGGAATAGAGGTCGATATCCGGCGAGGTGATGCCGTTGGCCTTGAGATCCTTGAAGGCCTTGTCGAGAGCGGCGCCGACGCTGAGGAAACCGAGCGCCGGGTGGATGGCAATGGCATAGCCCAGTTCCTGCAGTCGCGCCGCCGATAGCAGCGGGGTGCGCCCGCCATTGACCATATTGGCAAACAGTGGCGCCTGAATGCGCTCGGCAACCGTCTTCATTTCCGCCTCGCTTTCCGGCGATTCCACAAAAACGACGTCGGCGCCGGCTTCCCGATAGGCATCCGCACGGCGGATGGCCTCGTCGAGGCCAAGGCCGGTGCGGGAATCGGTGCGGGCGATGATGAGGAAATCACGGCTTGAGCGCGCATCGCTCGCGACTTTGACCTTGCGGACCATATCCTCCAGCGGAATCACCCGGCGGTTTGGCGTGTGACCGCATTTCTTGGGAAATTCCTGGTCCTCGATCTGGATCGCCGTCACGCCGGCGTCTTCATAACCGCGCACGGTATGGCGCACGTTGAGCAGGCCGCCATAACCGGTATCGGCATCGGCGATCACCGGGGTGCTGGTCATCTTCACGATCTGGCCAATCCGCTCGATCATGTCGCGATAGGTGGCAAGACCGGCATCGGGCAGGCCAAGATAGGAAGCGACCGTGCCGTAGCCTGTCACGTAGAGCGCCTTGAAGTCCTGGCGATCGGCGATCAGCGCCGAAATCAGATCGAAGACGCCGGGGGCGAGAATGAAGTCCTTGGCCTCAATGGCCTGCCTGAGACGGGGATCCGCCATGGTATTCCTTCCTATGTTTTCGTTTCTCGTTAATGCTGGGCCAGCAGCCTGCCATAGGTGTCGAAGCGGTCCTCGATGCCGCAGGCGCGCAGCATCGCCCAGAAGGTTGCCTGATTGGATGTCACGACCGGCACACCATGGCGCTCCTCAAGCGCTGCAATCAGCGGCAAGGTGGGGAAATCCGTGCAGGTGATGAGAATGGCATCGCTGCCGGGCACGAAACACCGGTTGACATGGGCTTCGATCACATCGAGTGGCGTCTCGGCGATACGGACATAATCTGCAGGTCCGCTCTCTCCGATACCAAGCCCGATCAGTCGCGCCACCTCGAAGCCGTTTTCGACGAGAAATTCCGTTTCGTGATGGTTGAGCTTGTCGTGATAAGGCGTTGCGACCGAGAGGCGCGTCACGCCAAGCGTCTTCAATGCGCGGATGATCGCAGCAGAGGTGGTGACGGCCTTGACCCCGGTGGTGCGGCTGAGGCCATCCGGCAGGCTATCGACCGGATTGATCATCGAGCCCGCCGTGCAGGCATAGGCGATTGCATCAACGCGCGCCTGTTTCAGCATTGCGAAAACGGCTTCAAGGTCGCGCATCAAGCCGGCCTTGCCTTCTGCGCTCACGGTGTCGGGGTGCAGCGGCATGCGATGGGTATGGAAGGTGACGCCCGCCGGCATCATCCGCTGCCATTCGGCCTCGTTCACCGTGTTTGTCGGCGGTGTGATCAGACCAAGTTTGGCGCGGCTTGAGTAGACGGATCTATGGCGTTCTGACATGCAATCTCCAAAAGGTAGGTATGTTTGAATATATTTATTGAGATTTGTCCATACATCCAAAGGCGCTGATTTCGATCTTCCCCACCGCGTTGCATCGCGACCGGTGTTGCCCCGGCGAGAATTGTTGTAGAGGAAGGGCGATTGAACGCGTAAAACGCCGCACTGCGCCAACCGAAAGTGACGCATGACAACAAAAGAGGATGATCTCGCTCTGGACCGCCCGACCGACGGCTTGCCGCGCTATGCGCAGATCCAGAAGATCCTGGAAGACAGGCTTGTCAGCGGCACCTATCCCGTGGGCAGTCTGATGCCGCCTGAACTGGAACTGGCCGTCGAATTCAACAGCAGCCGCACCACGATTCGTGAAGCGCTGCGTTATCTTCGCGAGCGCGGTTATGTCGAGCGACGCCAGGGTATCGGCACGCGCGTGATCTCTGACGCGTCGCGCACCACCTTCTACCAGTCCTTCGGTTCCCTTGAGGAACTCTTCCAGGTCGCCGTCGAAACCTACTATGTCGTCATGGACATCAAGACCGTGACGCTCGACGCGGAGCTTGCGGAATTGGTCGGCGCAAAGGCCGGCGAGGAATGGATCTTGATCAACGGCGTGCGCTGGACCGAACCGGGTGGCAAGCCGATCTGTTATATTCAAAGCTATGTGCCGAAGCGGTTCGAACATGTCGTGGCGCAGTTTCACGACCACCAGGGCCCTTTCTTTGCGCTGCTTGAACGCTATTCCGACGGTCCGATCGAGGAGGCCGTGCAGGAAATCCGGGCCATGCCCATGCCTGGCGAATTCATCCGCCAGCTGGGACTGAAGCCGGGATCGTGGTCTCTGCAGTTGCTGCGCCGTTATGTCACCCAAAGCGGTGTGCTGATCGCCTCGTTCAACTGGCACCCTGCCGAGCAGATGGCCTATCGGATGCGCATCCATCGTGCCAAGGAAGCGGGCAGCGAGTGAACGCCTTGACGCCCGGCGTTTCAAGGCGACCCATCGCGCTGGTTGCCGCGTTACACCAGGCGCTGCCGCGCATCTAGCCAGCGTTGTCGTCATTGAACGAAGACCGGGTGGTAGTTGCCATGCGCATCCCGTCTGACCTGCATGGCTGCGAAATGCCGGAGATGGGCCGGGATGAGCAGGTCTTGGCGCGCAACCGCCTGTTCGAGCAGCGCCCGACGCGTGGAGATTGCCCGTTCGGGATCGCTGCAGAAGCGGCTCGCCCAGTCCGGATGATACACCTGCACTGGTGTGTGGATGGCATCGGCGCAGAAGATCGCCCGCCGCTCCTGCTGGCAGAGGCAGAGCCCGAGTTGGCCGCGGCTATGCCCGGGCAGGGCCACCAAATCGAGACCTGCGGCGAGGGAAAACCCTTCATCGACAAACTCCGCGCGGCCGTCCTCGACCACCGGCATGACACTGTCGACGAAGGAGCCGTGATTGTGCTGGCCCGGCGCCTGTTCCTCTTCGGCGCGCCATTGGGCAAACTCGGCACGGCCCATCAGATAACGTGCATTGGGAAAAGTCGGCACCCAGCGGCCGTCGATCAGCTGCGTGTTCCACCCCACGTGATCGGCATGCAGATGGGTGCATAGCACAATATCGATATCCTCCGGCCGCAGACCTGCGCGTGCGAGGTTTTCGAGATAACCGGTCGCCGCGCGCTGGTGCCAATCGGCGCGGCGAGGGCGCGGTTTGTGTTGACCGACGCAGGTATCGATCAGCACATTGAGGCCGCCGACCTGCAAAAGATGGCTCTGCACGCCAAGCAGGATCGAGCCGCTGTCGAAATCTACATGATGTGGCGCAAGCTCGGCCTCAAGCGGGCGAAGCGTCTCCACGCTTTTCCCGGGAAAGAGCAGGTCAACCGGCAGCGGGAAGGGATCAAGATCGCTGATCGTCGTTATGCGTGCGGAGCCGAAGGTGAACATGAGCGCGCCGTTCCTACATAATCGCCGGTTTTTCGATCGGTGTGGACTGCGCCTTGAGCGCCGCCTGCGTGGGGTCGATCTGCTCATCGAAAAGGCGGGCTATGAAACGGGCGCCGCTGATGCCGTTCGACTCGTCGGCCGAGAGCCATCCGATCATCCGGCGCATGATCGACGCCGGCAGGAGATTGCCGTCCGCCCCCTTTTTGTCCGGGCTTGGCGGCAACAGATCCGTGTCGGCCGCGCCACCGGGCAGATAGACATTGACGTCGACCCCGGTGCCGGCGAGATCCTGCGCCCAGATGCGTGAAGCCGCTTCCAGCGCCGCCTTGCTCGGACCATAGGGTGCATAGCCCCGCCTCACCATGGTCTGGTCGCTGGTGGAGATGTTGATGACCTTGCCGAAGCCTCTCGCCACCATCTGCGGCACGGCGGCCCGCGCCATGTTGAAGGCGCCGTTGACGTTGGTGTCGATGATCTCCCGCCAGGCCTCCGGTTCCGTTTCCCAAAAACGTGTCGGCTGCGTGTTGAAGGTCTCCGACACGCGGCGCATGCCAAGCCCTGCATTGTTGATCAAGACATCGACGCGGCCGAAGGCGGCGATTGCTGATGCGACAGCCGCCTCGCACTGGGCATAATTTGCGACATCCGCGACAAGGGCGATAGCCCTGCCGGGACCCATGCGGTTTGCTTCGGCGACGGTGTCGTCCAGCGCAGACCCCGCGCGCGAACCAACGACTGCGACCGAGGCTCCGGCCGCCGCCAGTGCCAGTGCCATTTCGCGACCGAGGCCGCGCGAACCGCCGGTGACGATGACCGGGCGGCCGGAAAGGGAAGGGTAGGTCTTGCCCATCGCCATTATTCTCCGCCCATGCCCATTCGCGGCATTGCGCGCGGCGTACGGGCGATGATGGTGGTCTTCATCTCGGTGAACATCGCCTGTGAGCCCTTGGCGCCCTCGCGGCCGAGACCCGACTGTTTGTAGCCGCCGAAACCGGTGCGAAGATCCCGCACGATCGGTGTGTTGACGAGCACAGTACCGGTGCGCAGCGCCGAGGCCGTGCGCATGGAGCGTTCCAGATCCTGGGTCCAGACATAACCGACAAGTCCGAAATCACTTTCATTCGCCTTGGCGACCACCTCTTCCTCGTCATCGAAGATCTGGATTGCGGCAAACGGGCCGAAGATTTCCTCGCGGCAGATGGCAATGTCATTC
>JAIXTO010000130.1 GCA_027483885.1 Rhizobiaceae bacterium
CCTGGATGGTCGCGGGCGGCGTAACGCTGTTTGGCGTTCTCTCCATCGCCTATCTCGCCGCCACCACCTATCTCGTCTTCCGCGACGACCTGATCGGCGCCTCCATGGCAAGGCAGGCACGCATACAGCACGACTATGAGGGCCGCATTTCAACGCTGCGCGCCGAGATCGACCGGATCACGTCGCGTCAGTTGCTCGACCGCAAGCTGGTGGAAGACAAGGTAGAGCTGCTTCTCGAACAGCAGGAAGCGCTGTTTTCCAGGCATGGAAAGCTTGGCAACCTTGTTCAACGCGCCGAAGCCTCAGGCCTCACCCCTCTCAACGGACACGAGCTTGCCAGTGACCAGCCGCCTGCTGAAACAGGTCTCGCCCAGGCCTACCAGCCGCACAATACGACCGAAAATCCGGCGGGCCGAAACCGGGCGCTGAAAGCCATCGAGCGGCTGATCATGCCGGAAACCACGCCGGCGGCGGGGCCGAACGGCGCCCCGGCCACGCTCGGCTTCGTGCCTCTTCGCGGCCAACCCCTGCCCGGCGAAGGTGTGGCCGAACGGGCAAGCCGCGCAGTTTCCAAAGTCACGCGGTCGCTGAAGACCATTGAACAGGAACAACTGGCACGCATCCGCGGCCTCACCGAAAACGCCGAGGAGACGGCAGACGCAATGGCGGCCATCATGCGGCGCACCGGGGTTTCGCTCCAGCCCCCGTTGGCAGAGGCGCCAGCGAACGGCGCGCAGAGTGGAGCGCCAGCGGGCGGCCCAACGGGCGGCATCGGCGGTCCATTTGTGGAGCCCGCGGCAACCGACCCCTTCGACAACCAGCTCGACCAATTGGACACTGCCCTGACGCGGCTTGAAACCGTTCGCCAGACAGCCATCGCCCTCCCCTATGGCAACCCGGCCCCCGGACACGAGATCACCAGCCGTTTCGGCAATCGCATCGACCCGTTTCTCGGCCGGCTTGCGCTGCATGCAGGCGTCGACTTCCAGGCAGAAACCGGGGCCGACGTGCATGCAACCGGTGCCGGCCGGGTGATCACCGCCGGATACAACAGCGGTTACGGCAACATGGTGGAGATCGACCACGGACACGGCATCACCACCCGCTACGGCCACCTGTCGCGCATTCTCGTCTCCGAAGGCGACATGGTGGCAAATGGAGACACGATTGCAACGGCGGGTTCGACCGGGCGCTCCACCGGCCCGCATGTACATTACGAGGTGCGCCGTGATGGCGAGGCGACAGACCCCGTTCACTTCCTCAATGCGGGGATGAAGCTGACGACCTACTTGAAATGAGCTGAACGTGTTCCAGTTTGATCTTTATTGCGGGCGGATTTACCAATCCGGCCGCTTACAGCGCTGTTTTCTTGACTTTAGGCCATATTGCGCCTATGTCGCGCCCATCGTCGGACGCCAAGCGGTTCCGACTCACAGCGTTCTTCATGAACCGGAACGGAAATAGTTTTTTCTTTGACCACATTTGCTGATCTTGGCCTGAGCCAGAAAGTCCTTTCTGCCGTCACTGACGCGGGTTACACGATACCCACGCCGATCCAGGCTGGCGCCATTCCGCCTGCCCTGCAGCGTCGCGACATCTGCGGCATCGCGCAGACCGGGACAGGCAAAACGGCATCCTTCGTGCTGCCGATGCTGACCCTTCTGGAAAAGGGCCGAGCGTGGGCACGCATGCCGCGCACGCTCATCCTCGAGCCGACGCGCGAACTGGCAGCCCAGGTTGCAGAAAACTTTGAAAAATACGGCAAGAACCACAAGCTGAACGTGGCTCTTCTCATCGGCGGCGTTTCCTTCGAGGAGCAGAACCGCAAGCTGGAGCGTGGCGCAGACGTTCTGATCTGCACCCCCGGCCGGTTGCTCGACCATTGCGAACGCGGCAAACTTCTGATGACCGGCGTTGAAATCCTTGTGATCGACGAAGCCGACCGCATGCTCGACATGGGCTTCATCCCGGATATCGAACGCATCGCCAAGATGATCCCGTTCACCCGCCAGACCCTGTTCTTCTCGGCCACCATGCCGCCGGAAATCCAGAAGCTGGCTGATCGCTTCCTGCAGAACCCTGAGCGTATCGAGGTGGCAAAGCCCTCCTCGACAGCGCTGACCGTGACGCAGCGCCTCGTAGCCTCGCACAACAAGGATTACGAGAAGCGCGCCATCCTGCGCGATCTCATCCGTGCGCAGGACGATCTGAAGAACGCCATCATCTTCTGCAACCGCAAGAAGGATGTGGCGGATCTGTTCCGCTCGCTGGAACGCCACGGTTTTTCCGTCGGCGCGCTGCATGGCGATATGGACCAGCGTTCGCGCACCGATATGCTGGCTGGCTTCAAGGCCAATGCGATCACCCTTCTGGTTGCCTCCGATGTTGCAGCCCGCGGCCTCGACATTCCAGACGTCAGCCACGTCTTTAATTTCGACGTGCCGATCCATGCGGAAGACTATGTCCACCGTATCGGCCGCACCGGTCGCGCCGGACGTTCCGGCCGCGCCTTCACGCTGGTGACCAAGACGGACACAAAATTTCTCGATGCCATCGAAAAGCTGATCGGCAACAAGATCGAATGGCAGGACGGCGACATCTCGGCACTTCCCGCGCCGATGGAAAGCCAGGAAAGCGACCGCCCCCGCTCCAAGGGCCGTGATCGCGACAAGGACCGGGGCCGCGGACGTCGTTCCGCCGTTCCGAAGGCGGAGGTCCGCCAGCCGGAAGCTCCGGCCCTCATCGAAGAAGCGACCACGATCATCGAAGCAAGGACGGATAGCGTGAATACTGAGCAGCAGCACAAGGCGGACAATCGCAAGCCCCAGCACGGTGCCCGCAATGCGGTGCGCCAGCAGAGCCCTGCCAATGACGACCAGCGCGAACGCCGCCAGCGTCATCAACGCGACCATGATGACGGCCCGACGCCTGTTGGCTTCGGCGACGACATTCCCGCATTCATGCTGATCGTTGCCGGCGCCAAGGGCTGAAAGGCCGATGTCGCAAAAGCCGGGATCTGATTTTCCAGGCGTCGGCGCGGGTCTTCTGATCCGCGGCGGCGACGGGCGTATCCTTCTCTACAAGCGCGTCAAAGCGCCAGAGGCCGGCTTCTGGAACATCGTCGGCGGCAAGATCGACCATATGGAACACTCGGCCGACGCGGCACGCCGCGAGGCCGAGGAAGAAACAGGCCTTGCCATCGGCAACGTCGATTTCCTCTGCGTCAGCGAACAACGCATCGAGGCCGACCGCCAGCACTGGCTGTCGATGATCTACATAACCTCCGATTTTTCCGGCGAACCGCAGCTGACCGAGCCCGACAAGCTCTCGGCCATGGGCTGGTTTGCGCCCGACGACCTGCCGCAGCCGTTGTCGGCCTTTGCGCGCGACGCATTGAAACATCTCTAAATTCGGACGGGCGGCCATGAGGTCGATTGCGTCCCGGCGAACATGATCGCCGCCGGGCGCCTCTCCAATGGGTTCCTCCGATAGAGGCCGCCTGAAAAAATCAGAGCAACAGCAGGCCGGCTGACAGGGTTGCAATCGAGACCGCCACGCAGACGATGACGCGTTGGCCTGCAAGCAGGAAAGCCGCAAATCCCAGCCCCAGCGCTGCAAGCCGCAGCCAGAGCGGCGAGCCGGCAAGCGTGCCGGTCGGGAAAACGACGAGTTTTGCCGTCACCGCCATCACAAGTGCTGTGGCAACCGCCCTCACCCAGTGCAGCGCTTCGGAATCCTCATCCAGCCGGTTGCCGACGAGAACGCCAAGCCAGCGCCAGAGATCGGTTGCCAGCCAACCGGCAACGATGATGACGAGATAGGTCCACCACCAGGTTTCGCTGTTCATGGTCCTTCCTCCAGCCGTGTCTCGCGCAAGCCCGCGCGGCGCGGGCGCACGAAAAACCGGTCGATGAGATAGGCCACCGTTCCACCGCCGACGCCCGCATAGAGAATATCGAATTCCGGCTCGATCAGCGCCATTGCCGGCCCCATCACCACACCGATGACGAAGGCAAGCTTCACCACGGAATGGCGCGCCGAGGCCCAGATCGAGGCGAAGAAATAAACCGGCGTCAGCATGAACAGGCAGCCGGCGACGACAGGCGGAAACTGCGCCACGATGCCGTAGCAGACCCCGACGATGACGGCGTTGACCAGCGTCAGCGTGATGGAAAAGCCGGCGAAATAGGTAATGCGGTGGTCGCGCGGCACGTCTTTCAGATGCTGGATGGCAAACACCCAGGAGGTGATCGCGACGAAATGCGACAGGAAGAGCAGAAGCCAGGTCGGGCTCTTCTCGTTCTTCATGTCCGGCATGATCGAGGCAACCATCGGCATCATGCGGATGGAAGAGAGCGTGACGGCGAGAAAACTTGCCGCAAGCGGCGCGCCACCGGCCATGGTGCCGATGAGGATCATCTTGGCCGGCAGCGCCCAGACCGACAGCGTCATGAACACCGCCTGGCTGCGGGTAATTCCCGATTCCAGCGCAAAGGCGCTGAAGCCGACAAAGGATGTCATGAGGATGAGGGCAGGAAGCGAGGTAATGCCGCGCATGCCGGTGAAAAACCAGGAGACGCCGGAGCGCACGTCAGGATCGGAAAGAGGCATCGAATTGTCCGGTATAGCCGTTCGCAACCGACCGGCATGCAGAAAAGGCAATGCCGGGGCTTTTTTGAGCCCCGGCACAGGATTGTCAGATTGTAACGATCATTTCGTCTTCGGCACCCGCGGAACGGTCGAGCCCTTGCGGGGCTTTTCCTTCTCCTCGGTCAGCACGTCTGCTTCCGCGTCGGTCCGGGCCTTGGCGGCCTTGCCCTTGGACGGCGGCGACTTGGGGTTCGCCTTTGCCTTGCCGGGTTTTGCCTTGGCCGTCGTGCCGTCCTCTTCGACGGCTTCCACTTCGGCTTCGGGCTTTGGCTTGACGGGTGCTGCCTCGGCAATCGATTCGAGGATCAGACCAATGGTCCCGTCGGGCTTCGTCCCCACCGTCACCTTCACAACGCCACCCTTGCGCAGCGCGCCGAACAGGATCTCGTTGGCAAGCGGCTTCTTGATGTGCTCCTGGATGACGCGCGACAACGGGCGTGCCCCCATGCGCTCGTCATAACCCTTTTCCGCAAGCCAGGCGATGGCATCCTGATGCAGGTCGAAGGTCACGTTGCGTTCAGACAGCTGGCTTTCCAGCTGCATGACGAACTTCTGCACGACCTGATGGATAACGTCGGTCGGCAGCGGTGCAAACGGGATCGTCGCATCGAGACGGTTGCGGAATTCCGGCGTGAACAGGCGGTTCAACGCCTCCTCGTCTTCGCCGGTTCGCTTGGACGAGCCAAAGCCGATGGCGGCTTGCGCCATTGCCGATGCGCCCGCATTCGTCGTCATGATCAGGATGACGTTGCGGAAGTCGATCTTCTTGCCGTTATGGTCGGTGAGCGAGCCATGGTCCATCACCTGCAACAGGATGTTGTAGATGTCCGGATGGGCCTTTTCGATCTCATCGAGCAGCACGACCGAATGCGGATGCTGGTCGACGCCATCGGTCAAGAGACCGCCCTGGTCAAAGCCGACATAACCGGGAGGTGCGCCGAGCAGGCGCGATACGGTGTGGCGCTCCATGTATTCCGACATGTCGAAGCGCAGCAGTTCGACGCCAAGCGAAGAGGCAAGCTGCTTTGCCACTTCCGTCTTGCCCACGCCCGTCGGGCCGGAGAACACGTAGGAGCCGATCGGCTTGTTCGGCTCGCGAAGGCCGGCACGCGCCAGCTTGATCGCGGTGGACAGCGCCTCGATGGCGGCATCCTGCCCGTAGACGACCGAGCGAAGTTCCTTTTCGAGGTTGGCCAGCACGGCCTCGTCGTCCTTGGAAACGGTTTTCGCCGGAATGCGCGCCATCGTGGCGATGGTGATCTCGATCTCTTTTTCGGTGATCAGCTTGCGACGCTTGGAGGCGGGCAGCAACATCTGCGCCGCACCGGTCTCGTCGATCACGTCGATCGCCTTGTCCGGCAGCTTGCGGTCGGAAATGTAACGCGACGACAGCTCCACCGCGGCCTTGATGGCCTCGTTGGTGTAGCGCAGCTTGTGATATTCCTCGAAATAGGGCTTCAGGCCCTTCATGATCTCGATGGCATCATCGATGGAGGGCTCGTTGACGTCAATCTTCTGGAAACGACGCACGAGTGCCCGGTCCTTTTCGAAGAACTGGCGGTATTCCTTGTAGGTGGTCGAGCCGATGCAGCGGATGGCACCGGACGAGAGCGCCGGCTTCAGCAGGTTCGACGCATCCATGGCGCCACCGGAGGTCGCACCGGCACCGATCACCGTATGGATCTCGTCGATGAAGAGAACGGCGCCCGGAAACTCTTCCAGTTCCTTCACCACCTGCTTCAGGCGTTCCTCGAAGTCACCACGATAACGGGTGCCGGCAAGCAACGTGCCCATGTCGAGCGAAAAGATCGTGGCATCCGCCAGCGCTTCCGGCACCTTGCCCTCGACGATGCGCTTGGCAAGGCCTTCCGCGATGGCGGTCTTGCCAACGCCTGGATCGCCCACATAAAGCGGGTTGTTCTTTGAGCGGCGGCACAGCACCTGGATGGTGCGGTTCACCTCCTGATGGCGACCGATCAGCGGGTCGATGCGGCCATTGACGGCCTTTTCGTTCAGGTTCACGCAATAGGCCTTCAGCGCGTCCTGAGGCTTCTTGGCAGAACTTTCTTCCTGCTCGCGACCGGGTTTTGCATCCGCATCACTGTCTTCGGCACCGCGTGGCGGGCGCACCTGGGAGGCGCCCGGACGCTTGCCGATGCCGTGGCTGATGTAATTGACCGCATCGTAGCGGGTCATCTCCTGCTCCTGCAGGAAATAGGCCGCATGGCTTTCGCGCTCGGCAAAGATCGCCACGAGCACATTGGCGCCGGTCACTTCTTCGCGACCGGACGATTGCACGTGGATGACGGCGCGCTGGATGACGCGCTGGAAGCCGGAGGTCGGCTTGGAATCCTCGTCATACCCCGTGATCAGGTTGGCGAGTTCGTTATCGACGTAATCGGAGACTGTTTTCTTCAGGACGTCGAGATTGACATTGCAGGCTCCCATCACGGCAGCGGCATCGGCATCGTCGATCAAAGCCAGGAGCAGGTGTTCCAGGGTGGCATATTCGTGGTGCCGCTCATTGGCGAAGGTCAGTGCCTGATGCAGCGCCTTTTCGAGACTAGGCGAAAATGTTGGCACGTCGGTTCCTCACTTCTTTTCCATGACACATTGCAGCGGGTGCTGGTGCTGGCGGGCAAAATCCATGACCTGGCTCACCTTGGTCTCAGCGACCTCGTACGTAAAGACCCCGCATTCGCCGACACCGTGATTGTGAACGTGCAGCATGATACGGGTGGCAGCTTCGCGG
Source organism: Rhizobiaceae bacterium (assembly GCA_027483885.1). Lineage (GTDB taxonomy): Bacteria > Pseudomonadota > Alphaproteobacteria > Rhizobiales > Rhizobiaceae > Neorhizobium. The sequence goes on from JAIXTO010000130.1 coordinate 7,403, forward strand.
TCCTTCTGGAAAAAACGCTCCAGAATATGAATGACGAAGTCCATCGGTGTGTAATCGTCGTTCAGCAGAAGCACGCGGTAGAGATTGGGCTTTTTCGTCTTCGCCTTGGTCCGTGTGATGACCGAGGTGCCGCGATTGCCACTGTCTCCCTGTCCGTTCTTCTCGTCTTGCATGTAGATCGGCAATGCGATCATCTTTCTATCATTCCCCAACAGTCCGGCAGCTCGTTCGAACGAACAGCCGGAGCCGGACATCAGAAGCACTTATCTAGTTCGTCGAAGCGCGATTTTAAGCCCCTCTCGCCATCGCGCAATCACTATTCCTCGGGAACATGCCGATAGCGGGGGAAATAAGCGGCATTGCCGTGAATGGGCAGAATCAAAAACCGGTTGCGCCAGAAACGCAACCGGTTCTTTTGGTTTCTCTTCAAGGCTGGATGCGATCGGTTGTCGGGATCAGGCGGCGTTGGACACCACCACCGCCGTTGCCCGCGCTGCCGGCAGCTCGTAGGGCTTGTAGGCATTCTTGGCCAGATCGGTGTACATGCCGCCGATCTTGGTCGCTTCCGCGACGAATGCCTCATAAGCGGTCTTGGCAAACTTGGTCTGCAACTCGTACGCGGTCTCGATGCTGCGCACAGCCATCAGCTGCTCCATGAAGCTGGTAAGCTCCTGCATCGACTTCTTGGAATAATCGCCCGTTTCCGACGCAATGGCCTGAAAGCCCTTCGTCACCTCGGCATAGTTTTTCAGCAGCCCGTCGACTGCTTCCTTGTTCTTCCGGCTGGCTTCATCGAGATTGAACATTTCCGCCTCCTATGGGTGCATTCCCACTTGCTTATGGAATGATTCCGCAGTGCAAAAGTCAAGAGTGGAATCGTGCCGCAGCTGCGAAGAAATGCGCGAAGACCAAATGCCGCGGCACCTGTTTGCGCATCCGCAAAAATGACTGCCAAAACCCATGAAAAACGGCGGGTCGCAAGGCGCCCGCCGTTTTCGAAATCGTGATCCGGACTGCGCTATTTTCTTTCCGGAGAAAGCGTCGCGAGGATCGTCAGGGCAAACGACCGATCAGAGATCGACGTCGAGGATTGCCATCGAGAAGTTGTAGGACCGCTCATCGTCCTCATCATCGACATAGACAACGCCGAGGAACTCGTCACCGGCGTAAACCTCTGCCGAATCATCCTTGCGGGGGCGTGCCCGGACGCTCATCGTGGGGTTGAATACCCGCTTGAAATAGGCATCGAGCTTCTTGATTTCATCGGCTTTCACTGGTGTCTCTCCGTCAGTGTTCTCGTTGCGGGGCTTTTGGCATGGGACAAAGGCGAAAGTAAAGAACGTCCGCCCATGATCCTTTGCCTGTCCGCGCGCGCATGGTTTCGAGCGCCCGGCAAAGCCAGCGGTGCAAGCGACATAGACGCCTGCGACCACCGATCAACCCCTCGGCAGGCAAACCCTCTGGAAACCGTGATCAGTCTTCCGAGCGCAGGATCTGGTCCATCAGGCGCGAGGGTTCCGAACACCCTGCCTCTCCCACCACTTTCGCCGGCACGCCGGCGACTGTGGTTTTCGGTGGCACCGGCTTTAAAACGACCGAACCGGCCGCCACGCGCGAGCAATGGCCGATCTCGATATTGCCGAGGATTTTTGCACCCGCGCCGATCAGCACGCCGTTTGCGATCTTCGGATGGCGGTCTGCCCCCTCCTTGCCGGTGCCACCAAGCGTAACGCCATGCAGGATGGAGACATTGTCGCCGATGACCGCCGTCTCGCCGACCACGAAGCCGGTGGCATGATCAAGGAAAATGCCCTTGCCGATGCGCGCTGCCGGATTGATATCGGTCTGGAAAACGCTGGAGGCGCGGCTTTGCAGATACATGGCAAAGTCCCGCCGCTCGCGTTTCATCAGCCAATGCGCCAGACGGTGTGTCTGGATGGCGTGAAAGCCCTTGAAATAGAGCACCGGCTCCAGAAAGCGCAGGCAGGCCGGGTCGCGGTCGTAATAGGCCTGGATGTCGACGCGCAGGATCGCGCCCCATTCCGGCCAGTCATCCAGCATTTCCTCAAATGTCTGGCGCAGAAGCACCGCCTGAAGATCCGGATGATCAAGCCGTTCGCAGATCCGGTGGATCACGCTATCTTCCAGCGAACGGTGATTCAGGACTGTCGAATAGAGGAAAGCCGCCAGCAGCGGATCACGCTCGGCACTGGCCTGCGCCTCGTGCCGCAACGTATCCCAGATCGGATCGACCGAGGCGATCGGCTCCTTGGAGCGAATTTCAGTGCGTGCCGACATGGCAGTATCCTCAGTTGCGCAGAGGCCAGTATATAGAACATTCTTTCCCAAACACCAATGCCGGCGAAACGTTCGCGCCTTGGTCAGCCGCCGGCAATTTCGCGGTAAAAGTCAAGAACTGCTGCCTTCAGCACCCGGTCGCCAACGGCCAGCATGTGATCGCGGTTGGGGATGTCGAGGGCGCGGGCATTCGGCATCAGCGCTGCCAGTTCCTGCGGGGACCCTGCAATATCGTCCTTCGTCCCAACGCCGATCAACGTCGGAACCGTGATTTTTGCGATATCCTCGCGCGAGACGAGATCGCGTGATCCGCGAATACAGGCGGCCAGCGCCTCGCGGTCGCTCTTCGTCTGGTCGGCAAAGGTCCGGAACATTTTGCCGCGTGCATGCGTGATCTCGTCCGGCGATGCGGCCAAAAGCGCATCGGCAATCGGATCCCAGTCGCCAACGCCATCGGTCATGCCAATGCCGAGACCGCCGAGCACAAGCGAGCGGACGCGCTCCGGATGGCCAAGCGTTGCAAAGGTCGAGATACGCGCGCCCATCGAATAACCCATGAAATGCGCCTGATCGATGCCGAGATGATCGAGCAGCGCAATCGCATCGCCCGCCATGACCCACGGGCGGTAAGCTTCCGGATCACGCGGCTTGTCACTTGCGCCATGGCCGCGATTGTCGATGGCGATCACACGGTAACCGGCATCGGCAAGCGTCTTCAGCCAGCCGGGATAAACCCAGTTGACGCTGGCGGTGGAGGCAAAGCCGTGGATCAGCAACACCGGCTCGCCGGAGGGATTGCCCTCGTCGAAATAGGCAAGCTGCAGATCCTGATGGGTAAATTTCTGAAATTCGGGAGCATTGAGGTTCATGAGGCAGGCTTCCTTTCGCGGGCGCGACCATAAGCCATGTGGTCGCTGGCCTGAACAGGCAAGGCGACAAAATCCCGCCTGTGGGCGATGTTTCCCCCTACACTTTCACGGCATGCCTCTGTAATGTCGGCGCAGATTGCAAGCATTGGAGTTCAAACATGGCCGGTCACGGTATTCCCCATTTCCAGAACGACGGTGGACATCGCCTCATCGAGGTTGGCGTGAAGGAATTCATGTGCACCGGGGCCAACGTTCCCTTCGACCATCCGCACATCTATATCGACATGGGCGACGACAACGAAAAAGTCTGTTCCTATTGCTCGACGCTTTATCGCTACAATCCGGCGCTGAAGGCAGAAGAGACCATTCCGGCCGGCTGCACCTTCCACGTCAAAGCCGCCTGAACCGAAACGCCATGGCGATCTCACATGCAGCCATTGTCGGCGCCGGCATGGCCGGCCTGACGACGGCGCTGGCGCTTGCCGCACGCGGTATCCGCACTGACATCATCGAGCAGGCACCGCATCTGGCCGAAGTGGGTGCGGGCCTGCAGATCTCGCCCAATGCCAGCCGCATCCTGGCGCGGCTCGGCGTTCTCTCAGGTCTAGAGGCGGTCTGGACGGAGCCGGAGCGCATCGCGATCTCCTCGGGAAAATCGCTGCACCAGCTGTCGCATGTGCCGGTCGGCAGGTTTGCGCGTGAGCGCTGGCGCGCACCGTACGGCGTCATGCACCGGGCGACCCTTCAGCATGTGCTGCAGGCCGCCGTGGAAAACAACCCGCTCTGCCGCCTGCATCTGGGCCAGCGGATCGGGCAGAATTGCCGCACCTCGATCAAAAGCATGATCGGCAGCACGCCAGATGTCATCATCGGCGCCGATGGCGTGTGGTCGAGCATACGCGACGAAATCGAGAATGCGCCGGAGCCGGATTTTTCGCGCAATGTCGCATGGCGTTTCACGGTGGCGGCCGAAAAGGCGCCGTCTTTCCTGATGCCACAGGCGGTGACGGCCTATGTCGGCCCCTCCTGCCATCTGGTCTGTTATCCGCTGCGCGAAGCCGGCGGCTTTAACGTCGTGGCCATTGCAAGCGGCGTCAGCCCCGGTGAAACTTGGGAAGTGCATGCCAGCATGGAGCAGAAGCGCATGCTGCTGCGCCAGTTCAAGGGCTGGCACCCGGAGATACTGTCACTGCTGACGGGTATGGAATCGGGGAAATTCTGGCCGCTCTATCAGGTGAGCGACGGGCGCTGGCAGAACGGACGCGATATCGTGCTTGTGGGCGATGCTGCCCATGCGATGATGCCGTTTGCTGCCCAGGGTGCGGCCATGGCCATCGAGGATGCCTGGGAGCTTGCAGCACGGCTTGCCGCAACGCCTGCCCTTGGCGATGCGCTGTCCAGCTACGAAACATCGCGCAAGGCCCGCATCGCCCGGGTGCGAAACCGCGGCGCGTTCAACCGCTTTGCCTATCACGTGCGCGGGCCGCTGCGTGTCGGCCGCGACATCGTTCTTGCCCTGCGTCCGCCGCAAGCGCTCGCGGCGGATCTCGACTGGCTCTATGGCTATGAGGCCGGCGTCTGATCAGACGGCGGCCGCGGCTGCAAATCCCGCTTCCAGATCCTTCTGAAGATCGACAACATCTTCAAGGCCGATCTGCAGGCGGATCACCGGCCCTTCGGACGGGGCCTTTGCAATGGTGCGGTCGCCAAGATTGACCTTCACCGCAAGGCTCTCGTAACCACCCCAGGAATAGCCGAGCCCGAAGATCGACAGCGCATCCAGGAAGGCATGCGACTTCGCACGAAAATGCTCTGGCCCATCCGCCTTCAGAACGAAGGAAAAGACGCCGCTCGATCCCTTGAAATCGCGCTTCCACAGCGCGTGACCGGGAAAACTTTCGAGCGCCGGATGCAGCACACGGGCAACGTCGTCGCGGGCCTCCAGCCATTGGGCGATGGCAAGCGCGCTCTTCTGGTGATGCGCCAGCCGCACGCCCATGGTGCGCAGGCCGCGCAGGATCTGGTAGGCGTCATCAGGCGCGCCGCAGATGCCGAGCGTGATCGTTGCCTCGTGCAGCCGCGGCCAGTGTTTTTCATTGGCGGAAACCGATCCCATCACGATGTCGGAATGGCCGGACGGATATTTCGTCGTTGCATGGATCGTCACATCGGCGCCAAAATCCAGCGCACGGAAATAGAGCGGCGTTGCCCAGGTATTGTCGATCGTTACCACGCAATCATGCCGGTGCGCGGCATCGGCGATGGCGCGGATATCCTGCATTTCCATGGTATTGGAGCCCGGAGCTTCCGTGTGGACGAGCCGCGTGTTGGGGCGAATGAGAGATTCGATGCCAGAGCCGATTGCCGGATCGTAATATTCGATCTCCACACCCATGCGCGTCAGCATCGTATCGCAGAAATGCCGGCACGGCGCGTAGACCGAATCAACGATCAGCGCGTGATCGCCACTCGAGAGATAGGCGAGGAACGGCACGCTGATGGCGGCAAGCCCTGACGGCACCAGAACCGTTCCGGCCGAGCCTTCCAACGCATTCAACGCATCGCACAAGGCATCGGTCGTCGGCGTTCCCCGCGTGCCATAGGTATATTTCTGGTCACGGCTTTCCATCGTCTTGCAGTCGGGGAAAAGCACCGTCGAGCCGTGAACCACCGGCGGGTTGACGAAGCCATGATAACTCATGGGATCATGGCCGAGATGAGCAAGGCGCGTGTTATCACCGGCGCCGGTAAGGTAGGTCTCTTTGTTTTTCATGGGAAACTGCGGCTTTCGTATTGACGACCGCCGAAGTTTTGAAGGCAGAGGGGACGCCGGTCAAGCCCGGCAGACAGCGGCACTTGCTACCTATGCGCTACAACCGGAGCCGCTGTCGCTCGTTTAAGCATAGGCTGCATAAAATCTGACACCCTGCCTAATATATCATCTACCCACGGCAATTTGTCGGATTTGAGGCGCTAATTTAAAGTGCAAGACTTGACCCCTGCACATATTTCCGACTGTGATACAGGCAGCTCGTCTCGGGAGGCCTTGCGGGCGGCCTTTCGTTGCTGATCCCCGGATCGGCGGCAAGGCTTTGGGTCTATCAAAAACAAGAGATAAAGGTTGGGAAAAATGAAAAAGACGATTCTGTCAGCTGCGATTGGCGCGGCAGTCCTTGGCGCCGCCTCGGCTGCTTCCGCTGCCACGCTTGCCGACGTCAAGGCCAAGGGTTTCGTTCAGTGCGTTGTGAACACCGGTCTTGCCGGCTTTGCTTCGCCGGACGCATCCGGTAACTGGACCGGTTTCGACGTCGACTACTGCAAGGCCGTCGCTTCGGCAATCTTTGCCGACGCCACCAAGGTCAAGTACACGCCGACGACGGGCCAGACCCGTTTCCCGGCGCTGCAGTCGGGTGAAGGCGACGTTCTGTTCCGCAACACCACCTGGACGATCAGCCGCGACACAGCGCTTGGCCTGAACTTCCGCACCGTCAACTATTATGACGGCCAGGGCTTCATGGTTCCGAAGAGCCTGAACGTCAAGTCGGCGCTTGAGCTGTCGGGCGCTGCCGTCTGCGTCCAGTCCGGCACCACGACCGAACTGAACCTTGCCGACTACTTCAAGGCCAACAACCTGCAGTATAACCCGGTCGTCTTCGAAAAGTTCGAAGAAGTGAACGCCGCTTACGCGGCTGGCCGTTGCGACGTCTACACCACCGACCAGTCCGGCCTCTATGCCGTGCGCCTTGGCCAGACGAACCCGGATGATCACGTCGTTCTGCCGGAAATCATCTCCAAGGAGCCGCTTGGCCCGGCCGTTCGCCAGGGCGACGACCAGTGGTTCGACATCGTCTCGTGGACCCATTACGCGATGATCCAGGCTGAAGAATTCGGCATCACGCAGGCCAATGTCGACGAGATCCGCAAGTCCACCACCAACCCTGACGTCAAGCGTTTCCTCGGCGTTGAAAAGGACTCCAAGATCGGCACCGATCTCGGCCTGACCAACGACTGGGCCTACAACATCATCAAGGGCGTCGGCAATTACGGCGAAGTCTTTGAACGCAACATCGGCAAGGGCTCGCCCCTCAAGATCGAACGTGGCCTGAACGCCCTGTGGTCCAAGGGTGGCCTGCAGTACGCACCGCCGATCCGTTGATCGCATCCTGATATCCGGCGAGGCGGCACTGCCGCCTCGCCTTCAAAGCCTCAGCATAATTAGAAAATAACGGCCTTAAGGCCTTGCGGGGAAATTGGCACGCATGACAGACCACGCCATCAATGCGCCCACGCGCGGACGCACCCTCCGATCCCTGGTCTACGATCCCAAGGTTCGAAGCCTCTTCTTCCAGATCGTCACAGTCGTCATCACGGCTTTCTTCATCATCGAAATCTACCATAACGTCACGACCAACCTGGCGCAGTCCAACACGGCTTCCGGCTACGCCTTTCTCGGCAGCCGCGCCGGCTTCGATATCGGCCAGTCACTGATCGCCTATTCGAGCGATTCGACCTATGGCCGCGCCATTATCGTCGGCCTGTTGAACACATTGCTGATTGCCGCGTGCGGCATCGTGACGGCGACCATTATCGGCTTTGTCGTTGGCCTCGGCCGCCTGTCGAAGAATTGGCTGATTGCAAAGCTCTGCACCGTTTATGTGGAAGTCTTCCGCAACATTCCGCCGCTCCTCGTCATTTTCTTCTGGTATTCCGGCGTTCTGTCGACACTGCCACAGCCGCGTGACGCCATTCAGGCACCCTTCAACATCTTCCTCAGCAATCGTGGCCTCACCTTCCCGAAGCCGATCTGGGGTGAAGGCTCGGGCCTGATGGTCATTGGTTTTGTGGCAGCCGTGCTTCTGTCGATTGCCGTTTCGCAATGGGCCAAACGCCGGCAGATGGCCACCGGCCAGCAGTTTCCCAGCGGCTGGACAGCCCTTGGACTGATCATCGGCCTGCCGCTCATCGGTTTCCTTGCCGCCGGTTCGCCGCTGACTTTCGATATTCCCGTCGAAGGCCGCTTCAACCTGTCGGGCGGCGCCGTCATAGCACCGGAATTCGTGGCGCTCTATCTCGCCCTCTCCTTCTATACCGCGGCCTTCATTGCGGAAATCATCCGTGCCGGCATCGGCGGCGTTGCCAAAGGCCAGTCGGAAGCGTCTGCAGCCCTTGGCCTCCAGCCCTCGCAGGCGACGCGACTGGTCGTTGTGCCGCAAGCCATGCGCATCATCATTCCACCGCTGACCAGTCAGTATCTCAACCTCACGAAGAACTCGTCGCTTGGTATCGCAATCGGTTTTCCGGATCTCGTTTCGACTGGCGGCACAACGCTCAACCAGACGGGGCAGGCTGTGGAAGTGGTTGCCATCTGGCTCGTCGTCTATCTGACGATCAGCATCACGACCTCGCTCTTCATGAACTGGTTTAATGCCAAAATGGCCCTGGTGGAGCGGTAAACCATGGAAACACGCAATCTTTCCTACGTCCGCGACAGCATGCTGCCGCCTGAGCCGGCACCCGACAATTCCAGAAGTTCGGCCGCCTGGATCCGCGCCAATCTTCTGGCGACGCCAAAGGATGTGGTGTTCACGCTGCTTGCGATCGTATTGCTCGCCTATGCACTGCCGGGCATCATCAACTGGCTGTTCATCCAGGCAAGCTGGGTCGGCTCGGACCGTTCGGTCTGCGCCACCGTGGTCCAGGGCGGTCTCCAGCCGAACGGCTGGAGCGGCGCCTGCTGGGCCTTCGTGGAAGACCGCTTCGCACAGTTCATTTTCGGGCGTTATCCGCTCGACCAGCGCTGGCGTGTGTTGCTGACGCTTGGGCTGTTCATCGCGCTTCTGGCACCGATGCTCATTCCGAAGGCGCCGAAGAAGGGCCTGAACGCTCTCCTCCTCTTCGTCGTCTTCCCGGTTGTCGCCTTCTTCCTGCTGAGCGGCGGTTTCGGCCTGTCGCATGTGGAAACGCCGCTCTGGGGCGGGTTGATGGTCACCCTCATCCTGTCCTTCGTCGGCATCGCCGTGTCACTGCCGCTCGGCATTCTGCTGGCGCTCGGACGCCGGTCAAAAATGCCTGTCATCAAGACGATCTGCGTCGTCTTCATCGAAGTCATCCGCGGCGTTCCGTTGATCACGGTGCTGTTCATGGCAAACGTCATGTTGCCGCTCTTCCTGCCCACCGGCTGGACGATCGACAATTTTCTGCGCGCGCTCGTCGGTGTTGCTCTGTTTGCCTCGGCCTATATGGCGGAAGTCATCCGCGGTGGCCTGCAGGCCATTCCGAAGGGCCAGACGGAAGGGTCCGAATCGCTCGGCCTCAGCTATTGGCAGACGACGCGGCTGATCATCCTGCCGCAGGCGATCAAGCTGGTCATTCCCGGCATCGTCAACACCTTCATCGGCCTCTTCAAGGATACGTCGCTCGTTTCGATCATCGGGATGTTCGACCTGCTCGGCATCGTACAGCTGAACTTCCGCGACCCGAGCTGGATCAGCCCTGTCGTGCCTTTGACCGGCCTGATCTTTGCAGGGTTCATGTTCTGGGTCTTCTGCTTCGGCATGTCGCGATATTCCGCCTTTATGGAACGGCATCTCGACACCGGGCACAAACGATAAAATGGGGAAAGACATGGCAAACGCCGCACCCGCCGCAAAGACGGCTTCCAAGACCGATACCGCCGTCGAAATCACCGCCATGAACAAGTGGTACGGGGATTTTCACGTCCTGCGCGACATCAACCTCAAAGTGAAGAACGGCGAGCGCATCGTCATCGCGGGTCCGTCGGGCTCGGGCAAATCGACGATGATCCGCTGCATCAACCGGCTGGAGGAACACCAGTCCGGCCAGATCGTCGTTGATGGCATCGAACTGACCAACGACCTGAAGAAGATCGATGAAGTGCGCCGCGAAGTCGGCATGGTGTTCCAGCACTTCAACCTCTTCCCGCATCTGACGATCCTGGAAAACTGCACGCTCGCCCCGATCTGGGTGCGCAAGATGCCAAAGAAGGAAGCCGAAGAGGTTGCGATGCATTACCTGAAGCGGGTCAAGATCCCCGAACAGGCCAACAAGTATCCGGGCCAGCTCTCCGGTGGCCAGC
>JAIXTO010000228.1 GCA_027483885.1 Rhizobiaceae bacterium
ATGAGCGAGGCCTCCGGCAGGTTCTTCCAGTATTTTTTCGGCATTTCCGCGGTCATCGCCTTCACCTTCAACCGGGCGGGATTGAAGATATTGGCGTAATAGACCCGCCACAGGTCATCGGCGGCATCCTGATGCGTCAGCTTCGGCGCCGGTTCATCCGAAACGACGAGACCTTCACCATTAAAGGCTGCCGATCCCTTGGGTGTTGCAATCAGCCAGTCCATGTCGGCAAAACGACGGGCAAAAAACGGTGCGGTGCGGGAGACGATAAAGTGATCCGGCTCGAACCAGGCGACGAAGGAACGGCGCGGCCCACCGCCCGCCGGCACTTCCTTGAACCGCACGAAAGCCTTCATCTTGTGGCTGTCGCGGCGCACCGATTTTTCCAGCTTCAGCGCCTCGATCACATCGGTATCGGAAGCAATCTCCAGAAGCCTTCGTTCTTCGCGCAGACGCCAGAGCAGGCGATAGAGAAGTGCAAAACGGGACGGTTGCGTGTGGCAGACAACCGATTGCGCCAGCGCCAGAAAGGCCGCCGGCACGGCCACCACCTTGGCCGGGGCGGTTGAAGGTTCGGGCATTGCGGCCTCGGCGGTTTCCGGCAACAACGTCGCCTCGCCCGCAAGCCGCCAATCCACCACCTGCGGCTCTATGTCGGCCTGCAGGAGGGCGCGCGCGGCATCACGCCATTCGGCAAAATCGCCGCGGCCTTTCAGAAAAACCGTGCGCATCAGAACAGCGCCAGTTGCTGCGGCTGCGGCGCAAACATGGCGCGCAGGTCCGTCCGGTCGATCAGCCGGTGCGGCGTCCAGCCCTCGGCGACGATAAAGGGCTGCACCTTGCGCAGCGACACCGAGAGACGACCGAGATCCTCCAGCCGCAACCGGCGCTGCCGGCGCGAAGACAGGATGGAACGCACCGTCTTGGTGCCGAAACCCGGCACGCGCAGCAGCATTTCCTTCGGCGCCTTGTTGACATCAACAGGAAAATTTTCGCGATGACCAAGCGCCCAGGCAAGCTTTGGATCAAGATCGAGGTCCAGATTCCCGTCTGTCGTCGACGCCGTGATTTCACCGATGTCGAAGCCATAAAAACGATAGAGCCAATCCGCCTGATAAAGCCGGTGTTCGCGCATCAGCGGCGGTTTGATCAGCGGAAGCTTCGACGAGGCATCCGGAATGGGGCTGAAGGCGGAATAATAGACGCGCTTCAGGCCGTAACTGCCATAAAGCCGGGCGCTGGTGCCAAGGATCGTTGCGTCGCTTGCGCCATCGGCACCGACAATCATCTGCGTGCTCTGGCCCGCGGGAACAAATGTGCGCCGGCGTTTTGTCTGCAAGGTCGGTTCTGAGGCTTCTTCGATCTTCAGCCGCAGGTCGCCCATGGCGCGGCGGATGCCGGCCGGTTTCTTTTCCGGCGCAAACTGGCTGATGCCCTGGTCCGTCGGCAGTTCCACATTGATGGAGAGGCGGTCGGCATAAAGCCCGGCTTCCGCAATCAGCCCGGGCGAAGCTTCCGGAATGGTCTTCAGGTGAATATAACCGCGGAACTTGTGCACGGTGCGCAGCTCTCGCGCCACCCGCACCATTTCTTCCATCGTGTGATCGGAGGAGCGGATGATGCCCGAGGATAAAAACAGGCCTTCGATATAATTGCGCCGGTAAAATTCAAGCGTCAGCCAGATCACCTCGTCCGGCGTGAACCGCGCCCGCTCGACATTGCTGGACGAGCGATTGATACAATAGACGCAGTCATAGATGCAGAAATTTGTGAGCAGGATTTTGAGGAGCGAAATACATCGCCCATCCGGTGCATAAGCGTGGCAGATTCCGGAGCCTTCCGTGGAGCCTAGCCCGTCGGTGCCTCCCGAATGGCGTTTCGTGGTGCCGCTCGAGGCGCAGGACGCATCATATTTGGCAGCGTCGGAGAGAATGGCGAGACGTTCTTTCAGCGACTTCTTCATTATTCTGTTCACTATATGTTCTTTTCCGTGTCGTCAAGACCGGTGTCGAAACGACTCGCCCCTTTCCCTCCACGGCTGGCGCCCTATTTCGAATTTGCTGGCAATTGTTGTAGTGATTCTGTTATAGTTGCCGAAATTAGAGCTTTCACACGGTTCCGGGGACACCCTCCGGGACCTGTTTCTTTTTGTGGCCGCGGGTAGCGGCCATGAGACTGAGGGTTAAGGAAAATGGTTGATAAGGTCCCGATGACTCCATCCGGTTTCACCAAGCTGCAGGAAGAACTGCGCTGGCGCCAACAGGAGGAACGTCCTCGCATCATCGAGGCCATTTCGGAAGCACGCGCCCATGGCGACCTTTCGGAAAATGCCGAATACCACGCCGCCAAGGAAGCGCAGAGCCATAACGAAGGCCGCGTGACCGAACTGGAAGACCTGACGGCCCGCGCCGAGGTGATCGACCTCAGCAAGATGTCGGGATCCAAGATCAAGTTCGGCGCCACCGTAAAACTCATTGACGAGGATACGGACGAAGAAAAGATCTACCAGATCGTTGGTGACCAGGAAGCCGACGTGAAGGAAGGCCGCATCTCGATCTCTTCACCGATTGCCCGTGCCATGATCGGCAAGGAAGCCGG
>JAIXTO010000189.1 GCA_027483885.1 Rhizobiaceae bacterium
GGACCGCGTCGGCGAAATCATCAACGGCACTGTCAAGCGCGTCGAATATGGCAACGTGATTGTCGATCTCGGCCGTGGCGAAGGCATCATCCGCCGTGATGAAATGATCCCGCGCGAAAACTTGCGTTACGGCGACCGCGTTCGCGCTTACGTCTACGACGTGCGTCGCGAGCAGCGCGGCCCGCAGATCTTCCTGTCGCGTACCCATCCGCAGTTCATGGTGAAGCTGTTCACCATGGAAGTGCCTGAAATCTATGACGGCATCATCCAGATCAAGTCGGTCGCGCGTGATCCGGGCTCGCGCGCCAAGATCGCCGTTATCTCCAACGATAGCTCGATCGATCCGGTCGGCGCCTGCGTCGGTATGCGCGGTTCGCGCGTTCAGGCCGTTGTCGGCGAGCTTCAGGGCGAAAAGATCGACATCATTCCCTGGTCGGCGGATCCGGCTTCCTTCATCGTCAACGCCCTGCAGCCGGCGGAAGTCGCCAAGGTGGTTCTCGATGAAGATGCCGAGCGCATCGAAGTGGTGGTTCCGGACGAACAGCTGTCGCTCGCCATCGGCCGTCGCGGCCAGAACGTGCGCCTTGCCTCGCAGCTGACCGGCTGGGACATCGACATCATGACGGAGGCCGAGGAATCGGAACGCCGTCAGAAGGAATTCAACGAACGCACCAACCTCTTCATGGATGCGCTCGACGTGGACGAAATGGTCGGCCAGGTTCTGGCTTCGGAAGGTTTCGCGCAGGTCGAGGAACTGGCCTATGTCGAACTGGACGAAATCGCCTCGATCGACGGTTTCGACGAAGATACCGCCAGCGAAATCCAGATGCGCGCCAAGGAATACCTGGAGCGCCTGGAAGCTGAAATGGACGCAAAGCGCGTTGAACTTGGCGTTCTCGATGAGTTGAAGCAGATCGATGGCCTCACCGGCAAGATGCTGGTGGCGCTGGGCGAAGACGGCATCAAGTCGGTCGAAGACTTTGCCGGCTGTGCCGCCGACGATCTCATCGGCTGGTCGGAACGCAAGGACGGCGAAACGAAGAAGTTCGAAGGCCTGTTCTCCAAGTTCGACGTGTCGCGTGTCGAGGCCGAAAACATGATCGTGCAGGCGCGTCTGATGGCCGGCTGGATCACCGAGGAAGACCTCGCAAAACAGCAGGCCGAAGCTGAAACCGAAGAAGCCGACATGGCTGACGAGGAGGCGGACGCCGCAGTTCAGGAATGATTGCGGCAGCTGTTGCCGGTGACGGGAGCGCAGACGATGCGGAATTGGTTGTGAACGACCGGACCTGCATCGTGACGCGTGAAGCCGTTTCGCCGGAAGAGCTGATCCGCTTCGTCGCGGCACCGGATGGAACCGTTGTGCCGGACCTGAAGCGGCAATTGCCGGGTCGGGGATGCTGGGTCAAGGTGGATCGCGCACTGGTGGAAACCGCCATCAAGCGCAAGATCTTTGCCCGCGCCTTGAAGGCGGACGTGAAGGCGGCCCCGGATCTTGGCGATCTGGTCGACAAACTGCTGGTGGCAGACCTGACGGGAATGATGGGCATGGCGCGCAAGGCGGGCCAGTTCATCTCGGGCGCCACCAAGGTGGACGCCGCGATCCGCTCGGGCCAGACGCTGGGCGTCTTCCATGCATCGGACGCGGCAGCGGACGGTGTGCGAAAAATCGACCAGGCCCGTAAGGCCTGGCGGCTCGGAACGGAGAGCGAGGAGGAGATACCCTCCTTCATGCTCTTTACTGCGGCCGAAATGGACGAACTGATGGGCCAGAGTGCTTTTATCCATGCTGCGGCGCTTGCCGGACAGGCGGGTGAGGGTGTAGTGAAACGCGCAACCATGCTCGATACGTACCGCAATGGCGGTCACTCCAGAGCAAATGGCGGCGCTGGCCGGTCAGAGACATGACGTGGTCACCGGCATTCGCCGGCAGCCGCACTGGAAAAGTGTATTGAACGACAGGATCTGATGGTTTCCATCTCTGTTCCTGTCGGAAGGAACAGGAACGGATGACCGACAACAAAGACGACAAGACGCTCAGCGTTACGGCTAAGAAGACCCTCACCCTGAAGCCTTCGGGGATGAGCCAGGGTACCGTGCGCCAGGAAATGGGTCGCGGTCGCACCAAGGCGGTCGTGGTGGAAACGCGCAAGCGTCGTCCGCTGCGTCCGGAAGACGAAAAGCCAATCACCCCCATCACGACGCCTGCGCCGGCAGCCCCTGCTGCACCGCGCGCAGAACAGCCGGCACCCCAGCCCGTGGCCGCAGCACCTGCGTCACCACCGGTTGCACAGGCCCCCGCGCCCGTCGCAGCGCCGCCGGTTGCAGCAGCACCTGCTCCGCGTCCGGCTGCCACGCAGCCGCAGCGTCCTGCCCAGAATGCAGGCTACGGCGCCGGCCAGAACAACCAGCAGCGCCCGAACCAGCAGGGCAACCGCCCGCAGCATTCGCAGCAGCGCCCGTCCTCGCAGCAGCAGCCGCGCCCGTCGCAGCCGCAGCGTCAGCCTGATCGTCCGCGCGGTGGCACCGTACTGCACGACCTTTCGGCCAGCGAGATGGATGCCCGCCGCCGCGCGCTTGCCGAAGCGCAGGCCCGCGACATCATCGAGGCAAAGCAGCGTGTCGAGGACGAGGCCCGTCGCAAGATCGAGGACGAGCGCCGTGCCGCCGAACAGGCAATCGAAAACGAACGTCTGGCCGCAGAAGCCAAGCTTCGCGCCGAAGAGGCCGCAAAGGCTGGCGTGACTGCGCCTGCCCCGGTCGAAGCTCCGGCTGAACGTGCAGCCACAGCCGCGCCAGCAGCTCCCGCCGGTGCCCGCGCACCCGACGGCCGTCCGCAGGCTCCGCGGGCGCCGGTTGCAGCTCCAGGTCTTCCGGGCGCTGTGCGTGGCCGCAAGAGCGGTGAAGAAGACGATGATCGCGGCCCGCCGCGTGGTGCGCCGAACCGTGGCAAGATCACGGCTCCGGTTCCGGCAAAGGTGCCTGCCCGTCCGAAGGTCGAGGAAGACCGTCGCCGCGGCAAGCTGACCGTCACCACCGTCAGCACGGACGATGACGGCAACGCCCGTGGCCGTTCGATGGCCGCGACCCGTCGCCGCCAGGAAAAGTTCCGCCGCAGCCAGATGCAGGAAACCCGCGAAAAGGTTATGCGCGAGGTCATCCTGCCGGAAACCATCACCATTCAGGAACTGTCGCAGCG
Source organism: Rhizobiaceae bacterium (assembly GCA_027483885.1). Taxonomy (GTDB): domain Bacteria; phylum Pseudomonadota; class Alphaproteobacteria; order Rhizobiales; family Rhizobiaceae; genus Neorhizobium. Next base: position 3,200 of record JAIXTO010000189.1, read on the forward strand.
CATGTCCGAACGCGCCGTCGACGTCATCAAGTACCTGATGAAGGAAGGCCAGATGATGAAGCCGGGCGACGTCATCGACGCCGATCTGGCTGAACTGATCGCGACCGAATTCGGCCATACCGTGAAGCGCGTGTCGGA
>JAIXTO010000037.1 GCA_027483885.1 Rhizobiaceae bacterium
ACGCTGGTTCTCACCACAAGATAGTCCATAGCGGTCAGCCGGTTCAGATCTACCGCTCGAGGGAAATGGGCGTGCAGCACAAAAACTGCCCTCACGCCAGTTTCGAGCGGGCCATTAAAAGTGGACGCGGAGGTCACGAACGTCGCCATGTCAACTTCCCGTCATTCGCGAGCTGGTGGCAAATTCCGCGGCGATCGGTTAGCATTGTGCTGCGGTTCAGCGGATGAGCATCGAGAGCCAAGGATTGCGCTTTGTCGGTGACAGCGATCACCCTCCGATATCCGTCGGAGTGTTCGCCATCGTATGTATCAAAGACTCCCTCTAATATCTCAGTCTGCAACCCCTCGAATGTCCCCGGTTCAACTTTTTCCCGCACAAATACCCGCAGTGACTCCGCGTGGTAAAATGCCTCGCGGGCGCGCTGGAAGTGGGACTTCAAATTAGCCCACTTGTCGAGATGAGAGACCGCGGCGACAGTCTCGCCCTTGTGCTCTGCATAGGCATCAAGCAGCTTGCTTGTGTAAGTCGCCTCTGCCTCCTCGATCTCGACTGGAACAGCGTCGGGTCGCGGGCGCGACGGCAATCCACCGCCGAAACGGCCACGATGGTACGGAGTCTTGGAGTGGGCCTCGATTATCGTTCGAGGCTGTTCAGCCGAGAATATCCGGAAGTCGAAATCTCTAACGTAGGCGAGAAATTTACCGTCCAGAGTGACTGGGCCAGTTGAAGTGATTTTTCCGGAGATGACTTTGTCCCATTCCGCAAGCACCTTCGCCTTCAGTTTGTCCGCGTTGGCGAGCAACAAAGATAACGATGTCGAAGCCCCTTTCGGCGCGATGAACCGGCATGCTCTCGGGGCTTTGTATTCTCCTGAGAAGGAATACCAGAGCATTTTCCCAATCTCAGGCGCGACTACACCGAAACTCAGGGGTGAGTTATAGTGCTTGCACTGGTGATTGTCCCAGATTCCGAGTAGCTGGTCGGCGTCGCAGAAGCCTGCTATATCGATACCTTTATCGCCAGCACCGGTCGGACGCATAACGCTGACATACGCAGATTTGAGCGAGTGGACCCATTCGTCTATGAACGTTTCCCAATCGCTGGCTTCATAAATCTGGATGATTTTGAGAGGATCAATCTTCGGACCGTTCTCAAACTCGTTTGCCAGAAGAATTTTTGCTGACGGCAGGTCTTTCACCGCATTCTGTAACGACATCAGAGTTGCCTGCATTTCAGCCTTGTGCTCGAAGCAAAATGTTAGGTCGAGTAAGAGCTTAGTTATAACAGCCGCAATGATGCATGCAACCCAAAGTACGTCACTCGACGTTCTGTTTGACTATTTTTCAACTAGATCCTGTCTCGCCAAATTATTGGGTCGATTGCTACAAACTAGCGATCCCGTTTCGGCTCACTTAACTGGGCTCGAGTTCCTGAAAATCGGTGACTAGTTATCGTGTGGTTCGAGCGGAGGACGATTGTTGTGTCTGGCGGTTGTCTCGCACTCTCTCGGTGAAAGGACGGTAGGCGTTTGGATCCAGCACGCTGCCTCCCACTAGACAGAGAGGTGTATTATCTGCAAACACATTGGGAGGCGGAGGCAGCATTTTAGCCGTCCGCATCAAGCAAGAACAGGGCGCAATTGATCAAGGTCGACAAAGATCATTTTCTGAGGGCCGCGCTTGAGATTGGTCACAGCGGCGACAACGATACTTTACCTTACGATCTCGATGCAGGATTCATCAAAGAAAAGGCAGGGGATCTCGCGACGATTTGCCTGGAATTGTTCCAATGCGTCGAGAGAGGTTCAATCGGGAAACCGGCTGTTTTCATGAACGGTCTGTCGATTCCAGCAGAACGCCTACTCGTCCCGTCTGGGCCACATGGTTTTCGCTTCACTACGAAGATCCATCCGTTCTGGAACCTATATCTCAATGGATTAGGATTGGCGATCGCTGAGGCGAACGAAGGACAGCGGAGCGATCGAGCGCACTCTTATCGGCTCGCTTCCCAGGGGCCCGGCCTCTTCGATCGAACGCGGTCATGGCGGGCCTATAAGCTTGCAACTTTAAGCGAGCCGAATCTGGGCGATGACGGCGCGGTGGTCATCCAGACCGATGTCGCGAGTTTCTACGAACACATCTACCACCATCGGCTGGAAAATGTCGTTAAGGACCTGGCGCCGGGTTCCACGATTGCGATGCAGATTGATCGGATACTAAGCAAGTTGTCGGCGGGTCGTTCCTTCGGCCTCCCGGTTGGTGGTCAATGCGCGCGTATTCTGGCTGAAGTGATGATGACGCCGATCGACCGATCATTAAGCGACGCCGGGCTCATCTGGCATCGCTATGTTGATGACTACACCCTAATTTGCCGTTCGCAGCAAGAGGCCTACAAAGCGCTCTCTGAACTGTCGCATGCGTTGGCTGACTACGGCCTCTCGCTCAACCGTAGCAAAACAACCATCTTAACCGCTAAACACTATAAGGATTTCGTAGGAGCACAATTGGGAGAGGGTGAGGACTCCAGCCTTGCTTTGCGGGAACTCGACCTGCATTTCGACCCATACTCGGACAATGCTAGCGCAGAGTACGAGAAGCTTAAACAGTCGTTCGAAAAGATCGATATCTCGTTTCTTCTGGACCTTGAGCGAGAGAAGTCGCAGCCGGACGCGTTCGTGCTTGCGCAAATCGGTCGAGCGCTCAAGTTCCAAGAGCCGGGCGTGGCAGTTCAATTATGCGCAACGCTTCTCGACCCAAAGAATCTGGATTCGTTTCGCGCGTCGTGGTCGAAAATTATGCGTGGGGTATATGCGGTGCGATCGAACGACGAGTTCGCATCTATTTTTGCTGCGATCGACTTCTTGCTCGACAAGATTCCGAGTACCGGGGCGCATCTGCTCGTCCCCGAAGCCAATATGTTGCATTTCCTACGAGCGCTCCGGTTCGCCAGAACCGACGTCCGAGGTGTTTTCGTTCGCCAAACCTACGACTCGACGAAATCAGCCGCTGTCCGACGGGCCTGCATCGACTGCTGGAGATATTGGGCGGATCGGCCAAACTTTACCCGCTTGCGCAACCAATGGCAGAACTTGGGCGCCGGCGAGCAACGAATGCTTTGGTTGGCGGCTGGTGCGTTTGGAGACGAAGGGATGAAGACAAAGGACCAACTTCGCGGCTCGATTGCACAGGCATGGCAGATTGGGATCGAGAATGTCACGGCGGGAAGCTTTGCAGCCTGTTATGAGGACTGGGTCAAATATGGCGTTTAACCGCCTGCCGACGCGCGACCCAAGGACAGTAGCGCGGGACATTCCGGGAGTCCTCGACATACTTTTCCCCCGATTGGCCGGCGGCCTCGTCAGAGCTCTAAACGCAAAGATGTTCACATTCGCCGGAATCAGCGCGATTCCGCCCGAGCTGATCGAAAAAAGCCAGCTTCAGAAGGCGATGCTGTTCGAGCTGTCGATGGCGCGCGCCGAAAGCGAGCTAAGGAGCGGGACTGTCGCGTCCTGGAATGAATGCCTGCAAATTGCGGCACGGCGCCAGCAGCGCCATTTCGATGCACAAATTCCAAAGACACTCGAGCCGGACGACATCCTCGTTGCCGAGTATGCCTCTCGCAATCTTGTGACGATGTTGGAGAGCGTACAAGCTCAACGGCCGTCGAGTATTTTGGAGTATGCACCGTTGATTCCTGGCCTCGGCTGGATAGCATCTGGCAATGGGGATTTCGCGATCGGCTCAACGCTCATTGAGGTTAAGCATACGGATCGCAATTTTGGCGCCGGCGATTTCCGGCAGATTCTAATGTATTGGCTATTGCGGTATGCACGAGCCATTGAAAGTGAAAGCGCGGTATGGTCGGATGTTATTTTGCTGAACCCGCGGCGAAATGCAGCACTTCTAATAGACTACGATTATTTGCTCCGTTCTGCGTCTGCGTCGTCAAACCGTATCGAATTGGTTGAGCTTTTGAGGTCTGCGGTCGGGCAGGACTTTGATCGGCGTTGAAAATTAGGATCTGCGCCCACGACAAACCTCTCGACGTCGCCTGACCATACATTATCGAAAAATCGGCATCCGTTTCACTAAGTCGGTAGTTAGAATGCCCGCTTGAGTATTGCGTGCGTCCGTAAGCGATCGCTTTGGAAAGCGCGTGCGGAGAGCCAAGCCATTGGCCACAATAAACAATTGGTCCGCTCGTAAACTAGATCACAAGGTGGTCGGTTCGTATTGCTTCAAGAGCAGGATGGCTGGCTACGCGATTCTGATGCGCCATTCGCGGCCCGCACGCAATGACCGCTTCGCGCCTATTCGGTCGTAGAATCCATTGTAGCACCTAACCAAAAGCAGACATGTCTGCTGTGGCATATAGCCTGACCTTCTTGACGTTGCGACCGCAGCGTTTGCGAACAGTATGTCGGTCCGACCACCAGCCCGGCCCTTAACTAGGCTCTTGACTCAGGTGGCAGAAACCCTTGGCCCTTGGGACACTCTGGGGTGACGTTCGCAAAGATCATGCTTGGTCATCTATTCGATCGGCGCGCTCTCCGTGGTCGCCGCCCTGCACCGACGCCCAGGCAATGACGGCAGCGACTAGAGCGATGGCCGCGCCGGCGCCAAAGGCTGGGGCGAGACCCGACACGAAATCTCCGGGGGCAGCGGCTAACGCATAGATCGAGGTGATGACGGCGATGCCGAGTGCGCCGCCGATCTGCTGGTCCATTTGTAGCAATCCGGAGGCGGCGCCTGCATGCTCGCCCGGCACGCCATGCATGATGGTCACCGTTCCCGGCGCAAAGACCAGTGCGATACCGACCGCATGGATCAAGAGTGGGAAAAGAATTGCCGGGAAGTAGCCGTCGCCTTCGGTGAGCAGGGCAAGCCCGATCAGGCTGATCGCGACCAGAATGCTTCCGGTGGTAAGCAACACGTGCGATCCGAACCGGGCGATGAGCGGCGGGACAAACTGGCTGATTATGAACACCGTGGCTGTCAGCGGCATGTAGGCAAGGCCCGCGACCAGCGGCGAATAGCCAAGGACCCGTTGAAAATACTGAACCAGCATGAACAGCACCGCAAAGTGCACGCCGACAACAAGGGCCATGACCGCAAGCCCTCCTAGCCGCGAACGGTCACCTAAGAGGTTGAGGTCGAGGAGAGGTTCCCTGTGTCGCTGTTCCGTCCGGACGAAGGCAATGAACAGAAACAGTGCTGCCGCAAACGAGGGGATGGTGCTGAGGGATGCCCAGCCGTTTTCGGCCGCACTGATGAACCCATAGACCAGGGCGACGGAGCCAAGGGTTGCGGTTACGGCACCGAGGACGTCGAGGCGCGCCTGCTTCGGATGAGTCTCGGCGACAAGCCGCCCGATGGCCGATATAACCAGGATGCCGACCGGCACGTTGATCAGCAGCGACCAGCGCCACGACAGGAATTCGGTCAGCGCTCCGCCGAGGATCATCCCCGCAGACGCGCCAATGGTCGAGACAGCGATGAACAGCGACATGCCACGCGCCTGTTCCGTCTCGTTGCGTGCCGTCAGCATGACCAGGGCAAGAACGCTCGGACCGGCCAGAGCGGCACCCATCCCCTGCAACACGCGCGCGACGAGAAGAATGGCAGGGCTCGGCGCAAGGCCACCGAGAAAGGATGCCAGCACAAACACAGCGAGACCGAGGCGGAAGGAGCGAACCTGCCCGATCATGTCGCCCAGCCTGCCGCCCAAAAGGAGCAGGCCGCCGAATGCCAGGCCGAAGGCGTTCAGTACCCAGGTGAGGCTCGCCGGGTTGAAACCAAGATCCTCCTGGATGCGGGGCAGCGCGACCACGACGATCAGCAGATCCATGGAGAGCATGAACTGCGCGGTTAGGATGGTGAACAGGGCAAGCGCGCGCCGCCCCGTTGTGGGAGCGATGCTCTCACGGATCGAGCTTGCCATCTGGCATCTCCGATTGATGATTGAGGGAGTTCCGGGAAGGGGGAAAAACTACGCCCGGTGTTCACCGGGCGCAGGTGTCGTACCGGTGCTTGCGCGGGGGTTAGTAGCCGACGCCGCGAACGCCGCCGGCGGCACGCAGGGATTCGCCTGTGACCCAGTGCGCGTCATCCGAAGCGAGGAAAACCGCGACCGGCGCAATATCCTCGGGCTCGCCAAAGCGGCGGAGCGGTGTGCCGGCAATCAGCTTCTCGCCGAACTCGCCCGCAAAATTGCCGTCCGTTGCCGGCGTATTGGTGTGGCCGGGCAGGATGGAGTTGACCCGGATGCCGCGGGGCCCGAGTTCACGGGCAAGCGCGAATGTCATCGTATCGACGGCGCCCTTGGTGGCCGCATAGACGCTGGAAGCAAGGTAGGGGTCGGTGCTCAGGATCGAGCTGATGTTGATGATGCTCGCCGTTTCGCCGAAATGCTTGGAGGCCTCGCGGATCGCCAGGAAGTAGCCGAGAACATTCAGATTGAACTGCTTGTGAAAAGCGTCCTCGGTAACATCGGTTGCCATTTCGAACACCGCGACCCCGGCATTGTTGACGAGGACATCGACCTTGCCGTAGTCGGCCTTCACCTGGTCGAACATACGGATGACGTCTGCGCCCTTGCTCATGTCCGCCTGCATCGCGGTGGCCTTGCCGCCGGCCGCCTTGATCGAAGCGACGACCGTGTCCGCGCCCGACTTGCTGGAATTGTAGTTGACGATGACGGTCGCACCCTCGGCACCCATGGCCTTGGCAATGCCGGCACCGATGCCGCTCGATGCGCCGGTCACGACCGCGATTTTTCCGTTGAGCTTCATAACTATAACCTCGTTGGGATGCTTAAGACCGATTGGCCTCAACGCTCATTCAAACGTAAGGTGTCGGCGCTCCGACCGCGTGCCGATTGCTGGCGTTTCCTTGCCTATTCTTGTCAATGGCTTGCGCCGGGATGCCGCTCGGTGTCATGCTGCAGAATGAACCAGCCAATGGACGAACTGCGCGCCATCGTGATGCGCGCCGAAAACACCTGGACGGAAACAGGAATTCCCCGGCTCCGGATGGTGCGCGGCGAGGCCTGCTCGGATCAGGTCTACGAGCCGATGATCCACCTCGTGCTGCAGGGCACGAAGATACTCTCGATCGGCGACCAGATCCTGCAGTTCGAACCAGCGACCTATTTCGTCGTGCCGGTCGATGTGCCGGCCATCGGCCAGATCTGCTACGACAAGCCGGACACCTGCTACCTGGCGCTCAGCCTGACGCTCGATCCTGCCGTGATCGCCGGCGTGCTCGCCGAGCAGGAAGACGATGGTGCCTCAGCGCTGGCGCCGCGCTTTTCCGTCTCGACCGCCACGCCGGATCTGATCGATGCCTGTCTTCGCATGATGCGCCTGATCGACCGTCCGAAAGAGGTGGCCATGCTGGCGCCGATGATCGAGCGGGAAATCCTGTTTCGTGTCCTGCAGGGGCCGCAGGGCGACATGCTGCGACAGATCGCACGGCCGGAAAGCAGATTATCCCGGATGCGCAGCGCGATCGACTGGATCCGCGCCCATTACACCGAGCCATTTCGTGTCGAACCTCTTGCGGCCATGACCGGGATGAGCGTTTCGGTCTTCTATCGCCACTTCAAGGCGATCACGGCGATGACCCCGATCCAGTACCAGAAGAAGCTGCGTCTCCTGAAGGCCCGGCGCCTGCTGATCTTCGAGCCACGTGACGCTGCCGCGATCGCGTTTTCGGTGGGGTATGAAAGTGCTTCGCAGTTCAGCCGCGAATATGCGCGGATGTATGGCTTGCCGCCCGTGCGCGACGTGGCGCGGTTCAAGACACCGGCTGCCCGGAGGACAGCCGCGATCCCACTCATGGAAAGTGCGGAACTGGCTTAGCTGAGATCGCAATCCTCACGATGGCTCAAGCGGCCCGCAGGTCCTGCGTCGCCTTGGCCAGATCCTTGGACGGCGGCAGGCCGAACAGGCGGGTGTATTCCCGGCTGAACTGGTTGGGGCTTTCATAGCCGACCACGAAGGCGACGGATGTCGCATTGCCCTGTCCGGCGATCAGCAGCGAGCGGGCATGAAGCAGGCGGACGCGCTTCTGGAATTGCAGCGGGCTGAGCGCCGTGACCGCCTTGAAGTGGCGGTGAAAGGCAGAGACGCTGAGCGCCGCCATCTCGGCCAGCGCCGCCATCTTGATCTGTGTCGCGAAGTTATGCCGGATCCAGTCGATCGCCACGCTGATGCGCGAGAGCGACGTGTCCGGCGTGGCGATATCGCGCAGCATCCATCCGAGCGGCCCCTGCAGGACCCGGAAGAGAATTTCGCGCTCATAGGCAGGCGCCAGAACCGCGATCTCGTCGGGATGATCCAGAAGCCGCATCATCCGAAGCCAGGCATCCAGAAGCTCGGGGGTGACCGGGGCAACGGAAAAGCCGGAGTCGAAGGGTTTTCCGCCAGCGGGCTTGGGGATTTCGGCAAGAAGACTGGCGAGGATTTTTGGGTCGAGCGCCAGCTTGATGGCAAGATAGGGTTCTCCCGCCGCAGATGGGTGGATCGAGCCTGCAGCGGGCAGATCGACCGACATGACAAAATAGGTTGCCGGATCATACTCAAGGGTGCGGTCGCCGACCGTCATGGTCTTGGATCCCGTGAGGATAAGATTGATCATCGGCTCGTAGACGGCGGCAAGCTTGTGCTCGGGGATTTCGCCCTGGACCATGGCGACGCGGGGAATGCCTGTCTCGGTGATCCTGTTGTTGGCGCCGGACGCAAGGTCTCGAAGTTCCTGCAGTTGCTGTTCCATGGCTCGACCCTGTCAGACGCATGCCTGCGGCGCAAGGCTTGAGCAGAAACAGGCAAATTTCGAAGAGGATCGGGTGAGCGCCGGTGGACGGGCGCCAGTAACTTCCTGTCACACCAGATGCACAGGAGAGAGACATGAAGATCGCCATCATCACCGGCAGCAGCCGCGGCCTCGGCGCCAGCACCGCCATCGAATGCGCAGGGCGCGGCATGAGCGTGATCGTCACGTATAACAGCAATCCGGCGAAAGCCGATGAGGTGGTCAGTGCGATTATGGCCAAGGGCGGCCAGGCTGTGGCACTGAAGCTGGATGTGGCCAACAGCGGGACATTTGCCGCTTTCCGGGACGAGGTTGCTGCACAGCTTGACGCTCTCTGGGGCCGCCAGACCTTCGATTACCTCGTCAACAATGCCGGATACGGCCTGTTCAATCCGATTGCGACCGTGACCGAAGAACAGTTCGATGGGTTGTTTTACGTCCATCTCAAGGGGCCGTTTTTCCTCACCCAAACGCTGCTGCCGCTGATGGCGGATGGCGGTCATATCGTCAACCTGACCAGCGCCACCACGCGGGTCGCGACATCAGGTGTCGCGCCCTATGCGGCCTTCAAAGGCGGGCTGGAAGTGCTGACCCGCTACATGGCCAAGGAATTTGGCGAGCGACGCATCCGGGCCAATTCCATCGCTCCTGGTGCCATCCGCACGGAACTCGGCGGCGGTCTCAACGATGAATTCGAAGCCGTGCTGGCGGGGCAGACCGCACTCGGCCGTGTCGGCGAGCCCAATGACATCGGCGGCGCCATCGCCAGCCTGCTTTCGGATGAAAACCGCTGGATCAACGCCCAGAACATCGAAGTGTCAGGCGGCTACCTCATCTGAAAAACACCGCGCGGATGATCGGCCCGGCCGATATCCGCCTCCCGCTGCAACGCCTCAAGGAATGGAATAACCTCTATGAAAAAGCTGATGATCTACGGCGCGACCGGCTACACGGGTCGCATGGTGGCCGAACACGCCAAGGCCGCCGGAACACCGATCGTGCTTGGCGGAAGAACGGAAAAGCCGCTGGCGGACCTCGCCACGAAACTTGGTGTGGAGTATAGGGTATTTGCCCTTGATGATGCCGCATTGATCGACCCGTCCTTGATTGACATCGGGGCGATCGTGAACGCTGCCGGTCCGTTCATGCGGACGGCGAAGATCCTGATTGCGGCTGCCATCCGCAACGGCGTGCATTACATCGACACCGCTGCTGAACTCGACAGCTATCGCCTTGCCGAACAACTTGATGCCGAGGCAAAAGCGGCGGGCGTGATGCTGCTTCCGGGCGGTGGTGGCAGCGTGGCGATGCTCGGCAGCCTCGCCGGACATGCGGTCGCGAGGGTAAAGACCGCCCGCAAGATCCGGATCGCGCTGCATGTCGCGGGTGGTTTGTCGCGCGGGTCCGCCATCAGCGCCACGGAGAACATGACGGCCGACACGCTTGCCCGCGTTGGCAGTGAACTGGTCACGGTTGACGGCAGCATCCAGACCTTCGACTTCGGGAGGGGCCTGGTGGAGAGTTTCCAGGTCACGCTTCCCGATCTCATCACCATCTGGCGGGCAAGCGGTGTTCCCAACATCGAGACCTTCGTGCATGTGACAGGCGACGGGTTTCCGCAGGGCGATCTGTCGGCGCTTCCCGACGGTCCGACCGAACAGGACCGCCTGGACAACCGCTATCAGGCTGTCGTGGAGGTGACGGATGCCGACGGCACCGTCGTCCGGTCGATCCTGGATACGGTCAACGGCTACTCGTTTACGGCCATCGCGGTCGCGGAAGCTGGACGACGTGTTATCGCAGGAGAAGTCCGTCCCGGTTTCCAGACGCCTGCGGGGCTGTTTGGCAGCGGGTTCGCCGAGACGATCGCCGACACCACGATCATCGATGTCTGAGGAGCGGGACATGCAACACCTCGTCGACAGTTTTATCCGAACGACCAATGCTTTCGACATCGAAGGCGCGTTGTCCCTGTTTGCACCCGATGCCGTCATAGACGACGTCTCGGTCGGCGAAGCGTTCTTAGGGAGTGCCGGCGTCCGCGCCTACATCGAGCGCTTCTTCGTGGGCTACAACACCGCGAGCAGGCTGCTATCGCTCGACAGGCCGGACGACCACCATGCCGTTATCTGAACCGCCTCGATTTCACCGGTGACTTCGGCCATGAGATCGGCATCCTCAAGATTGCGGTAAACTCCGAAGGCTTAATCGAACGGATCGACGCCGACCTTGAATAGAGTAACCTTTAGAAGAGCACGTCTTCCTGCAACGGTAATCCTACTGCTTAAGTTCCGGATAGTCGCTCTCGCCGTTCCGGGCTCCAAAGCCGCCAGTCTGTAGTCGGCCCCATAAAAGCCATTCCCGAGGGCAAGTAGTTGCTCCTATGATGAAATTCAGCGCGAACTTATCGGCCAAATAATGGGGTCGGCGGTTCGAGTCCTTTCAAGGCGTGGGACTTGCTCAGGGCCTCAATTGTGTTTTTAGAACAAGGCAGAAAGATCGCGCCGTCCATCCACCACTCGGACTATCTCGACTGTATGAACAGGTCCGTCCTGAGTGTCAGGCTTTATTTCGTAAAGAATAACGTAGGGCGCCTCCACTAACATCCGGGCAGTGCGGAACACTTCCGGATGACGCTCGCCGAGACGAGGATGCTCGATCAGCATTTCCGCCTTTTTGCGGAATTTCGAAAAGTAACGTTCCGCGCTCCGAGGCTGCTCTTTAGCGATGTCGATGTAGATCTTCTTAACGTCGGCTCGAGCCTTTGGTGTCCAGAGAAGCTTAACGGGCATGAGGGTTGGCGGCCGTCATTTCCTGACGCGCTTCATCCAACACCGCGTCAAAATCGACCTCGACCGCGGGGCCACTGGCCTTGCCTTCTTCCCACATCGCGCGCAATTTTGTGATGTCGTCGCGCTTCTGGATCCACTTGGCTGACCAATCACGCATTGCTTCGCGGACAACTTCGCTTCCGCTAGCATAGGCGCCGCTGTTTACGGCATCGCGCAACAGCTCGGCGTGTTGTGGCGTCATCGAGACGCTTACTTTCTCAACATTGGGCATAGTGACCTCTGTACGTAGTAGTAGCAATCATTACCACCGCCCTGCCTTCGCGGCAATGCCCATCTTTCCACTTGCGCCGCGGAACCAACAGCCAGGCGTCCAATATCGCGAATATAGTTGCGCTGCGTTTCGCGTGAGAAACGCCGCATGTTCATGTCGTCGATCAACCGCTGGCGCAGCGGGCTGATAGGTGTGTCGAGATCGGGGTACTGCATGATCAGGCTCCTTTGTTGAAGAAGCTTGTCATGCTCTGCCCTTGCCGGGCGATGTTCAATCCAGGCGCCGACTCCAGCCTACGCCTTCTACCTCAGTCGCAGACGCCCTCCCGCGAAGCGGGTTCGTTCTCCGGCCCCATTCCAGCCATTCCTCCCAATGAGATCTATAGGCATGCTTTGCGGAAATGAATTCCGCATGTTCGAGGATCATCTGCGCCTTTTTGTGATCCGCACAATGAAGGGGCAGTGAAAGCCGGCTGCCTGGCGAGCGGTGAATGAAGGCGGCTGGCGCCGCTTCCGGCTTGGGCATCACCTTTGGGAATAAAGTCGTCAATGACGCCAAAAACGGTAACTCGCCACGACCGAAAAATCAGAGGGGTAGGGAGAGTTGGCTGGCGAGCGGCAATTATTTCCGCTCTCCAACACCGAGTATGCGCTGAGGTAGGATCGTGTCCCGTAGTGTAGCTCTTTGCCATCCACGGCGTATTCCGGCTCGGCCGGAGGGAATATCAGCGGGCCACAGCAGGCAAGCTGATGAGTGGATCGTCGCTCTCAGGCCGAGTGTTGCTCGGTGAAAAAACCGCTATCGCGTGATCCCGTCGCCGTGACACACAGCCGCAGATGATCAGATCTTTGCCAGCGATCAATCAAACTTTCAGTTGGCGAAGCTTCGGCATACGCATCCACAAGAGTAAGGCGAAGACCACGACGATAAAGGACATCAATGCCATAGCGGGCCTTGGTCCTGTCACTGTCGAGAGAAGAGCCATAGCGGCGGTCCCCATCGGCATCAAGCCGCGCGTCATGAAGAGAGAAGACAAGACCCTCCCTCGAAACTCGTCGGCGACCGTCAGTTGCAAAATTGTATTATTGGAAGAATTGTAGGCTATGTGCATAGCGCCTGCTGCAAACAGCACCGGGATTGCCCAATACATGGTCGGCGCCATGGCGACGAGGATCAGCGAGAGGCCGAAGCCTGCCATGAAGATCAGCATGGTCGAGCCGCGTCTCTCATCCCGCTGCAAACGACTGGCAAGTAGACCGCCACATATCGACCCTGCCGCAGCAAGCGCAGTCATCAAGCCGAGGCCGCTGGCGCCGGTATGGAAGACCTGTGCGGCAAAGACCGCCAGAAACTGGATATAGGGCTGGCAGAAGAATGTCGGAACCAGCGCGACGGCAACCAGCATCAGCAAAACGGGTTCGCGGCCCATATAGCGAAAGCCACCCAGAAGGCTGGAGAGGAAGCTCTCTTGCTTGCGTGTGACCTTTTGAGGCGGCAAGTCGAGCATCAGGAGCATAGCCATCACGACGGTAAAGCTCAGCGCGTTTGCGATGAAGCAGGCCGTGACGCCAAAGCTGGCAATGAGCCCGGCCGACGCCAAAGGTCCGATGATCTTTGCGAGATTGAGTGCCATCGAATTTAACGATACCGCGCTCGCTATCGCCTCATGCGGTACAAGATAGTAGACAAGCGAGTGGCGGGCCGGCAGGTTGAAGGACACGATCATACCGCGGCAGACCGCAAGGATCAGTATCAACCAGATCGATGCGTTGAAGAAGGTGACAACACATGCCAGGCCGATGGCGACGGACATGGCCAGCGCCTGTGTCCAGATGAGCATCGTTCTTCGATCGACACGGTCGGCAACGACGCCGCCGAACATTGCAAACAGCATGATCGGCAGCCCGCGGCACAAATTTACCAAACCGAGCATCACCGGGTCGTTCGTCGTCGAGATCACGAGCCAGTTCAGGGCGATCTGATCAAGCCAGTCTCCGACAAAGGAGATCGAGTTGCCATACCAGAACAGTCGATAGTTACGATAACTGAGGGCCGCAAAGGTTCCACTCCGAGCAATGGAGGGCGTCGTCGTGTCGCTATCCTTCGACGTGTCAGGTGATGTCATGAAAAATCCCGAGGGTAGGGTTATCTCGTCCGCAAATCGTGGATCCGACTTGTCGGTCGGATCCACGATTTGCGGGTCGAAGGCCGCGTTTCAGGCCGCTCGTTTGGGCGCCATACTCTGAGGTTCTTTTCCTGCCGTGGCGTCAAATTTCGAGGTCGAACTTGCCTGTCACGCGCCTCTATCGGCCCTGCAGCGCCCTTCCGTCCATATCCTTTTCCAGCAAACTGAGATGGCTCAGGATCGTCGGTGCAATATCCGTGATTGAGCTATCTTCGGTCACTTTGCGGCCAGCCTCGAAACCTTCACCCACCATGATCAGTACGGGATTGGTCTCATAACGACCACGTCCGCCATGCATGCCGCAATCGCGGCGAACCTCGCCGATCTCCTCGTCGAAACGCACTGCCATGGCGGACAGTCCCGGAACGCCGTTGATGTTGGCGCCTTCGGTCTTGGCCATGTCGATGGCGATGATGTCGTCACCGGGGATCTGACCAAGTTCGGCCAGATCCTCACCCATGAACACATCTTCCACCCAGGGCTGTTCGCGCAACCAGTCGGCTGCCTCAACACGCCGACCGGCAGCAATGCCGCCGAAATGGATGAATGCGGCGCAGCCTTGCGGTGCAACTACGATTTCGGGTCCGTCGAGCGACGACTTGAAGCCGGCTTCGAACAGCCGGCGTTCGACCGGGATCGCCTCGGTGACGGATTCGTGGCCATGGTCCGAACCGACGATGAACAGCACGTCATGGCCCTCATCCCGCAACCGTTCCACGGCCTCTGCTACCTGGCCGACCAGCCTGTCGGCACCGGCAAGCGCTGCGAGATGAACCTCGGAGCCAAGCGGAGCTGCATGCATCGACTTGTCGGGTTCTGACAACCAAAGGGTGGCGGAGGAGGGACGTTTTCCCGACAAAGCCTCGATGAAGCGCCGGGTGACGATCGCATCGCCCTCGTATCCGGCTGCGGTCGTCAAGGTTTCGCCAGTGGGGATGCGGCCTGGCGCATAGCAGAGTTCGCGGTGGTACATGTGGGCATGGCTATAGCTGTCATGGAAGAAGGCAGCGCCTGGCGAGGCGTTGCTGGCGATAATCGAGCCGTGGAGACCTGCGACGCGCTCCGACAGGGCCGGACGGGTCAACATGCGGCCATAGTGGCGGCGATAGGTATCGAAGAATTCCGGCTTGCCCGCATCGTGGAATTCGAAACCGCCTTCGATCGGCAGACCCATGCAGTTGCCTCGCAAACCGTGGCCAAGCGGATGGCACCCGGTCGCGATTGAGGCGGAGGACGCACGGGTCGCGGACGGAAATATGCCGCGCTGATTGGCAAACCAGGTGCCGCCGCGCCTGAGTGATGCCATCACGGGGGTCGTCTCGTCGGTGATGAAATCCGGGCGGTTTCCATCGCACATGACGGTGACTGCAATTTTGTGGGCCATGGGACGTCCTTGTTCAAATCAGGAATGAAATCAGTGTCGGTTCAGGCAAGCCGCGTCGGCAAAGGGCGTTCAGACAGTGAGGTCGTGGTCTTCGCATGCTCGGTCCAATTGCTGGCGTCGATGCTGAGAAAAAGGCGGGGGCGCACCACGTCGTGGCTGAGGCCGTCCGCATCCAGATGCCAGACGAGATAGCCGGTGCGAATGTGGCTGATATCGCCCGGCGGATTGGCCGGTATGTTTTGACGAAGGAGGTGGCCGGCGCGGTGACGATCCAGAGGCCCTTGTGGTCCCGCACCGTGTACTTGTGGTATATGTCCCGCGGCTAGCACCGTTACGCCATGCGCTTCACCGATCTGGCTACCGATGGTCAGCATCGAGCGTAGCGCGGCCAGTGACTCTTGCCGCTGTCGGCAGCAGACCAAGTGCTGCAAGCTAGGTCACTGACTTGCCGGAGCCCGATTCGCCGACCAGGCCAAGCGTCTCGCCACGACCGATGGCGAGGTTGATCGCATTTAGAACCCTTACCCCATTGAAGGCGACGGTCAGGTCGTCCAAAGTCACATAGTTACTCACCGGCCTCTGCCTCCAGTTTCGCGACCGGCGCAGATGTGCCCGGCCGATATTTCTCGATGAAGGCGTCGATCGACAGCCCGCGGATGTCGGCGAGTGCGCGGCTGAGGGCATCGTGCGACCAATCCCACCAGGCGATCTCCAGAAGTGCAGGGGCCTGGGCCTCGCTGAAGCGTCGCTTGATGACGCGTGCTGGAACGCCGCCGACGATCGTATAGGGTTCCACGTCCCTGGATACGACCGCACCAGCACCGACCACCGCGCCTGTTCCGATCGTCACGCCGGGCAGCACGGTCACGCCGTGACCGATCCACACATCGTGGCCGATGGTGACCCAGTGATCCTTGCGCCACTGAAAGAACGCCGCGTCATCATCGCCAAGGCCGTACTGGGCGGCTCGATAGGTGAAATGATGCTGGCTGGCGCGCCAGGTGGCGTGATTGCCCGGATTGATCCGCGCACCCTCAGCGATCGAGCAGAACTTGCCGATCGTCGACCAGACGACATTGCCGTTCTTGACGATATAGGAGTAGTCGCCGAACTTGCTCTCTCGCATGCTCACATGGGCCTGAATCTCGGTCCAGCGACCAATGTCGCAGTCGATCACGCTGGCTGTTTCATGGATGGTCGGCTGTTCACTCAACATCTTCATCGTGTCGTCCCCATGGTGCCGATGAAACGGGCGCGGATGGTGGCAGACAGAGCGTCGATCACATAGACCATTGCGATGATCAGCAGGATGATCGACCAGGCTTCGTCCCATCGATAGGCCCCGATCCGGTCAGATAGAAGGAAGCCGATGCCGCCGGCACCGACGATGCCGAGAATGGTCCCAGAGCGCACGTTGGATTCGAAATTGTAGAGCGTGATCGACAGAAGCACCGGCATGACCTGGGGCATCATGGCAAAGCGGACCGCTTGGAGGCGCGAACCGCCTGAGGCGACGACCCCTTCCACCGGTTTGTTGGAAATGTTCTCGATGGCTTCCGCATAGAGCTTTGCCAGCACACCGACCTCGCTGACGGCAATGGCCATGACGCCGGCCAGAGGTCCAAGCCCGAAGGCGCGGATGAAGACCAGCGCCAGGATCAGTGTTTCGAAGGCGCGGATGATGTCGAACCCGCGGCGCACTCCAAACCGCAGCAGCGGCAGCCGGTTGATCGTCTTGGCGCCAAGGAAGGACAGCGGGAAGGCCAGGATTGCACCCAAAATGGTGCCGAGAAAAGCCATCGAGAGGGTCTCGCCGAGTCCTTCGAGGATTGCGTCGATCTCATCCCATTCGGTCCAGACATGCGGTGGAAACATGAACGAGAGGACACGTCCAAGCCGTCCAAACCCCGTGACGATGCGCTCCGGTGAGAAGCCGAAATCATAGAGGCACCATGCAAACAGCGCGGCAAATCCCCAAAGGAGTGCCAGTCGGCGTAGCCGGACGGAGAGCGGCTGGCGGAATGCCTGCGGCATCCGCTGACGCCAGTCGGCAATTTCCGTCGGAGAGATCGTGGTCAGCATCGTCAGGTCCTTTCCAGGCCGATGAGCCTGTGGCGCAGCTTTTCCGATCCCCAATCGATGATGAAGACCGAAACCAGGATGATGATGAAGAGGGCAGAGAGATCGGTGTATTCCTGCAGGGAGACGGCCGTACGCAACTCCTGGCCGAGACCGCCGGCGCCGACATAACCGATGACCGAAGAAGACCGGACGTTGATCTCGAAGCGCAGCAGCGTGTAGCTGATGATGTTCGGCAGCACCTGTGGCACGGCACCGTAGCGGATCTGGTCTGCCCAGCTTCCGCCGGAGGACTTGACGCCTTCCAGTGGCCGCATGTCGAGATTTTCATTGGCCTCGGAGTAGAGTTTACCCAGTGAACCGCAGGTGTGAAGCGCAATCGCCAGCACTCCGGCCATTGGCCCGACACCGAAACAGAAGACGAAGATCAAGGCAAAGACCAGTTCTGGGACGGTGCGCGCGATTTCGAGGCAGCGTCTGGTGATCGTCAGAACCCACCGGTTGGGCGACAGGTTGCGCGATGCCAGAAATGAGAGCACGAAACCACCTGCGACACCGAGCGCCGTTGCCATGAAGGCGATCAGAACCGTCTCCAGCAGCAGCGATGCCCAGATCTTCCAGCGCCAAAACCATGTGGCGATGTCTGAAGCCAAGGTGTCCCAGCCGAGTGACGGGATGGTCTTGGCCAGATATTCGCCGAGACGTGGCAGGCCGGCGAGCAGGATCCAGCGTTCGGCGCGCGTCCCATCCGACAGTGTGACCTGCGCCACTTTGAAGAAATTGGAGAAATCGGCGGTCAGCAGGAAAAGTGCCAGAAGAACGATCACCACCAGCGCGCTCTGCATCCGGGCGCGATGGCGATGCGCTGCGAAGGCGCGCTCGAAATCGGCGATGGCGGTTGACGACGATATGGCGGCTGTCATGGCTGCTCTGTCCCGGGAAAAGAAAAGGACAGGCCTTCAAGCCTGCCCTTCGATCTGGTCTGATCAGCTCTTGCGCTGTGCCTTCAGCCAGGCACGCATGTCGACGATCCACTGGTATCGGTCATGATTGACATCGACATAGGCCTTGGCGGTGGAGCTATCTGCGCCGCTCATTTCCTTGAAGGCTGCCGGATCGGCTGTCGGCACGTTCTTCACGGCATCCTTCATAGCGCTAACCATTTCCGCCGGCAGGTTCTTGCGGGCGGTGAAGGGGCCGGACGTGATCTCGGGCGACTTCCAGATCCAGCAGACTTCGCCGGGCTTGATCATGCCCTTGGAGACCATGCGCTGGGGGATGCCGCTCTTTTCGTTGTTGATATAGGTGGCGGCAGCATCGAACTGGCCGTTGACCACGCCCTGCACGCCTGCCTCATGGCTGCCGGAGAAGGGGGTGGCGGAGAAATAGGTCGAAGGCTCGAAGCCCTGCTTGACCAGGTTGTAGTTCGGCACGGCATAACCGCTGGTCGAGTCCGGATCGGCGAAGGCGAGAACCTTGCCCTTCAGGTCTTCAATCTTCTTGTAGGGGCTATCGCAACGCACGGCGACGATCGAATAATAGCCGGTCGAACCGTCTTCCTGCTGTGAGGTCAAGAGCGGTTCGACGCCGCCCTTGGTCTCGGTATACGCGGCGGCATAGGCGGACGAACCGAGGAAGGCGAATTCGATCTGGTTTGCCGCAAGCGCCTGGATCACGCCGTCATAGCTGCCGGCGGTGAAGATCTCGACATCGACGCCAAGCGTACGCTTCAGGTAGTCCTTGAACGGCTGGTAACGGGCGAGGCGGTCCTTTTCGTTCTCGGCCGAGGTGACGCCGAAGCGGACGACCTTGTAGTCGGTCTTCCAGTCGGCGGCGATCGCGGGAACGGATACGAGGGCGAGAAGCGCGGTGGCGGCAAGAAATCGCATGGGTTTCTCCATTGGGGGTAAGGGTCAGGCGTCAACCGCCGGGCGGATTGCCGTCGAGGTTACGGATTCGTTGAATTCGCCGAGATCGTCGCTGCCATAGATATCGCGGACGACCTCGCCGGTGAGTTGGTGGGCGCCGCCGTCGAAGATGACGCGACCGGCGCGCATGCCGATGATGCGGTCGCAATAGGCCCGCGCCGTATCCAGCGTGTGCAGGTTGACGAGGACGGTGATGCCGTCCTCGTTGTTGATCGAACGCAGCGCGTCCATCACGCGGGTCGCATTGCCGGGATCGAGGCTGGCGATGGGCTCATCTGCCAGCAGGATGCGGGGGTTCTGCACCAGGGCGCGGGCAATGGCCACGCGCTGCTGCTGTCCGCCAGAGAGCGTGCCCGCCTTCTGGAGCGCCTGGGGTGCGAGGTCCAGGCGATCAAGTGCCCGGATCGCCAGTGCCCGTTCCGCATCGGTGAAATGCATGGCCATCGAGCTGGCGAAGCCATGTGCGGCAAGCCGGCCGACCAGCACATTGGTGAGTACGTCCAGACGGTCTATCAGGTTGAACTGCTGAAAGATCATCGCGCATTGGCGGCGCCATTCCCGCAAGGATTTCCCCTTGAGGGCGGTGATATCCTGGCCTCCGAAGGCGATGCGGCCATCTGTCGGTTCGATCAGCCGATTGATCAGTCGGAGGAGGGTGGACTTGCCCGCACCGGAGCGGCCGATGATCCCGACGAATTCGCCGGGACCGATGTCGAGGCTGACGCCGTCCACCGCGCGGGTGGAGCCAAAGCTGCGGCCAAGGCCGCTCAGGGTGAGATTGTGCTTTTCCATGGGGCCAATGCTGGCCCTCGTCTGTGACAGCGCGATATCATTCGAATGAATTTATTCTTGCGGATTTGTGACGCCGACATAAGCCAAGGAGACAGTGGTCGGGCCAAGGGTTACAGTGCGCCAGACAGGCGCCACAAGAAGGGCCGGCAGCTTTCGCCGCCGGCCCGAGCCTGGTCAGATGACGTGCGATCAGGCCGCACGGGTGCGGGTAATCGATCCGTCGGAATAGATCTTGCCGCCACTGCGGATCGTCGCGCGCACATGGCCGATTCCGCTGTCGTCGGCGATGACGAAATCGGCCTGTTTGCCAAGCGCGATCTCTCCTCGATCCGACAGACCGAGTGCTTTTGCAGGGTTAAGCGTTGCAAGGCGGGTGGCACCGGCAAGACCGGCCGGATCGGCCTTTGCCAGTTCCAGGATCGCCGGCAGGATCGCAGACGGGTGATAGTCGGAAGCGAGGATATCCAGCACGCCCTCGGCATGCGCCTGCCGTGCAGAAAGGTTGCCGGAATAGGACTGCCCGCGCAACGCATTCGGTGCACCCATGGCTGTCGCGAGCCCTCTGGCGCGGGCTTCGCACGCGGCTTCCAGCGTCACCGGAAATTCGCTGATTGCGGCACCCAGATCCTGCATCAGCGCCACCTTTGCGGGCGTGTCATCGTCGTGGCTGGCAAGCGCCACGCCATGGGCACGGCAGGTTTCGGAGATCGCGCTCAAAGTTTGCGCCATGATTTCGGCGGGCTGGGTGCGCTCCTCGATACGCTTGGCGATCGACTGGGAGGCTTCCTCCCGGCTCAGACCCCGCTCGCGGACCATCTTTTCGACATGCCGTTCTATGTCGCGGTACTGGCCCTGTCCGGGTGTGTGGTCGGTCAGCGAGATCAGGTCTACCGCACCTTCGGCAATGAGTGCCTCGATAACGCTCAAGGCCTTCGGAAAGGTGATCTCGAAGCGGGCGTGGACCCGGTGATCGACAAGCAGTTGCGGCCCCATCGATTTCAGTGCGCGGATGATGGCGCTGGTGTGCTCGTAGCTGCGCAGATGGCCGTAGGTGGAGGAGGGGCTGAAGGAAACGGCCGCATAGGCGGTCGTGATGCCGGCCACCGCCAGCCGCCGATCGAGGTCGCGTAGGCCCAGTTCCAGGGGCATCGGCACATTCGGCCGCGGCTCCACTTCGCGCTCCACCATGTCGCCGTGCATATCGACGAAACCGGGCAAAAGCAGAAGTCCATCGCCGAAGAGTTCGGCGCCGACCACCGGCGTATCCGCAATCTCCGCTATTTTGCCGGCCTCGACCCGGATGGAGCCACGTTCGATGACGCGGTCTGCCAGTACGACGCGAAAATCAGATATCCACATGGCCGTCTATCTCCTCGGATTTCAGTTCAATGTCGCGGTCGACGAGGCCTGCCACGTCGCCGGGATGATGGAAGACGCCGATCATGGCGACGCCTTGTGCCTTCAGATCGGCAAGCCGGCGGACCAGTGCGGCGCGGGCATTGACGTCGAGCGAAGCCGTCGGCTCATCTAGCAGCAGCAGTCGTTGCGGCAGGATCAGTGCCCGGGCCAGATTGACCTTTTGCTGTTCACCGCCAGAAAATGTGGTGGGGTAGGCGCGCCAGAGGTCGCGCTTGACGCCGAACTCCTCAAGCCAGCGGCGCGCTTCGCTCAGCGCCTCTGGCTGTGCGATGCCTGCCTGACGGAGCGGTTCGGCGACGATCTCTTCTGCCGCGACGCGCGGACGGGCAATCAGGAACTGCGTAACGAAACCAATCTCTCGGCGTCGTAGTAGGGCAATATCGACATCGGCGGCGCGGGCAAGATCGATCCGCCCCTCTGCCGTGTGATACCAGACATGGCCGGACCGTGGCAGGTAGCTGCGATAGAGCGTGCGCAGAAGTGTCGATTTGCCGACGCCGTTTGCTCCCTTCAAGAGCAGGAATTCCCCCGCATGTAGCGTGAAGCCGATGCCGGAGAACGCGTGAAGGCGCTGGTCCAGATGGTGCATGTGAAACGTCTTGGCGAGACCCTCGACGTGGAGAACCGGTTGCATCACCACCTCACAGTTTCGCGTGTACGAGTTGCTGGGTATAGGCATGCTGCGGATCCTGGAAGATCTGGTCGACTAGCCCTTCCTCCACCACGCTACCGCGTCGCATGACCATAACCCGGTCCGCCATCGTTCGTATGACGCCAAGGTCGTGGCTGACGATCACCATGGTGATCGCCCGGTCGCGCTGCAGCCGTTTCAGGGTATCGAGCACCAGCGCCTGGACGCTGACGTCAAGCCCGGTCGTCGGCTCGTCGAGCAGCAGCAGCGCCGGTTCGAGCGCAATGGCCTTGGCAAGCTGCACGCGCTGCTGCATGCCGCCCGAAAGTTCGACGGGCCGGGCATCCATACGGGCAAGCGGGAATTCTGAGGCGTCGAGCGCGTCGCGCGCCCTTGCCCTCAGCGCCTCGAAACTGCGCTCGCCGGCGATCAGCAGCCGTTCCGCCACATTGCCGGAACTGCTATGGTTCATCAGCAAGCCGAGATGCGGGTTCTGGTAGACAATGCCGATCTGGCGGGCGCAGAGCATACGGCGCTCGAGACGATCAAGGTGAAAGAGGTTGCCGCCGAGCCCGGGCAGATCTAGCCTGTAGTCGCCCTCATCCGGGATATCTTCCAGGTTCATCATCCTGAGCAGCGTGGATTTGCCGGAGCCGCTTTCGCCGACGATGCCGAGAACCTCGCCCGGATAGACCTTGGCCGATACATCCTGAAGCGCAGTGACATCGCCGTAGCGTTTGCTGATGGCGGTCATCGTCAGGAGCGGCGGCGTGGTCATCAATTGTGGCGGCAGTTGCTGCAGGGCCGCCGCCCGGATGTGTAGTTCCTGAAGCGTCATTGGGTGAATGTCCCGTTCTTGTACCAGGTGTCGCCGATGGCAACGGTTTCGCCTTCGTTGCGGCGGATCGCCTTGACGCCGAACTGGCTGTCGGAGAGTTCGTGCGCCGACGTCCCGTCGTCCTTCGGGATCTCGTTCATGAAGTAGCCTTTCACACCGGAGCGGTCGCAGGTGAGGCTGGCGTGGTCCTCCACCTTGTAAGGCACGTCGGAGAAGACAAGCGGTTCCACGCGGGTAAACGGTGGCACGGCAAACAGCCGCTTCTCACGACCGGCGGAGAGGAAGGTGAGGTGCCGCGCCATGTGGAGCTTTGGTACGTCCCAGCGGGGGATCGGTGATGGTGTCATCACATGCCGGCCATTGACCAGCGCCGGATAGGCGGCGCCCTGCATGATGCGACCGGAGCGCACGATCTGTTCATAGAGGGTCAGCCACAGCCGGCTGTAATCGGCATCTGCATGCATTTCGCGTGCCGCCGACATGTTGGGCTCCACGGGGCGCAACGGTTCCGGGTTTGGAACCTGCAGCACCAGGATCTGGTCGTCCCGCAGTTTTTCCTCCGGAATACGGTGACGGCTCTGTAGAATGGAGGCTTCCAGCGTATCCATCGTCTCGGCGGCGCCGGAGACGCGGGCGATAAAGCGACGGATCGAGGCGGCATTGACGCCGTCATCGGCGCCCTGATCAATGACCTTGATCGACGACGACGGCTTGATCAGTGTCAGCGTTACCTGCAATCCGCCGGTTCCCCAGCCTCGGGCGATGGGTACTTCGCGGCTGGCATAGGGCATTTGGCAGCCGGGAACCGCAATCGCCTTCAGCATCTTGCGACGCATTTCGCGTTTGGCGGACGCGTCGAGGAAGCCGTAGCTGAAGGCTTCCCATGGCCTGGTGAGGTTTGAAAGACTCATGCCGGCTCCTCCTGGCGCTGGATGGTTGAGGATGTGGCATGCGCAGCCGTCCCGGCTTTGGCGTCGCGCAGCGCATCCAGCGAGGACTGGAAGGTGACGTAATGCGGCAGCTTGAAGTGGATGCAGAAGCCCGAGGCCTCTACCGGCTCTGTGTGGTAGAGGAAGAACTCCTCGTTTACCGGCGAGTTTTTTGGCGCGGCCGGCGCGTTAAGATCCAGCGTTGCACCGGCAATAACCTTGACCTCGTTCCAACCGAGCGTCGCGCAGAAGCCGAGTTCGAGCTTGCCTGACTTCCCCTTGTTGGTGACCTCAGCTTGGGAAACTTTCACGCGCCCGGCAGAGAACACCGTGCCGCGCGGGTGGCGTACCCTTAGCTCTGCCTCGGCGAGGCGCAGTTCATTGACGGTCGGATGGGCATTGCCGTAACCGCGCATGGCCGAATAACCGAGCGCCAACACCCCGCCTGTATCGGCCCTTGCCAGGCTCTGCAGCGTATGCGCCCGCTTGGCGGGGAAAAGCAGCGGTTCCCGGGTCAGGTCCGGAATGTCTTCCGGGGCTACGGGCGTGGCGGAAACATCGGCAACCAGTCCGACGGCCTTCTGCCAGGCCGCAAGAGACGGCTGATGGGCCGGCGCGGGACGGGCGGCGGGTTCCACCGGCATTGGAACAAACGGCTGCCCCTCCAGCACGCTGGTTGCCAGCAGGCGGTGGGAATAATCAAGCGTTGGGCCTAGGATCTGACCGCCCGGAATGTCCTTGAAGGCGGCAGAGATCCGCCGCACGGTAAACAGGCTCTCCTGCGTGACCGGCTCTGCGATCGCAAGCCGCGGCTGGGTGGTGCGCCAGGCACGCAGCAAAAGAACCGTCTCGTACAGATCGCCGCCGGACTGTGCCAGCGCAAGCGCGGCCAGATCCGGCTCATAGAGCGAGGCTTCGCCCATCACCCGGTCGATCAGCCAGGGCAGCGCCTGGCGGATGGCCGCCACACGCTGTGCATCGATGTCGCCGAGACCGGCACGATAAAGCCTCTCGGACTGTTCTATGGCGCGCTCACCGCCACGGGTCGCCACATAGGCCATCACAGCACCTCAATCGTTGCGGATCGCGGCAGGCCGAGCACTCTGTCGCCGTCGATCAAGAAGAGTTCGAAGCCAATCGGATATTCGCAGCGGGCACTCCGGATCGCCCAGACTTCGTCCGGGATGCCGCCGATCCAGATCTCCACGGCGCCTTCGATGCCGGGGCCTGACAGCCGGAGACCCCGACCGCTTCCGATATCGGCTGGAGCGAAAACGGTTGCCCCTTCATCCGGATAGAGATGCGAACCGGTCGGCACGTCGCGCAGTGCAGCGAGACCGTCTGGCGTATCGAGCGCGAGGAAGGCGTGATCTGCCTCAGCCGCGGGCGTGAGATAGGCGCCGGTTGCGGCAATCCTTTCGGAGAGACTGGCATCACAGGCGAAGACCCGGCATTCCCGATCGACAAGGGTTTCTGCAAGCGCGAAAGGATCGCTACCCGGCAACGACCGGATCTCGCCAGGCCGCGCGAGCGCCCACATCAGGGCTTCATAGGTGGCGTTTGCGCGTGCCTCGGACAGATTTCGAACTGGCACGACTAGATCAGGGTGCGTTTTGGGACTTTGGATCGTCATCAGAACGTTTCCATCTCGACGCGTGTCGCTTCAACTGCGCGCAGGCGCTGTTCGTCAGCCGTCAAAATGCGCGTAGCTTGCGCCTCGACGAAGTGCGCGAGACGCTCTTTGTCCGCTCCCGCCATCGCTGCGGCGTCGATCACGGCCATAGCCATGGCGCGCTCAAGATCGCGGCCGATGACCATGCCGTAGCCTTCGGTCTCCCCGCCTTTGACCCGGATATGGGCTTCCGCGACAAGCACCTCACCCAGATGAAAATCGGTGCCGGCAACGGTGTCGCGCATGGGGAGCATGACAAGCCCGGTGCGGCTTTGAACCACCTCGATCTCGCCAAGCAGGGGGAGCACGTCCTCTGCGAAGGTCTTCAGCGCGCCATCATCGGCACGCGCCAGAGTGTCGAGAAGATGGGCATGGCAAGGCATTCCGGAGTTGGCGACGCCGGTCATTTCATCAATCATCATTATTCCTTTCGCGGACCGAACCTAGTCGCGGGAGGACGGGGAGGGGTCTGGGTCGTCGAGGGTATCAAAACTGAACTGCACGCGGTCTCCGGCCCAGATCGCTTCCGAGTAACCGATCGCACGGCCGTCGGCGGTTACGTCCGTCTTGGTCAGCACAATGACGGGATGATCGACATGCTGGCTGAGCAGTCTTGCCTCATCGGGTTCCGGCCGCCTTGTGAAGATGGTCGTGCGCTTGCGGAAATAGTCCGTAATCCCGTGATCGCGATAGATTTCAGTTACGGAGGTGCCCGCAGCGCGTCGGGCGCCGAGGTCGGCGAAAAGTGCCGCTTCGTGAAAGGCCATTCCCAGACTGATCGGCACTCCGTCCGCAAAGCCGCGGCGCAGGATGCGGTGGACGAGCGTATCCTCGGCAAGACCAAGCGCCTGAGCCACCCTTGCCGGTGCCGGTATGATCTCGGCCGAAAGATGTTCGCCTGCGGGCGCAATACCCTGTTCCAGAAGGTTCTGGCGAAAGCGGGTGCGCCGGCCGATGTTATAGATGATGAGCGGCGCTGCTTCGACGAAGGTCCCACGCCCCTGCTCGACCCGGAGCTTGCCCTCCACCGCGAGAGAGGCAACCGCCCGCCGCACCGAATGCCGGCCAGCACCAAATGCCACGCAGAGCTCCGGTTCTGTCGGCAGGCGCGCGCCAGGAGCAAGCTTGCCCGAGGCGATGTCGCCGGCCAAGCGGTCTCGAATGATCTGCCAACTGTCTCTTTGCATGCACGTCGTCCGATTCATTCGAATGAATCGTATGTAGCGCATGCGTATGACGTGGCGATGACGCTTGTTGCTTTCCGCGCGGAACTGAGCCGGTGGGGGTGCGGACGAAAACTCGGACCACCAGGAGGCAGGCTGGCTAACCCGGATCAGCGAAGCGAAGCTGGTTCGCTCGATGTCCCGAAAGGGTTGCTCGCAAGACAACGCCGCTTGCGAAGGCTTCTTCGGCCGGTTGAAAACCGAACTCTTCTATCCCCGAGACTGTAAGGCCATGACAATCGAACAGTTCTTCGGCGAGGTGGATGCCTATATCCGCTGGTACAATGAGAAGCGCATCAAGATATCGCTGGGATCGCTCAGCCCGGTCGAATATCGTAAAAGCCTCGGCCTGATCTTATGAAACAGTCCAACGTTTTATCCGCACCCTCGATGTTCAACATTCGGGCATGACACAAGAAGTTCCATAAATCGGCGATATGCCACGCGTGCGATGTCGCTTTGGTGGTTTTCGTGCCAGTAGCAACGCTGACAGGCCACCCTTAAACAACGACTTGGGAGGAAATCTTTCGGCGCCCGTGCAGCACGCGGATGATTTCGACTGCGCCGCCAGTGAGCCGATAAAGAGTTAGATACTCGCCTGAGACCAGATGCCGAATACCCGGTGCAATGTCGTCGCGCGCCACTCCCGAGTACGGGTGTCGTGCGAGATGCTGCCAGCGCGCCTCAAGCGCATCGAGAACTCGATCAGCTGCGACTATGTTTTCAACGGCAATGTAGGACCATATTTCGATCAGGTCCTCATCGGCACGATCCGTGCGGACAATAGAAAGCATAGTTAGCTTTCGCGTCGTGAAGATTCAATGCGATGGCGCGCGGCAGCTTTTACCTCTGCCATCGTCGAACGCGAACTCGGACCGCTGTCGATGCCCTCCTGAACAAGGGTTCGCAGATCCTCGACTGTATAACCAAGCAAATCCCGTCTTTCCTTCCACTCACGCACGGCGTCGCGGATGGCTTCGCTAGTCGACGCATATTCGCCAGCATCGACCGCGCTTCGCACAAATCCCGCCATCTCAGGTGTCAGTGCAATGGTAATCTTCTCAACCGTCGTCATTGTAGGAGCCTTCTTCTCGCCATATCCATGGTATGCGATTAGCGTACCGAAGGCAAGATGCCGATATGCCGGACTCGGGCAACTACTTGATTCCCTTCCGCGTCGGCTTGCCGGCCGAGGTGGTCCGCGGTTCGGATCCCATCAAGAGCACGATGCTGGCAACGCGATTCTGATGCGCCACCCGCGGCCCGCACTCAATCACCGCTTCGCGCCTTCAATTCGGTCGTGGAGGTCGTCATCACTCATGCCCGAGAGAGGACATAGCTCTGTGGCGGCGCAAGTCGCCTGTGCGCCATCAGCGGACTATTCACCGTAGGATGTCCAATGATAGCGCATGACCGGTTGAAGGTCGTCGCTCATCGGGCGGTCAAAAGCCAGCCGCCATTGGGCCGCGTGCAGAATTCTCACGCACGCTTCTATTGACAATCGCTGAGTTTGCTGGCTTTTCTCGCAAAGGTTCCGAGTACCTGCCGCCTGCAGACGCAAGTCACGGTAAAGCCCGGCATAAGATGATTTTTTCTCACCCTCGAAGCATTTCGTCGGTGGCAATGCAGGCCCCCATCACAGTCGAAATGCCTCTTTGGAGGAGTGAGTGATGTCTTTGCGACAATCGCCCGAAAACCGTTTTCTGACTGCCTCGCCAGGTAGAATTTTTGTTTCCACAGCACTGCCTATGATCGCCATCATGGTGATGAACGGGATGCTTGGTATTATCGACGCCGTCTTTCTGGGACATTTCGTTGGTGCGGACGCTATGGCGGCCGTCGGCATGGCGCTTCCAGTCCTGATGTTGACGATCGCGCTTTCGACCCTTGTCAGCGGTGGAATGTCCAGCCTGCTGGCTCGCCAGCTCGGCGCCGACGACCGTAACGCGGCCAACGCGACCTTCGCCGGCGCGCATGGACTTGCGTTGACGATCGCTTCAATGCTGATCGTGATCTTCTGTGCGGGCGGGTGGGGCTTCGCCCTGCGCATTGCGGGCTCCGATGGTGCGGTTGCCGAAATGGTGTGGATCTTCCTGGCTATAACCGTATTCGGAACCCCGGTACAATTTGTGCTGGGTATTCATGCCGATGCCTGGAGGAACGAAGGACGGGCCGGATTGATGGCGCTGATGTCACTTGGGGTCACGCTTATCAACATTCTGCTGAACTACATCCTGGTGGTGATGCTCGAACTCGGTGTTGCGGGTTCGGCCACGGGCACGGTTCTGGCGCAGGCGCTGGGACTGGTCCTTCTGGCCGGACTGCGCCCGTTCCTTGGTGGCATGATGCCGCTCAACAGTCTCTGGCGGAACCGCTGGACGGGCAGTTGGAGGCGTATTGTTGCGCTGGGTGCGCCCGTCAGTCTGGGTTTTATCGGAATGGCGCTTTCGGCCGCCAGCGTAGTTCTCGCCCTACGTTTTGCAGGCAGCACCGATTACGCCAGGACCATTGCCGCCTACGGGATCGTGACACGCATTTTCGGTTTTGCCTTCCTGCCAATCATGGCGATCGCGATGGCGATGCAGAGCATAGTCGGCAACAATGTCGGTGCGCGTCTTTACGCCCGCTCGGATGCGGTCCTTCGGCTCGCCGCAGCAAGCGCATTGCTTTACTGTCTTACAGTCGAGGTTTTGTTGCTGAGTCAAGGCACAGTCGTCGGAGCAGCCTTTGTCGCTGATCCGGATGTGATCGGCGAGGTCGGCCGATTGCTTCGCCCCATGGGAGCGGTCTATCTCTTTTCCGGACCGGTTCTTGTGCTCGGGCTTTATTTCCAAGCCATCGGCCAACCGGCCCGCGCGGCTCTTCTGACCATGGTCAAGCCGCTTATCCTGTTGCCTGTCTTGGTCACGATCGCTGCGGCAATGTTGGGCGCGGATGCGATTTGGCTCGCCTATCCGTTGGCCGATGGCGTGGCTGCAGTCATCGCAACTCTTGTGCTTGCCGTCGCCCTGAAGGCGCGGGGAACCGCTGGTATCGGGCTCAAGGCCCTGGGGAGCATGCCATGACAGTCAGAAACATCGCAGAAGCCAAGGCGCACGCAAAATCTCTGAGGAGCGCACTTGCCGCCGACGGTACCGTGTTGGGCCATGCCCAGGCGCTGGAACTGGTCGCCCGGCAGAACGGCGCACGCGACTGGAACACCTTGTCCGCCCGCCTCGCCAAGGCTCATCCCCCGCCGTTTCATTTGCACCAAAGGGTGCAGGGGCGGTATCTTGGGCAACCCTTCAAGGGCAAAATCAACGCATTATCATCCTCGGGCTCGCACTATTCTGTGACTGTCCGTTTCGATGAACCGGTGGACACGGTTACCTTCGACAGCTTTTCCAACATGCGCCGAGTGGTAAGAGGTACGGTGGATATCAATGGAACGTCCGTGCGCAAGACATCAAACGGGACGCCGCACCTGACTTTAAGCACGTCATGAGCCTCGGTGAGTTAAAGTGTTGAGTTTAAGCAGGATTTAACCCGCTTTTCCATTTCGCGTTGTCCCACCAGATCCGGTGTAGTCGATTGTACGGCAACAATTTTATCTGGCGTGAGTGGATCGCCGCATAATGGAAAAATGGATCAAACTGACGTGAAAACCAACACTTGGCCATACGAAGATCGAGAACACAGTCAGATATCTCGGCGTCGACATTGAGGACGCACTAGAACTGGCCGAGCGGACTGAAATCTGAATGAGGACGGCCCCGCACGTTGTGGGGCCGCGCCCTTTCGCTGCGAGAGCCTCTCGAAGGATTCGATCCGCTTTGCGCATTCAAAGAAGCCATACGGTTCTGATGGTTTCGTGCTACTGGCGTGCGCGTGCAACACTAGCACCCATCCTCGGGAACAGCATCCGGGGTCTACACCAGGAAAGATCGAGCGTTGGCCCGCAAGAACAGAGATGAGCTAGCTTTATGGAACGAGCCTACGCCAGAGCCTGTGTTCTGCCCGATGTGCGAGCGCGTCATCCCGGAGGATCAGAGAGACGAGCATCATCTCGTTCCCAAGAGCAAGGGTGGGAAGAAAACCGTCTGCCTGCACCGCATATGCCACGACCAGATCCATTCGATCTTCACCGATGCGCAACTAGCCAAGAAGTTTTCCACGATCGAAACCATCGTGGAAGACCCTGCGGTGCGGACATTCGTCACTTGGGTGAGAAACAAGCCCCCGGGCTTTTCGGATTCTGCAAAGGAATCACGACAGTCATTCCGTCGAGGCCGCTAACTGTAACAGGCGAAAGTTCCGGCTAGAAGCGAATGCTGCCGTGGCGGGAATGCGCCTCCAAGTCGGTCGTTCGACGGCGCTGTCCCGATCTCCAAGACCTGCCGTTCACTGAGGCCGCATCGAACTCGCAAAATGGGCGGGAAGCTGACCTTCGCTGCACCCAGGTGGAACGGCAAAGATGCGCAGGCAGCGGACCGTCAGCGCGCCGTCGTGGACAGGCGGGACGGCGCGCCTTTCGGCCACTGACGAAGGGGGTTGTGAGAACCATCCGTTGGGCCTTGCCGCAGTCCTGTCGTCCAAAATCCAGACTCGCCGCGTTACGGACTCTCAAAAACCGCTGGTCATAGGGTTGAGCGTCTGAAGTAATAAGCTGCGGCCCGAAGGGCAGACCACTGGCGAACGCAAGTCGCCCACGTTCAATGCGGCCGACGTTCTGACCACGTCGGAAGCAGGAACTTTGTCGGATCGCGGGTCACAGCAATTGCAACCTCGCGCAGCGACCCGAGCGGGGTCGGGAAGACCTTCGCCGGTCGCACACGTCGCAGCGCCGCGGCGGCGGGGCCGTCGTTGTTCCCCAGTTCCCTTAGTCGTGCCGCCGCTTGGCGCTGACCATGCAGGATCAGCGGCGCCGCCTCCTCGGTGTCCGCGAGGTAAGCGTTGAGCGCTTGCACCAATAGATCCTTCTCCTGCGCGGTCGAGCCCGCTCGCCGCCGCATCTGTGCTTCGGCAAAAAGTGCGCCCGCTTCGACCTGACGATCGATGCTGGCAGGAGACGCGTCGCGCGCGAGGGCGAGGTAATGCTCGGCGACGGCGGAATCGCCGAGCCGCGATCGGAAATCGGCGATTTTGAGCAACTGTTTCGCTTCCCAGGCCGTGCCGCGGCGTCCCGGATTGAACTCCAGGGCGTGTTCGATCGCGTCGATCGCAACCTTGAATGCGGCCGGGCTATTTAATTCGTTGCCTATAGCCGCGTCACATTCCGCCTGCTCGAGCAGGGCCGTCGTGAGGCGCTTGTTGCTTCCGATCACTTCGGCGCGTTCGAGGCACTCTGCGACGACCGCCTTGGCGCGCGCATATCGCTCGGCGTACCTATAGATCGCGGCGACGTCGAGATTGTAATCTATAAGATAGTCTTCCGAACTGTCATACATGTTGCCGAAGCTCTGCCAGCCCGACTTAGCCACAAGCTCATGCGCGCGCAGCGTGTAGGTCGCCGCAGAGATTAGATAACCTGCCGCCGCATTTCGCGACGCCATCGCCGAGTACATTCGCTTCAGGGAATGCAGCGTGGGTTTGTAGTCTTTGCTACGATACTGCACCATAAGTGCGCCCATGTTGTCGAGCGTCATCTCCCGCTTAAGGCGGTGCTTGGCTTCGTCGAGATCGTCGCGGGCCGAAATCGCCTGCTGCGCCGCTGTTACGCAGCGGAAGACGACCTCCTCCGCCTCTGTCAACCTGCCGACGGCGATAAGCGAATCCTCTGAAGACATTGCGCACATTGGATCTAGGCACAAATGCACGCCTGAATGGCATTTCTGCAGTTTAATGCTAAGGTCCGGCCGGCCGGAAATTTCGTAGAGGCTCGCCAAACCTTGCGCAAAATCACTTTGAGCGGCTAGCCCGTCGAATGGCGTTGAAGGAATATCCTCGGGAGTGATTAAAAACGTGGGATCCGCGCCGTTATCCTCTTCATCGATCGCGACGAACAGCTTGTAGATCTCGAATAACTCGCGCGTTGCATTGAGCCGACGCAGACCGTTCCGCAGGTCGCCGGCGAGATAGACCGCCTCAGTCTTCATACCGTGCTCGAGCATCAGTGCAACGAGCGCTATGTTGATCTCTAACTCGACAACGGACTTCGGCATATCCGGCACGCCGATGGAACTCGCGCCCGAGATGATGTCGAGCATAGATTTCGCTCGACTCCGGACTGCATGACTGAGTACCGGATGTATCGTCAACCGATCCTTGTCGAAGCCAACGAGTTGACGCTCAGTCAGTCGCAGAATGGCTTCGTGGAGGTGCTGCTCGATGGCGTCGCGAACGACTGGAGACGGGCTAAAATCATCATATTCGATGCCGCGTTCCTCCAAATCGCGGGTGATGACGTCGTAACGAAAAAAGGTCGTCTCAAGCAATCCGTACAGTATCGAAACCGGTATCGGGAACCGCAGCGCTGAAATTGCCCGGAGAACCCAGTCGCATAGTTGGTCGAGCTCGTTGAGGGCCGCAGCAAAGACGTCGCTGCGCTTCTCGGCCCGGGTCGCGCCCTCGCGGAATGGATCGAACGCTCCACGCCGGTAGAACGCCGCGATGGATTCGCCCTTCGACATGCTGCCAGAAGCCACCTGTAGGGCCAACGGCCAGCCTTCTACCGCGGTATGCAGGTCAGAGAGCTTGGAATCCGCAGCGTTTAGGCCACGTCGTTTCCAATAGTCCCGCGTCTCCTCGATCGTGAAGCTGTTGAGCGGAAGGTCGCGTACGGCAGCAATGGGGGCGCCCGCACCCTGCTGTAGGTCGAACGGTAGGTAACGTGTCGTGATCAGGAAACGGCTGCTCACGACGTTCGGCTTGTGCAGCGACTTTATAAACTGCGCGAGCTCGCCGTCAGCGATCTTGCGGAAGTTCACCAGCTCCTCGCGCTTGCGGTAGGCGTCGGTTCCAGCCTCCAGCGCCTCGAACGCCTTCTCGTCGAAGCTGCGTCGGGTGTGGCTGTAACCCTGAAAGGTCGCCTCGAAGCCGTCGAGGACGATCAGCAGCTTCTCATTGCGCAGCCCGTCGTGGCACACTTTCTCCCAGTCGTGAATCTCAGAATTGGAGAGATCGCTGCCAGCAATGTAAGATGCTAAGCGTAGCATCAGATCTCGGTAGTTTGCGGTATCTTCGTAGAAGCTGTACCAGAACGCACCGGCGAAGGCTCGTTCGCTATTGTAACGCGACTGCCACCATGTCCAGGCGAGCGCGGACTTTCCCATCCCGCCGAGCGCCTCGACGACGCAGATCGGGACATTCGCCTCCGCCTCGTCGATCCAGCGGTCCAGGTCCTCGAGGACGCCGGCCCGACCGCAGAGCTTGATCTGGAGCAGGTCGTATTGGTGCACGGGCAAAAGTGGGCGGCGAAACGGTTGGGGCGTCGCCCCTTGCAGCGCCAGCAGCGCCAACTTGGAAAGCTCGTGCTCAGTCTCAAAGGGTACGATAACACGGATGACGGTCTTTCTTGTCTTCAAACGATAAATGAAGTCCTCGCGCTGCCGGAACTCAGCCACCGCTCGCTCGAGCTCATTCGCGTCGTGTGCCTCGTCTCTGAATTGCTTAAAGGCTACAGCCTGATCCAACGCGAAGACAAACATCGGCTTTCCACTCGCGCTCGCCTCGTCGTATTCGATCTCGGTATAGGATCGCATCTCATCGGGGAGGTTGAGGGGCTTCGTGCCATATCGCGTGCCGATGACCAGCAAATAGACGTCGCAATCCGAAACCAGCTGACGCGAAAACGCAACCGGATCACTATTGGGTGGTCGGGAAACCTCACAAAGCATCGTCTGGAAACCGGCCGCCCGTAGATCCTTGTCGAGTTGGCTGCGGTACTCGGACATCTTGCCGAGCGTAGAGCTTATCATGACCTTCATTTATCGGCCTGCGGATCAAGGGGGGAGAAACATGCTAAAGGGATTTGAAATGCGACGGTTGCTGCAACGATCGGTCGCCGGCCGGCTCGCTCAGGGCGGAGCGATGTCTACGCTCTCCGCCTGCTTGCGCATCCTGTTAAAAATAGTGTCGAATCCCACGCCGGCGGACAGCGCGACGATGATCGACGACAGAAACTGGATCCGGTCAGTCGCGGCCACTGCCGCCGTCCCCGGCGCCAGCAGGTTTTGAGCGCCGACGAACTGCGGCGCGAGATAGGCCAGCCCCGCTACCAGACCGGCGACAGCGCCGAGCAGCACCGCAAGTCTGGGGTCGGCCGAACCCGGCTCCGCAAAGATGGTGCGCACCGCCGCACCGACGGCGCCTGCCGCGACGAGCCCGCCAAAGATCAACGCGATGAATTGGCCCGGGTTCGTCACGGCCCCTGCGCCGAGAACGAGGATGGCGAGCAGCGCGGCGGTCGCGCCAAACGCATAGACGCCTTGGTTGCGTCGTTCGAGGATGGTGGCCAGCCTCTGCCGGTCCTGCTGCTGCTGCGCCCGGACGCGGTCTGCGCGCCGGCAGTCCTTGTGCAACCGCCCGATCAGGTCGGCCGCCGGCCGCGTCCCCCAAGCGTCGCCCGACTGCGCCTTATTGGCGTGCGCGAGTTGCGCCCACACCTTGGCCGCGGACCCGCCGAACGCGTCGATCGCCAGTACAGGGAGGTGTCGCGCGATGGCGATCTGCCCAGCGATCAGGGTCGAGGTCGCGCCAGCGAGCAGCACGACGGCGTCAACCCCTTCCTCGGCGGACAACGACTGATAGAACGGCACCTCCCAGTCTTCCCCGGGGAACAGAAGATGATCGAACAGCTCTTGCCGGCTGGACTGTTCCGCAAACCGGACTTCATCCCGAAGTATGGTGGGATAGCGGACCCGGATGAGCGGAGCTTGAACCGTGGCGGGTGTCGCTTCAACAAATCCTTTCACTACGTGCGGCTCGAGCGACATCTCGTTTGAGAAGTAAACGATCAGGCCAAAACCCGCTTGCGCCAACTCTCGTCCGAGGGCGATGCCCTCCTGCTGTGCGTTCGACGTAACGGCTTTGTCGAGTTTCCAAAAGCCGCCGATGATGGCTACGAAGAACCGCCGATCGTTTTCCATCTTCCGGCCCTCTCTTGGCCCCCGGCTAAATCATTGCCCTAACTGTAGCGCGCGAAGTGCTCGACTTGTCGACCGTCTGGTGGCCTCCCCACATCGAGCGGTCCGGTGTCAATGTTAGCGCATGACTGGCCTCGGCGCTACGGCCTGTTTGGGCGGCGGAGCTGACGAAGATGGCGACCCGGCCAAGGCGTGACCTCCGGTGCTAACACCCGGTAGTCACGCGAGAAATGCCGGCATTTCGTGTTGTGGTTATGGCATCGGCCTTCGATCACGAACTCCACCACGGCTATGTTGCAAACGTAAATCAGCTCCAAACCGGGGCTTTAGAAAAAATGCGGATAATTTTTTGTCATCGCGCGGGAAATATGTATTTGTGATGGAAACTCATTGGCGCCCGAAGGAACGTTACTTGAATAGCCCCGCGTTTCGTAGACACCCTCCGGTTACGTTTTCTGCTGCTTTTCGAACTCGACGGGCGACAGCATCCCGTTTCTGACATGTTTGCGCTTCGGGTTGTAGAACATCTCG
>JAIXTO010000067.1 GCA_027483885.1 Rhizobiaceae bacterium
AGATAATTGTTGTGCAGCGAACGCTGCTTGGCGATGCGGCCATATTTCGGATCGGGCGTGCGCCCGGCAATCAGGTCGGCAACGACGATCTTCTGGTTGGGAATGATGATGAAGAAGACGTTGGCTGACATGATGGTGGCGGTAAACGCGCCGAGATGCAGGAAGGCGGCGCGGCCGGTAAATACCTGCGTATAACCCCAGGCCATGGCGACCAGCACGACATAAAGCAGCGCCATCAGGCCCCAGGTATTGTTGCCGATGGGCGATTTGCAGAGCTGGTCATAGATGATCCAACCAACCGACAGCGAGGCGATGGAAAGACAGATCGCCTGCCAGGGGGCCAGTTCCAGAAGGCTGTGGTCGATGAGGAAGAGATCCGCGCCGCCATAATAAACGATGGCGAGCATCAGGAAGCCGGACATCCAGGTGGCATAACTTTCCCACTTGAACCAGGTCAGGTGCTCCGGCATCGAGGCGGGCGCCACGAGATATTTCTGGATGTGGTAGAAACCACCGCCATGCACCTGCCATTCCTCGCCATAGGCGCCGGCCGGCAGATGTGCGCGTTTGACCAGCCCCAGATCCAGAGCGATGAAATAGAAGGACGAGCCGATCCAGGCAATGGCCGTGATCACATGCAGCCAGCGCGCGGCAAAGCTCAGCCATTCCCAGGCGATGGCATATTCGTACATTCCAGAATCCCTTCCTGTTCCCCGGCCAGATACTGTGCGAAAATTTTGTGCCGAAGGGAAGGGGAAAGGGTGCGCTGCAACAGGTGCTTCCCATGCAAAGTCGCAATGAGCGGGGCTGGCGCCAGGCTGTCGGCGACTGTCATTTGTGCATTGCGATAAATGCGGATTAGCCGATGCATGCTTATGCGCTAATATGATGTTTGCAAAGCAGCCGGTGAAGGCAACCGTGGCGCGTTCACCGACGATGACATGCACACATCAACGGAGACTAAGCTCATGCGAGGCATTCCGATACTGGTGGTGGTTGCGTCTGCGTTCCCGTCCAGCCTGTTCGCCCACGAGGCGCTGACCGGTTGGAAATATGAAGCCTTCTGTTGCAATGGCAACGAGCACAATGGCGATTGCCAGATGATCTCGACGAAGAACGTTCGGGTGACCCCTCAAGGTTATGACATTTCACTGCGTCCCGGCGAACACCGGCTGGTGACCCGGCGCCACGATTTCAGTGTGCCGCAGAGCCAGGCCCGCCGCAGCGGAGACGAGGAGTATCATCTCTGTCTTTATCCCGACGAGGATACGCTGCGCTGTTTTTACGCCCCCGACATGGCCTATTGACCGGGTGACAACCAGGACGGCAGGGTGTCTGTCATCCATTGGCGAAAGGCGATGACCTTGGCCGATTTGCGCCGGCTTTTCGGCGAGATGAGCCAGTAGGTTCTGTCGTCCTTCTTGCAAATGTCGAACGGCATGATCAGGCGGCCGGTATCCAGATCATCCTGGTGGAAGAAGCTGCTGAGCAGAGCCACGCCATGGCCGGCAATCGCTGCATTGCCCTCCAGATCCAGCGCGCCATAGGTATCCATATAGTTCGGGCCGAAGGTCGGATTGTCGATGTTGACCATTGCACACCAGGAACGCCACCATTCCTGGCCGCCCCCTATGAGCGGAAGTTTCAGCAGGTCTTCCGGCGTTTTTATGCCACCGATCGTGTCGGCCAGTTTGGGGCTGAGCATCGGTGTGTATTGAAGCCGGAAAAGCTCCTGCGCATCCACATCCGCCGGCGGTTCTTCACTGCGAAAGATGGCGATATCGGCATTGTCCTGACGAAAATCCACTGGCTTTTCGATGCGCAGGATGCGCACCGCAAGCCCCGGATGCTGAAGCTGGAAAGCACCGATATGGCGGGCGAGCCAGTGCGAGGCAAAGGTTGGCGTGGAGCGGATTTCCAGAATGCCGTCTGCCTGTTCCCGCGCGTCGGCCAAAGCATCGGTCAACAGTCCGAAGGCTTCCGAGATTTTCGGCAGCATGCGCTCGCCGGTGGCCGTGAGGATGCTGCGCCGCGCCTGGCGGATGAACAGCATCTCGCCGACATGGTCTTCCAGAAGCCTGATCTGGTAGCTGACCGCCGTTTGCGTCATGCCCAGTTCTTCGCCCGCTCTGGTGAAGCTGCCCAGCCGTGCCACGGCCTCGAACACCCTGACTGCATTGAGCGGCACTTTGCGCGACAGTTTCACCGATAAGCTCTCTTTCTGTCTTGCCCGTGCGTTTGAATTGGAACGTCGCAGGAAACGGGTGGTATGTCACTGGATAGAGGCTCATCTCTAGAGCCAGACATCAAATAATTCTCACGTTTGGAGATGATCATGGCGGTCTGGACCAGAGGTTCTGCCGGGTGGAGGCGCGCGTTCTTGGCTTGGCTGAAACGGCACTTGCGCCGCAGCCGGCGCGCACCAGTGCATGTCAACGATCTCACGGATGCCCTGCGCCTCGACGTGTCTGCGCCGCCGCAGCCGCTCCCGTCACGAGAGGATGATCTATGGGAGCGCATCCGCGCGGCAAAGCTGCCGCCGCTTTGATCCTCTCGCGTCACTGCGTGCCGTCGAAAGGGTTCGCGTCAAAATCCGGCAGCGCCTTCTTGAGGAAATCGCGAAAGGCGCGGATCTTGGCGGTGTGGCGGCGCGATTGCGGGTAGACCAGCCAGTAGTGCGAGCCATCCTCGCAGGTCAGCGAAAAAGGTTGGACAAGCCGGCCCATCGCAACATCGTCCTGATAAAATTCGGGCCTCAGGATCGCAACCCCATGGCCCGCCATGGCAGCAGCGGCTTCCACGGCCTGTGCGCCGAGCCGGCTTCGCGACTGGTATTCGAGGGGCGCATCGGGATGGCCTGATGCCGTGAACCAGATCTTCCACCAGGGATCGCTCGGATCGATGATCTTCAGCTTCAAGAGATCGAGCGGTTCCTTGATGGTGCCGATCGTCGCGGCGAGTTTTGGAGACAGCATCGGCGTGAAATGGTTGCGCATCAAAAAATGCGATCGCAGGCCCGGCCAGTCGCCCTTTCCGACGCGGATGGCAAGGTCGGCCTCCGTCCTGGAGAAATCGATCACCTCCTGCGAGGTTTCCAGCCGCACGGCAAGCGTCGGATTGTCGAGCTGGAATATGCCGAGATGACGCGCCAGCCAGTGGCTGGCAAAGGTGCTGGTGGCGTGAATGGTCAGTGTCGCATCCGCTGACCCTTGCATCTCGCTCACCGCCGCCCGCAAGAGGTCAAAGCCATCGGAAACCTTGGGCGCCAGTCGCTGTCCGGCATCCGTCAGCTGGATCCGGCGCGGCTGGCGCAGGAACAGCACCTCACCCAGCGTGTCCTCCAGCAGTTTCACCTGATAGCTCACGGCCGTCTGTGTCAGGCCAAGTTCCTCCCCGGCCTTGGTAAAGCTCAGGTGGCGCGCGACCGCTTCGAACACCCGCAACGCATTCAGCGGGAACTGTTTCGACATTTTCAATGCATCAACTCTCTTGATCCATGCAGACGAAGCTTCGATTGGATCCTCGCCCTCTTTTCCCGCATCCTAAAGACAATTCGCTCGACAGGATAGAGGGAGCAAGTCCATGAGTTTACACGAAATTAGAGGCATGGTCCGCCCGGGACTGCTGCTTGATATGTGGCGCCAGATCGGCGTGTGGCTTGGCGGAAAGAGCAGGCCACGCAGCAATGCGCTTCATCTGGAAGAGATGCCGGAATCGCAGTTGCAGGACATCGGGTTTTGCGATGGCCGCCAGACGCGTCACGGTTTGCCGCACAAGACCGCCTTCGACGCCGCACGCGATGCCATGCTGCGCCGGTCGTTATGAAGATGCGCCGGGGAGGCTGGCATAAACGGTGAGCAGTTCGGCGGCCACCAGCGCTGCGATAACGGCCGGGCGCTTGTCACGCACCGTTGTGCCGCCGATGGGCAGGATGAGCCGATCGGCGGAGAGGGCACCATCCGTTTCCCGTAAAAGCCAGCTGCGAAAGGTGGCGCGTTTGGTGGCAGAACCGATCATGCCGACATAAGGCAGATCGGTGCGGGCAAGCGCCTCGCGGGCGATCAGAAAATCCAGTGCGTGATCGTGGGTGAGGATGAGAACGGCGCTGCCTGGGGCAAGGCCCGGCACCAGCGCTTCCGGCATAGCGACATGGCGGGTTTTTATGCCCTCGGGCAGATCCTCCAGCGCCTCGGCCCGTGTTTCCACCACCGTGACCGAAAAGGGCAGGGGCAGGAGCGCGCGCGCCAGTGCCTGTCCCACATGGCCGGCGCCGAACAGCATGACTCCGGGGAAGGCGGCAGACTCTGCGGCAGCGCGTGCCCTAAGGTTAGCGGCAATCTGTGGCGTCACCGTCTCGAAGGTCAGCAGCGTGCGCCCGCCGCAGCACTGGCCGATGTCTGGACCGAGCGGAATGTCCATTTCGCCCAGACCTTCACCGTCGATGATGCGTCGTGCATTGTCGATCGCCATGAATTCCAGCTGCCCACCGCCGATCGTGCCCCAGCTTGCGGTGGCGGCAACCAGCATGATGGCGCCAGCCTCACGCGGCGTCGATCCCTTGGCCTGGCGGATTGTCACGCAGACACAAGCGGCATGCCTGTTGAGAAACAGTTCTAGCCCGGCTTCAGACATCGTCGCCCTGGCGGAAAACGCCAACCAGTTCGAACCTCAGCCCGTCCGGGTCGTAGGTCGTCGCGCCGGTTCCGGAAAAATAGTTGGCGACGATCTGGTCGGTGAGGCGCGAGCCGAAGCCGCGGCGTGTCGGGGCCGATACCGGCGGTCCGCCGTTTTCGTGCCAGGTAAAGCGAAAGGCATTGTCCGCCCCGGCCGACCAGATGATATCGATGGTTCCGCTGCCATTGGACAGAGCGCCGTATTTCAACGCATTGGTGGCGAGTTCATAGACGGCAAGAGACAGGCCAACGGCTTGCTGCGGCGAAACGCGTACTTCCGGACCGGAGATGCGGATGCGTGCGGGATCATCCACATGGGCTGCCATGCTTTCGGTCACGATTGCCTCGATCAGCGCATCGTTTTCCGACTGGTGAATGAGGCTTTGCGCCTTGCCAAGGGCTGCCACGCGGTTTCCAAGTGTCAGGCGCGCTTCTTCCAGCGTCTGGGCGTGGCGCATGGTGGCGCTGACAACGGCTGTTGTCACCGCCATGGTGTTCTTCACCCGATGCACCAGCTCCCGCCGCAGCATTTCCTGCTCGCGCTGGCTCTTGACGAGGGGCGTCGTGTCGACGGCGACATTGATCAGGCCGCGCACCATGCCCTCGTCATCGTAAAGCGGGCTGTAGGAGAAGGTCCAGAAGGTTTCCTCCGGATAACCGTTGCGCGTCATGATGAGGCGCATGTTTTCGACAAAGGTGCTCTTGCCCGACAGCGCCTGATCCACCAGCGGTTTTACGTCGTCCCAGACGTCGGACCAGATGATGTGGAACGGTTGCCCAAGGGCGCCCGCCTCCTTCCCGCCGAGAAACGGCCGATAGGCGTCGTTATAAAGCATGTTGAGGTCAGGACCCCAGAAAAGGCAGATCGAATGCCCCTGCTGGACCATCATCTGCAAGATGGCGCGCAGCGAGGAGGGCCAGGTGTCGATGTCACCGAGCCCCGTGCGGGACCAGTCGAACAGGCGGATCGCCTGTCCCATCTGGCCGCCGTCTTTCGGGAATTCCTTCACTGCGTCTTGTCTCCGACCGCATTTCATAGGGTTTCAACCTTATCGATCGCAGCAGGTGTCCGATAGGGCGCATGTGCGGCCGGGTGAGGCTTATAATGCTTTCAGTCTCTCCACCGCCATCAACACGCGCTCGGGCGTCGCCGGTGCATCGAGCCTGGGGCAGACGGTGTAATCGGCCACGGAGGCAACGGCCATGGAGAGGGCTTCCAGCACGGAAATCGCCAGCATGAAGGGCGGTTCTCCGACAGCCTTGGAGCGGCCGATGGTGGGCTCGCGGTTTTCCGACCACTCAGCAAGCTTCACATTGAAAATCTTTGGCCGGTCGGAGGCGAGCGGGATCTTGTAGGTGGAAGGGGCATGGGTGCGAAGCCTGCCCTTGGCATCCCACCACAGTTCCTCCGTCGTCAGCCAGCCCATGCCCTGCACGAAGGCGCCTTCCACCTGGCCGATATCGATGATCGGATTCAGCGAGCGGCCGACATCATGCAGGATGTCGGTGCGCTCCATCATGTATTCGCCGGTCAGCGTGTCGATGGACACTTCCGAGCAGGCGGCGCCATAGGCGTAATAATAAAAGGGGCGGCCGCGACCGGCGGCGCGGTCCCAGTGGATTTTCGGGGTCTTGTAAAAGCCTGCGGCAGACAGCTGCACACGGCCGGAATAGGCGGCTTTCACCAGTGCATCGAAGGACAGGGTTTCTGTGCCCACCCGTACGCGGTTGGGCAGGAATTCCACATCGGCAGCCGTTACCTGCCATTTGCTGCAGGCAAACTCGATCAACCGTTCCCTGATCTGGCGGGCGGCATCGTAGGCTGCCATGCCGTTCAGATCCGAGCCGGAGGAGGCGGCGGTGGCAGACGTGTTCGGCACCTTGCCCGTCGTCGTCGCGGTGATTTTTATCCGCTCGATATCGACGTTGAAGGCGTCGGCCACCACCTGCGCCACCTTGGTATAAAGCCCCTGGCCCATTTCCGTGCCGCCGTGGTTCAGATGGATCGAACCATCGGAATAGACATGCACCAGCGCTCCCGCCTGGTTGAAGGCGGTCATGGTGAAGGAGATGCCGAATTTTACCGGGGTGAGCGCGATGCCCTTGCGGATCACAGGGCTCGTCGCATTGAAATCGATGATTGCCTGACGCCGTGCGCGGTAATCGCTGGAGGCTTCCAGTTCTTCTACCACGCGCAGTATCACATTGTCCTCCACCTCCTGGTGATAGGGGGTGAGCGTGCGGCCGGAGCCCGGCTGCCCGTAAAAATTCAGCTTGCGCACATCGAGCGGGTCTTTGCCCACCGCATAGGCGATTTCCTCAATAAAACGCTCGCCCCCCAAGAGCCCCTGCGGCCCGCCGAAACCGCGAAAGGCGGTGTTGGAACAGGTGTGCGTCTTCAACGGCTTCGAGGTCAGATGCACATGCGGATAAAAATAGCTGGAATCGGCGTGAAACAGCGCACGGTCCGTGACGGGGCCGGAGAGATCCGAGGAAAACCCGCAGCGTGCCGCAAAGGTGGCATCCACCGCGTGGATACGGCCTTCCTCATCGAAGGCGAGATCGTAATCGACGCGAAAATCATGGCGCTTGCCGGTGACGGCCATGTCCTCGTCGCGGTCGGGGCGAAATTTGACGGCGCGGTTCAGTTTTTTGGCGGCAACGGCGGCGAGGCAGGCAAAATGGTTACCCTGCGTTTCCTTGCCGCCGAACCCGCCGCCCATGCGCCGCGTGTTGATGGTCACGGCATGGTTGGCGCAGGCCAGCACATGCGCCACCATATGCTGCACTTCCGTCGGGTGCTGGGTGGACGACCAGACGGTCACGTCCTCGTCTTCGCCGGGAATGGCGAGCGCAATCTGGCTTTCGAGATAAAAATGCTCCTGCCCGCCAATCACCATATGGCTCTGGATACGCAGCGGCGGCGTGTTGATTTCGGTTTCCGGCTCGCCGCGCTTCAGCGTCATCGGAGACACGACCATTGGCGCACCATTGGCAAGCGCGCCTTCGATATCGGTCCAGTGCGGTAGATCTCGGTATTCGATCTTGGCAAGCCGTGCCGCACGACGTGCCGCCTCGCGGGTTTCGCCGATCACCACGAAGATCGGCTGGCCGTGGAATTCGATTTTGTCGGTCGCCAGCAGCGGCTCGTCATGGCTGCCATTGGAGGAGACGTCGTTGACGCCTGGAATGTCGTCGGCCGTCAGCACCGCCACCACGCCGGGGGCGGATCTGACTGCGGAGAGATCAATGGAGAGGATATCCGCATGCGCCCGGTCCGCCATGCCAAGCGCTGCATGCAGCGTGCCTGCCGGTTCCGGCATGTCGTCGATATATTCGGCCGTTCCCGTCACATGCTTGTGGGCGGAATCATGCCGCAGCGAGGCGTGCATCGGG
Organism: Rhizobiaceae bacterium; assembly: GCA_027483885.1. Lineage (GTDB taxonomy): Bacteria > Pseudomonadota > Alphaproteobacteria > Rhizobiales > Rhizobiaceae > Neorhizobium. Next base: position 8,070 of record JAIXTO010000067.1, read on the forward strand.
CCGTTGATGGTGGTTTTTGCTTCGAAGGTGGTGTTGTCCATCAGCGGGTTCCTTCGATGACGCTATATTTCGCAATTGCTGGGTGGCGTTGCCACCCCCTCATCCGCCCTTCGGGCACCTTCTCCCCGAGGGGAGAAGGGAGGTGCCGCAACGGTGCCGTTCCCCTCTCCCCTCGGGGAGAGGCCCGCCGAGCGAAGCGGAGGCGGGGTGAGGGGGCCGCATGGGCAGAGGTCATAAAATATGCGCCCATCCTCATGCCTCCTCCACCATGTCAAACCGCTTCAGCTCCTGTGGCTGGCCGGCGGTTTCCAGGAAAAAACGGGTGAGCAGGTTTTTCGCGGTCAGCGCGCGGTACTCGGCGCTGGCGCGCCAGTCCGACAGCGGCTGGTAATCCTCGGCAAAGGCGTCCTGAGCCGATGCCACCGTGTTCCAGCTCCACGGTTTGCCGAGAAGCGCCTCCTCGACAGCCTTGGCGCGCTTCGGTGTGCCGGCCATGCCGCCGAAGGCGATGCGGCAGGTGTCCACGCAGCCTTCGCCATCAAGCGTGATGGTGAAGGCGCCGCACAGCGCCGAAATATCCTCGTCGCGGCGCTTGGAGATCTTGTAGACGGCGTAGAATGCATCCTCGTGCAGGGGCGGCACAAAGATTTTTTCGACGAATTCGCCGGGTTGGCGATCCTGCCGGCCGTATTCGATAAAGTAATCCTCAAGCGGCAGCGTGCGCGATGCCGCGGCCGAGCGCAGCGTGACGGTGGCACCAAGCGCAATCAGCGCCGGCGGCATGTCGCCAATGGGCGAGCCGTTGGCGATATTGCCGCCGATCGTGCCCATGTTGCGCACCTGCGCGCCGCCGATGCGGTCGATCAGCCGGCCAAGCGCCGGATAGGCAAGGTCGAGAGCATTCAGCGCATGGGCATAGGTAACGCCCGCGCCGAGCGTGATGCCTGTCTCGTCTTCCGTGATAGTCTGCAGATCCGTCAGCTGGTTAATGAACACGACCGGATCGAGCTTGCGCATCTGCTTGGTGACCCAGAGCCCGACATCGGTTCCGCCGGCCACCACCGTCGCCTGCGGCTCGCGGGCCAGTGTGTCGGCGAGGCTCGCAAGCGTGCCGGGAATGATGGCGCGATCATTGCCCTTCGTAACGGTAATGGTGTCGGACGTGGCGCGGATGGTCCAGAGTTTTGCCATCACTTCGGCGCGGTCACGCTCGATCGGGTCAAACAGCGCGCTCGGGCGTTCCGCCGCCACCTGTTCGGCGGCCTTCACGATGGGCTCATACCCCGTGCAGCGACAGAGATTGCCCTGCAGCGCCTGCTCGATCTCTTCGCGGTTCGGCTCGCCGTTCGCCATCCACAGGCCATAAAGCGACATCACGAAGCCCGGCGTGCAGAACCCGCATTGCGAGCCATGACAGTCCACCATCGCCTGCTGCACCGGGTGCAGCTTGCCATCCTTGCCGGCCAGGTGCTCCACCGTCACCACATGCGTGCCGTGCAGCGAGCCGATGAACCGGATGCAGGCATTGACGCTTTCATAACGCAGCGCACCACCGATGAGGCGCCCGACGAGCACCGTGCAGGCGCCGCAATCGCCTTCCGCGCAGCCTTCCTTGGTGCCGGTCAGCCGCTTTCTGAGACGAAGATAATCGAGCAGCGTCTCGGTGGGGTGAAAATCCCCCAGCACAATCTCGTCGCCGTTCAGAATGAAGCGGATGGCTGATGTCATGCGTGCCCCTGCGGTCGTTACTGGGCGGTCCAGCCGCCATCGATGGAAATGTGGGTTCCGGTGATCTGTCGTGCAGCGTCGCTGGCGAGATAGAGGGCGGTGGCCGCAACCTCTTCAATGCTGACGAATTGCTTCGTCGCCTGCAAACGGAGCATGACGTCCGTCTTGACCGCCTCTTCCGAGATACCACGTTCGCGCGCCGTGTCGGGGATCTGTTTCTCCACGAGGGGCGTCAGCACGTAGCCGGGGCAGATGGCGTTCACTGTAATGCCGAATTCGGCCAATTCCAGTGCGGCGGTCTTGGTGAGGCCAAGAATGCCGTGCTTGGCAGCCACATAAGCAGATTTGTACGGGGATGCAACAAGCGCGTGGGCCGAGGCGACATTGATGATGCGGCCTTTGCCGGCCGATTTCATCAGCGGAATGGTGTTGCGCATGGTGTGGAAGGCGGATGACAGCAGGATGGCGATCAGCTGATCCCATTTCTCCACCGGGAAATCCTCGATCTTTGCCACATGCTGGATGCCGGCATTGTTGACGAGAACATCCACGCCGCCAAAGGCATCTTTGGCCGTTGCGATGAGGTCGGCAATCTCGTCCGGCTTCGTCATGTCGGCGCCGTGATAGAGGGCGCGGCCGGACCCCAGTGTTTCGAGTTCGGCACGCGCCGCCTCGATCTCCTCGGCCTTGCCAAAACCGTTGATCACTACATTGGCGCCGTCGCGTGCAAAGGCGCGGGCTATGCCAAGCCCTATGCCGCTTGTGGATCCGGTGATGACGACGGTTCTTTCCATGCCTGCTCTCCCCCATGCGCGTGTTCTGTTGCACCGCAAGAGGCAAGGTATGCGCAAACGGGGAGGGCTGGCAACGGCTGTTTCAACCGGGTGGTGGCGGTTGCCAGCTCCACCCGGTTGCCGGCATTTACCGGCAGCGGCTGACTTCGTTGAGGGCTGCCGTAATGCCTTTCAAGGAATAGGTATAGGTGGTGTTGGTGCCGCGGGCAGACACCGCCTTCAGCGTCATGTCGCTGCCGCCGCGCATGGCGCGAACCAGCACCGGTTCGCGCGCCGGGTCACGCACCCAGGCGGCATTTTCCTTTGGCACAAGGGTGAAATTTTCCGAACCGACCGACAGCGAAACGCGCGAATCCGCCTTCAGCCCATAGCCCATGATTGCCTGCGGCATCAGGTTGGAGGCGCCGGCTTGCGGTGCGACGAGGAAAAAGTTTTCGCCATGACTGACGCTTGCCGGCTGCTGCGAGGTCGGAACCGACAGTGCGTAGCATCGCTTGGCATTACCGCTGCCATAGGAATACACACCCCATGCATCGAATTGCTTGACCCTGGTCGGCTGGGCGCTGGCGGCCAGTGCAGAAACCAGGACGGCGGAAACGGCAAGGGCGTATGTCTTGCTGGACATCGGATACTCCTCAAAAATGGCAGGATGGAACATCCCGGACGGGAAATTTCGTCGGGCGTAACAGCGTGCGATTGAAAGGGAGGAGGATTAGCGAAAGGTTAATACAGGGATCAACCCTTGTGCGCAAAACCTCACAAAGGGTTGATGACAGGTGTCCGGGTTTTGCCTCTGCGGCGGATGCGCCGCCGCAAAGATGAGCGCGAGGGCGTCCGTTGAGGATCAGGGGCGCGCGGGAATTTCGACGCCGCGCTGCACGGCAGGCCGTTCCATGACCCGTTCAAACCAGGCGGGCAAGGTGGTGAGTGTGTCGAAACCGACGAGATCGCCGGCACCGTAAAAGCCCGTCAGCGCCCGTATCCAGCCGACGATCGCGATATCGGCAATCGTATAGTCGTCGCCCATGATGAAGTCGCGGCCGGTGAGGCGCTGCTCCAGCACACCGAGCAGCCGCTTGGTTTCGTTGAGGTAGCGGTCACGCGGGCGCTTGTCCTCATAATCCTTGCCGGCAAACTTGTGGAAAAAGCCAAGCTGGCCGAACATCGGGCCGATGCCGCCCATCTGGAACATCACCCACTGGATGGTCTCGTAGCGGGGAGCGGCATCCGTCGGTAGGCACTGGCCGGTCTTTTCCGCGAGATAGATGAGGATCGCACCGGATTCGAACAGCGCCAGCGGCTTGCCATCGGGACCGTTCGGGTCGAGGATCGCCGGGATCTTGCCGTTCGGGTTGAGCGACAGGAATTCCTCGCCCCATGTCTCGTTCTGGCCGATATTGATGAAATGCGGCTCATAGGGGAGGGCGGTTTCCTCCAGCATGATCGAGACCTTGACGCCGTTCGGCGTCGGCGTCGAATAAAGCTGCAGGATGTCAGGGTTCTGTGCCGGCCAGCGGCGGGTGATGGGGAAGCTGGAAAGATCGGCCATGCTCATGTCCTTTCGAGGGGCTTTGATGGGCGTGACTATAGCCCCGCTCCATCACATTGCCAGCCATCAGGCACGGGTGCCGGTTGACACAGTGTTTCATCCGCAGATGCCGACTTCGTCAGTCGCGACTTTCCTTATCTTTTCAGCAGGATGCCGCCGCGTGCTGGTGCAGTGCTTCCGAATACCTTGATTTTTCTGGGCTTTTTGAGCTTTTCCGATGAGGCGCTTTGGAAGTTGAGTCCGTCTCTTGCGCCAAGTGCCTGAGCGAAGAGTCTTTTCCTGCTGCCTGCCATCCAGATTTTAGACGCCCGCCGTCGAAACTTTCGCCTTTGAGTTTAGCGGCCGCCTTTCTATCTAGGGTTCAAACGCAAATCATGGATATCACGATGGAACTTGGCCTTTACACCTTCGCGGACGTCGATCCGGCTATTGCAAGCGGCAGCCGCGGTGCGGATGCCGCTGTGCGCCTTAAACATCTGCTGGAGGAAATCGAGCTTGCCGATCAGGTGGGGCTTGATGTTTTTGGCCTCGGTGAACATCACCGGCCCGATTACGCCGTCTCCTCGCCCTCGACCGTGCTGGCCGCGGCTGCCGTAAAGACCAAAAACATCCGCCTGACGAGTGCGGTCTCTGTTCTGAGTTCGGACGATCCGATCCGGGTTTTCCAGCAGTTTGCCACCGTCGACCTTCTGTCGAATGGCCGCGCCGAGATCATGGCAGGGCGCGGCTCCTTCATCGAATCCTATCCACTGTTCGGTTATGACCTCAACGACTACGACCGGCTGTTCACCGAAAAGCTCGACCTGCTTTTGACGCTGCGTGACAACGAGATCGTGGAATGGGCGGGCGAGCTGCGTGCGCCGATCAATCGGCGCGGCGTTTATCCGCGCCCGCTTCAGGACAAGCTGCCGGTGTGGATTGCCGTTGGCGGCACACCGCAATCGGTGGCGCGCGCCGGCGCCATGGGCCTGCCGCTCGCCATCGCCATCATTGGCGGCGAATATGCGCGTTTTGCGCCCTTCTTCGAGCTTTACCGCGAATCGGCCCGTCGCGCCGGTCAGGACGCGTCAAAGCTGAAGACCAGCATCAATGTGCATGGTTTCATCGCCGATACGACGCAAGCGGCCGCCGACCAGTTCTACGGTCCGCAGGCCGCCGTGATGGATCGCATCGGCCGCGAGCGTGGCTGGGGCCCGACCAACCGTGCCCAGTATGACCGCGCCCGCTCCGCCCCCGGCAATCTCTTCGTCGGCGATCCGGAATCCGTGGCGGAAAAGATCGTGGCCGCCCACAAGGTTTTCGGCAACGACCGCCTGCTGATCCAGATGGCCATCGGCCTGATGCCGCATGAGCAGATCATGCGCGGCATCGAGCTGTTTGGCACCAAGGTGGCGCCGCTGGTCAGAAAAGCGTTGACGCCTGCGCAGGATGGCGCGAAACCGGCGGCCTGAAAAAGCTGCCCGGGAAAACATGGCATGATCGTTTCCAATGAGACCGAACTCGACAAGCTGAAAGCGATCGGCCGTCTTTGCGCACACACCGTCAACACGATGGCGAAAGCGCTGGAACCGGGCATCACCACGGCGGAACTCGATCTCATCGGTCGAAAGGTTCTGGAAGATGCCGGCGCGCAGTCTGCGCCGGAATTCTGCTACCAGTTTCCCGGCGCCACCTGCATCAGCGTCAACGAGGAAGTGGCGCACGGTATTCCCGGCGACCGCGTCATTCGTGCCGGCGATCTCGTCAACATCGATGTTTCGGCGGTGAAAGACGGGTTTTTCGGCGATACCGGCTCCTCCTTTGCCGTGCCGCCGGTCAAGCGGGAAATCGAACGGCTGGTGCGCGATGGCCGTCGCGCCCTGTGGACCGGCCTTCAACAGGTGAAGACCGGAAAGCCGATTGCCAGCATCGGCAATGCCATCGGCACCTTTGCTGCCAAGAACCGCTATACGCTGATCACCAACCTCGCCAGCCACGGCGTTGGCCGCTCCCTGCATGAGGAGCCGACGGAAGTGCCCACCTGGCCCGATGCCGACGAAAGCCGCGTGATGGAGGAGGGAATGGTGTTTACCGTAGAACCCTTCCTGTCGCTGGGTGCCAACTGGGCTGAAGACGCCGGCAATGGCGACCCCTGGACGCTCTACGGCGATCCGAAGGCGCCGACCGTGCAGTTCGAACACACCATCGTCGTCACCCGCAACGGGCCGCTGATCCTGACGCTTGCCGATTGAGCAGGGCGGTTATCCCATAAAAAGAGGGCGCAGCTTCTGCCGCGCCCTCCTGAAGCATTGATCGATGGATCAACCGATCCTTGTGCGATCAGAACTCCGTCCAGCTTTCCTGGGTGGTGGCCAGCGCCGCATTGCCGGAAAAGGCACCGGCCAGCTTGCGGCCCAGTGCCCGGGCGGGCGAAGGGGCCGGTGCCCGGGGCGCGCGTGCGGCAGCCGGCATGGAGCCTTGCGTAGCATGTGCCATGCCGCCAGCCTGAAGCTTGAACTGCGTCAACAACTGGTTGAGCGAGGATACTTCGCGGGCAAGGCTGTGGCTGGCGGCAGTGGATTCTTCCACCATCGCAGCGTTCTTCTGCGTGTCCTGGTCCATCTGGTTGACCGCCGTATTGATCTGCTGGAGACCGGACGACTGTTCCTGCGCCGAATCGACGATGGCGCTGACGTGCTGGTTGATCTCCTGTACTTCCGCAACAATCGTCTGCAGGGCCTTGCCGGTCTCGCCGACAAGGCTCACACCTTCGGCAACCTGCGTGTTCGATGTGTTGATCAGCGCCTTGATTTCCTTGGCAGCCTTTGCCGAGCGCTGCGCCAGTTCACGCACTTCCTGGGCAACCACGGCAAAGCCCTTGCCGGCTTCGCCAGCGCGGGCCGCTTCGACACCGGCATTCAGCGCCAGCAGGTTGGTCTGGAAGGCGATTTCGTCGATGACGCCGATGATGTTGGAAATCTCGCTGGACGAGGTTTCGATCTTGCCCATGGCAATCACCGCACGACGCACGATTTCGCCAGAGGTTTCAGCCCCGGTGCGGGTGCGCGCCACAAGCTGGCCGGCCTCCTGCGCGCGACGGGTGGAATCGCGAACCGTGGTGGTGATCTGTTCGAGAGCTGCGGCTGTTTCCTCCACAGAGGCTGCCTGCTGTTCGGTGCGTTTTGCCAGATCGTCGGCTGCCGCCTTGATTTCATTGGCGCCGGCATCGATGCCGCGGGCATTTTCCGCAATCTGACCCAGCGTGGACTGCAGTGTCTCGGCCGAGCGGTTGAAATCGTGGCGCACCGTATCGAGTGTCTCGGTAAACCTCTCGGTGATGCGGCAGGTGACATCGCCATCCGACAGGCGGGAAAGGGCGTCGGCGAGGCAGTCCACCGCAAACTTGACGTTTGCCGCCTCCCGCGCGCGCTCATCATCTCGCATGATGCGATCCTGTTCGGAAAGCGTGCGGTTGGCTTCGGCCTCCCTGGCAAGCCGGCTGCGTTCGATGGCATTGTCGCGGAAGACGGCAACGGCTGCCGCCATCTGGCCCAGCTCGTCGCGACGGTCGATGCCGTCCACTGGCGCGTCCGTCTGGCCTTCGGCAAGTGCGCCCATGCGCTGGCGCAAACGATTGACGGGTTCGATGATGCCGCGCGATGCCACAAACATGGAGGCGGCAAAGATGCCGGCAAACAGGAGCCCGATGGCCAGAAGCGTCTTGATGATCGTATCGGACGCCTGATCGGTGAGACCTTCAGCCTGGAGTGCCAGTCCATGCAGCCTCTGGTCATTCCATTCACGCACGCTGTTACGCCAGTTGGTGGCGTCCGCATCCATATCCAGAAGCAGCTTTTTCGCCTCATCAAGCCGGCCTTGGCCCACCAAATCCAGCACCTTGCGCAGGTTGCTGAAAATGCCGTGGGCGCGCAAGCTGAAGTCGTCGATAGCGGTGGCGTTTTCCGGCGTCAGGGATTTTGCCTTGTCAAGGCGGCGAAACAGGGTTGCTTCTGAACTGTCAAAACTCTCCTTTGTCCCGAGCCTCAACACTGTCGCGGTGTCAAACAGGGTCATCTGGTAGACCGCATTGCTTGCGGCCGCCATGGACGCGGTTGAGCGCGCCATCTCGACGGATGCCACCGTATCCTCGTTGAGGAAGGTGGAATAAACCGTGTTCGCGCCGCTGTAGCTGTTTGCCATCAGGCTGATGCCGCCGATACCGACGAGGCCGATGGAGGCAACCAGCGACAGGATTTTTGTTCGGATGGGTGTATTCTTCAAGAAGGACAAATCTTCGCCTCGAAAATGAGAGATCCGTCTCTTCCCCGCGTTGGAAGTTATCGGAGGGTGATTGGGAGCCATGCGCGGACAAAGCTTGGTCATCAAGCCGAAATATGTGTCACATAGTCACTTTGGTGGTTGCCATGGAGTTAAAGGCATGTCGCAGATCTCTGGTTTCTCCCGCATATGGTGTGAAATATGAGCCTTTGACTTGGCGGATCGACGACCGGGCACCCGGTTGCTGGTTGAACGCGTCCCTTACATTTCCTCCACATTCCACGGCCGCCATTGCCGCCCCTTGTGAACTGGCATAGTTTCGCCCTCCAAAGCTGGCAGCATCCGTGCCAGTTCCGCATCAAGGGAAGTTCGTTTCCGTGTTTCATTCCTTCTTTCCCAAACCCAAGCTGTTTTTCGCCTCGGCCGCACTCTGGACGCTGGTCTGCATCCTGGTCTGGTATACGGTTGGTCCGCAGGTCGGTGCCGCCATCGGCCTGCCGCCTTTGGCCGAAGGGCAGACCCCGCCGGTGGGCCTTGGCTTCTTCTTCACCTCAGACAATCTTTGGTTTTATCTCTATTTCACCATTTTCGTCGGTCTGTTCGGCCTGGCCTGGAAAGTGATCGCCCGCGGCCATCCATGGCTTAACTGGTCGGTCTGGGGCTCGGCCTTCATCATCTTCATTGCCTATTTCAGTGTGCAGATCTCGGTCGCCCTCAACAACTGGCGCGGACCTTTCTTCGACCTGTTCCAGAAGGCGCTGAATGGCGACGGTACGGTCACGGCAGGCCAGCTTTATGCGTTGCAACTGCGGTTTCTCGAAATCGGCATGGTCGGCGTGACGCTTTCGGTCGTGACGGCGTTTTTTACCAGCCACTATGTCTTTCGCTGGCGCCAGGCGATGAACGACTACTATCTGTCGAAGTGGGACAAGTTGCGTCACATCGAAGGCGCCTCGCAGCGTGTGCAGGAAGACACGATGCGGTTCGCCAATATCCTCGAAGGGCTCGGCGTCGCGCTGATCAACTCCGTGATGACGCTGGTCGTCTTTTTGCCGATCCTGTTTCGGATGTCTGAACATGTCAGCGAATTGCCGATCATCGGCGTCGTGCCGCATGCGCTGTTCTGGCTGGCCATCGGCTGGTCCCTGTTCGGGACAGTGCTTCTGATGATCGCCGGGATCAAGCTTCCAGGCTTGAATTTCCGCAACCAGCGTGTCGAGGCAGCCTTTCGAAAGGAGCTGGTCTATGGCGAAGACCATGCCGACCGTGCCCAGCCCGTGACAGTGCGCGAACTCTTCACGAATGTGCGGAAAAACTATTTCCGCATGTACTGGCACTATACGTATTTCAACATCGCGCGCTTCGGTTACGGCCAGCTCGATGCGATTTTCCTGAATGTCATCCTCATCCCGTCGGTCATTGCCGGCAAGATCACCATGGGCCTCTGGCAGCAGATCGCCACGGCGTTTGGTGAGGTCACCAACAGCTTCCAGTATCTTGTCAGCTACTGGTCAACGATCATCGAGCTTCTGTCCATCCACAAGCGCCTCAAAGCTTTTGAAGCCGCCATCGATGACAAGCCGCTGCCCGAAATCGACCAGCGTTACCTGCAGCGTGAGGCCGAGGGTGGCGAGATCGAGGCCGACCGGCCTTATTGATCGCAAGGCGGTTCAACACACCGCATCGCTTCAAAAACAACCGCATCGGGCAACCGGTGCGGTTTTTTTCTGGTTTCAAAGGCCGGAAGCGCTCCGTCCGGCGTCGTGTCCGGGTGCCGGCGCCGCATCTGCCTTCTGAAGCGCTTCCATCGCCTCGCCATAGGTGACGCAAGCGACATCTTGCATGGGGCAGATTTCCGACGCGAGCCGGTCGAGCGCCCGCCAATAGGCGCCGCCGTTCATCAGCACGAAGTGAAAGCCGAGTTGCAGAGGAATACGCTCGCCTGCGTATTGCGCATCAAACGCCTTGCGAAAAGCCTGGTAGGCGCGGTCCTCGAACTCCGCCGAGCGGCTCGGGTTTTCGACGCCGGCGGAATGGCGGATGAAGAGGTTATAGTCCATGGCGATGATGTTGCGCTGTTCCGGCCCTTCCGGAATGAGCGGCAGGCCAAAATTGACGACGCCGTTTTCACGGCGCGGCAGCATGGGCCCCTTGGTCACGCCGCTGGCATCATAGGCAAAACCTTGGGCTTGTTCCGCCTCGTTCAGCGGCTCACTGGTCGACAGATAAGGCGCGCGAAACCCTTTTATGCCGGCAATGAAGGGCCGCCAGCCCTCCGGTTCGCGGTCGCCGGCATCAAGATCGGCCCAGGCGGAGGTGAGAACCGAGCGGAAGTTTGTCATTTCCTCCCGCCACTCCGCGCTCGACCACTGCCGCCCGTCAAAATGGCCGCAGGTGTGGCTGGCGATTTCGTGGCCTTCCAGATGGGCGTTCCAGATGTGGTCGAGCCGCGTGCGCGCCTCGTCCGCTGTCTGGGCAAAGCCGATATTGGAGCGCCCGGCCTTCTGCCCCGGCCCCTGATAGGTTTTTGCCCGGGCGCGATCGATGACCAGCGTGCAGGAGAGGAAGTAGGTGAAATGCGCGTTGACCCTTTTTGCCATCGCCCGGCTTCTTTCCCACAGCGCATTGTTGCCGGCGCCATCGAAGGAAATCATCACCAGCTGCTTCGGCTTTTCCCCGGCGAAAACGAGCGAGACCGAAAGAAGCAGGCTGGCAAGCGTTGCAACGGGACGAAGGCATGGACTGGCTTTGGGACGGTCAGAAATCGGCAAGATGAAAACCTGTCTGGCAATGCAAATTGCGTCTTCTGCTGAGCGAATGCGGCAATCGTTGGAAGAAAGAGGCATCAACTCTGCGCGCGACGTTGCAATCCACCCCTTACATCCCGGGAAAAATAGGTTAGAAGGCAGGCTTTCGAGTTGAAGGGCCGCCGTTCGGCCGGAGTTTGGCATGGTACAGGACAACGACAGCTTTATCCGCGAAGTCAACGACGAGCTGCGTTCCGAGCAGTTCAGCGGTGCCTGGAAGCGGTTCCGTTATGTCATCATGGGCGTGGCTGTTCTGATCGTGGTCGGCACGGCCGGATATCGCGGTTATGAATACTGGCACAGCCACAATTCCTCGCAGTATGGCGATCAGTTCCTGGCAGCGCTGAACCTTGCCAAGGCCAACAAGCCGGACGAGGCGATTGCAGCCTTTGCGGCGCTGGAAAAGGATGGCAGCGGTTCTTATCCGGTGCTGGCGCGCCTGCGCTCGGCAACGCTTCTGTCTGAAAAGGGCGATGTGGCCGGTGCCGTTTCTGCCTTTGATGCGGTTGCCAAGGATAATAGCGTACCTGAAGTCATCCGCGATGTGGCGCGCGTGCGCGCCGGCTGGCTGCTGATCGATGGCGGAACCTATGATCAGGTCTCGGCGCAGGTGGAAGTTATGGCAACCCCCGGCCACGCGCTGCGCCACTCGGCGCGCGAGGCGCTGGGGCTTGCTGCCTACAAGGCCGGCGATATGGCAAAAGCCAAGGAGTGGTTCCAGCAGATTGCCAGCGACGCGCAAACGCCGCGCAATATTGCCAACCGCGCCCAGATCATGCTCGATACGATTGCGGCAACCGGCAAGGCTGCCTGAACCAACACGACACGATTTAAGACAAAACAACAAGACAAAGCCCGGAAAGGGATCCACCCATGAGCTTCACAGTCGCCATCGTCGGGCGCCCGAATGTCGGCAAGTCCACGCTGTTCAACCGGCTGGTGGGAAAGAAGCTTGCGCTGGTGGATGATACGCCGGGCGTTACCCGCGACCGTCGCCCGGGCGATGCAAAGCTGATCGACCTGCGCTTCACCATCATCGATACCGCGGGCCTTGAAGAGGCCGGCCCCGAGACGTTGCAGGGCCGCATGCGCGCCCAGACTGAAGCGGCCATCGATGAGGCGGATCTGTCGCTTTTCGTGGTCGATGCCAAATCCGGCCTCACACAGGTTGACCAGACGCTCGGCGAAATGCTGCGCCGTCGCGGAAAGCCTGTCGTGCTCGTGGCCAACAAATCCGAAGCGCGCGGCTCCGATGGCGGTTTCTACGACGCCTTCACGCTCGGCCTTGGCGATCCGGTGCCGATCTCGGCCGAACACGGCCAGGGCATGATCGACCTGCGTGACGCCATCGTTGAGGCCATTGGCCCGGAAATGGCGTTTGGCGACGAGGATGACGAAGCCGAAACCGATGTCGATCTGCGCGGCCTGTCCGCCGATGGTGAAGACATCGACGACGAATTCGAGCCGGCCTATGACGAAACGAAGCCGCTGCGCGTGGCCATCGTCGGTCGCCCGAATGCCGGCAAGTCGACGCTGATCAACCGTTTCCTCGGCGAAGACCGGCTGCTGACCGGCCCGGAAGCCGGTATTACCCGCGACAGCATCTCTGTCGAATGGGACTGGCGCGGCCGCACGATCAAGATGTTCGACACCGCCGGCATGCGCCGTAAGGCCCGCGTGCAGGAAAAGCTCGAAAAGCTGTCGGTTGCCGATGCGCTGCGCGCGATCCGTTTTGCCGAAACCGTTGTGATCGTGTTCGATGCCACAATCCCGTTTGAAAAGCAGGACCTGCAGATCGTCGATCTGGTGCTGCGCGAAGGCCGCGCCGCCGTGCTTGCCTTCAACAAGTGGGATCTGGTGGAAGACACGCAGGCGCTGCTGGCCGAGCTTCGCGAAAAGACCGAGCGGCTTCTGCCGCAGGCGCGTGGCATCCGCGCCGTGCCGATGTCCGGCCAGACCGGTTACGGCCTCGAAAAGCTGATGCAGAACATCATCGACACCGACATGGTGTGGAACAAGCGCATCTCCACCGCCAAGCTCAACCGTTGGCTGGATACGGTGCAGGTCCAGCATCCGCCACCGGCAGTCTCCGGCCGTCGCCTGAAGCTCAAATACATGACGCAGGTGAAAGCCCGCCCGCCAGCCTTCATGATTTCCTGCACGCGTCCTGATTCGGTGCCGGAATCTTACCTGCGTTATCTCACGAACGGCCTGCGCGCCGATTTCGCCATGCCGGGCGTTCCGATCCGCATTCACCTGCGTGCTTCGGAAAATCCGTTCGAGAACAAGCGCAAGAAGCGCTGATCTCTTCTGGCTCAGGAGGGCAGGGCGCGAAACCCGTTGCGTGGCAGCGGCAGGCGCTTGCGCCCCTGCGCGATCAGCACATTGTTGAGGAACTGTTTTGACGCGGCTTCCCAAGTGAAATCGCGGGCAAGGCGCCGTGCGTTTTCCCGCGGGCAGTCGAGCGCTTCCAGGCAGGCGAGACGCAGGTCGTCGTTGAGAGCACCGGCGCCACTGCCTTCGGCAATGATGTCGATCGGCCCCGTCACCGGAAAGGCTGCCACCGGCACACCGCTGGCGAGCGCTTCGAGGATCGTATTGCCAAACGTGTCGGTTTTTGAGGAAAACACGAAGACATCCGCCTGCGCATAGGCTTGCGCCAGGTCCTCGCCCGTCTTCATGCCGGTAAACAGCACATGCGGATAACGCCGCTGCAATTCCTCGCGCTCCGGCCCGTCACCGACAACCACCTTGGAACCCGGCAGGTCGAGATCAAGGAAGGCCGGCAGGTTCTTTTCCACCGCGATGCGGCTCACCGTCATGAAGATCGGGCGGGGCAGGCCAAACGGGGTTGCTTCCTGCGGCATCGGGTGAAACTGCGTCTGGTCTATGCCCCGGCTCCAGCGCAGCAGGTTTTTGAGGCCGAGCTTTGACAATTCCCGCTCAAGGCTTGCGGTCGCCACCATGCAGCCATTGCCGGCATTGTGGAACCAGCGCACGAAAGCGCGCAGCCAGCGGATCGGCACCGGAAAACGCGCCGCGACATATTCGGGAAAACGGGTGTGATAACTCGTGGAAAATGGCAGGTTGTTTTTGAGGCACCAGCGGCGGGCGAGAAGTCCGAGCGGCCCTTCGGTTGCGATATGCACGGAGGTCGGCCCGAATTTTTCGATGGCGCGGGCAACGGCCGCATAACTTGCGACCGACAGTCGGATTTCCGGATAGGTGGGGCAGGGAACGCTTGTAAACTCCTGCGGCGTGATCATCGACACCTCGATGCCCATGCGCGTCAGTTCGCGATTGGTGTTTTCGATGGAGCGCACAACGCCGTTTACCTGCGGATACCAGGCGTCCGTGACGATGGTGATCTTGGTCATGTCCTGCGCAGGCCCCTTGTGCCGATGCGCGATCAGACTCGCGCGTTGCGGGCGTCTCTGCCGTTTCTATCGACCAGATTTGTTACAGGGGAATGTCAGGATCACTCCGGCAGAAGTGCGTGGTCGATCAGCGCGCCGTGGTGGCCGATGACGACGGAGGCGATGGCGGCGCCGTGGGCGGCCGATTCGGCAGACGATGCGCCACGCATCATTCGCGCAAGGAAGCCGGCATTAAAACTGTCGCCGGCGCTGGTCGTATCGAGCAGTTTTTCCGGCGGGATCGCCGGAACAAAGACCGTCTGTTCGCCCTCTGCCACCGTCGCACCCTGGGCGCCGTTCTTGACGACGATGGTTTCGGCGCCGAGAGAGCGGTAGCGCTCGATGGTGGCGGCCACATTGGCATCGTCGAAATGGGCCGCTTCGTCGTCAAAGCTCGGCAGAACGATGGAGGCGGCGCGGGCGCCGGCGCTGATCGTGTCGAGCATGCGAAGGCGGTCGCTCCAGAGGCGCGGGCGGATGTTCGGGTCGAATGCCACCGTTTTTCCGGCAGCGCGTGCGCGGCGCAGCTCAGAAAGCAGGGTTTCAGCCCCTGATGCTCCAAGGATCGCAAGCGTGATGCCGGAGAAATAGATAAGGTCGGCACTTTCGATCGCCTGCCTCAGGTGGTCGGCGTCGTCGGCCAGAAGTTTTGCAGCCGACGTATCGCGCCAGTAGCTGAAGGTGCGTTCGCCATCCTTCAGTGTGATCAGGTAAAGGCCGGGCGTGCGCCCCGGTATCCGGCGGATGGCCCCGGTTCCGATGTTTGCCTTTTCCATGAAGGCGAGCATTTCATCCGACAGCGGGTCGTCGCCAAGGCCGGTCAGATAATCCACCTGCCAGTCCTCAGGAAGGGCGGCGCGCAGATACCAGGCGGTGTTGAACGTGTCGCCGGCAAAGCCCTTGCGCAAAAGTCCCTGGCCGGCCTGGGCCAGTTCCACCATGCATTCGCCGATCGAAAGAACCCGCTTTGCCATCCCATTCCCTCCATGACACTGTTCGGCAATAGGCTGAAGAGGCGACCAAGGCAAGAGCCGGGCGTGTGCGAAGCCACGGGTTTGACACGGTTCTTTGTCTTTCTGAGGCGCGTCGGCCTTTGTCTTTTCAAATAAGGCGACTAGGTTGTCGGTGAACAGGACATCGAAGGAGTGAAAGACGCAATGGCGATGCTAACGGCACAGAAGGGCGATGCGAACTGGTGGCGCGGCGCGGTGATCTATCAGGTCTATCCACGGTCGTTTCAGGATACGACGGGCGACGGCATCGGAGATATCAAGGGCATTACCGCGCGTCTGCCGTATATCGCCTCGCTCGGCGTCGACGGGATCTGGCTGTCGCCCTTCTTCACCTCGCCCATGGCCGACATGGGCTATGACGTGGCTGACTATTGCAATGTCGATCCGATGTTCGGAACGCTTGCCGATTTCGATGCCATGATGGCCGAATGCGAACGCCTTGGTCTCAAGGTCATCATCGACCAGGTCATTTCCCACACCTCCGACCAGCATCCCTGGTTTGTCGAGAGCCGGTCGAGCCGCAGCAATCCGCATGCCGACTGGTACATCTGGGCCGACCCGAAGCCGGATGGTACTGCGCCCAACAACTGGCTCTCCATCTTCGGCGGTCCCGGCTGGGAATGGGATGGCGTGCGCAAGCAATATTACATGCACAACTTTCTCGGCTCGCAGCCGGATCTCAATTTTCACAATCCGGATGTGCAGGATGCCATGCTGGGCACGGTGAAATTCTGGCTGGACCGCGGCGTCCACGGGTTTCGCCTCGATACCGTCAACTACTATTTCCACGACGAGCAGCTGCGCGACAATCCGCCGATGGTCTACGATCCCGATTCGACGGGGCTCGAAACCGATACCAACCCCTATTCGATGCAGCACCATCTCTATGACAAGAGCCAGCCGGAAAACATCGAATTCCTGAAGCGCCTGCGCGCGCTGCTCGATGAATATGATTGCCGCACGACGGTTGGCGAAGTCGGCGATGGCGACCGCTCGCTGAACACGCTTGCGATCTATACCAGCGGCAATGACAAGCTGCACATGTGTTACACATTCGACCTGCTGAGCCCGCGCTTTACCGCCGAGCATATTCGCGGCGTGGTCTCGAAATGCCAGGAAATCGTCACCGATGGCTGGGTCTGCTGGGCCTTCTCCAACCATGACGTGGTGCGCCATGTGACGCGCTTCATGGAAAATGCCGGCGAGCGGGAAGCGGTGGCAAAGCTTGCGATCAGCGTTCTGGCGACGCTGCGCGGCTCCATCTGCCTCTACCAGGGCGAGGAACTGGGACTGCCGGAAGCCGAGCTTTCCTTCGAAGACCTGCGCGACCCCTACGGCATCCGCTTCTGGCCGGCCTTCAAGGGCCGCGACGGATGCCGCACGCCGATGGCATGGGATGTCGACAAGCCGCTGGCCGGTTTCAGTGAGGGCAACAAGGCATGGCTGCCGGTCCCGCCGGAACATCAGGCGCTTGCCGTCAACGGGCAAGAGAATGACGAAAGCTCCGTGCTGAACCACTACCGCCGCACGCTTGCCTTCCGCAAGCAGCATCCGGTGCTGCTGGATGGCGACATGACCTTCTTGGAAACCAATGCCGATCTTCTGGCCTTTGTGCGTGAAAAGGCCGGCGAGCGGCTGCTTTTCGTGTTCAATCTCACGCGCAGCCCGCAGGATTTCCCGCTGCCGGCGACGATGGCAACTGCCACGCCAGAGCCTATGCCCGGCTACTATCCACCGGTCGAGGGCAAGGTCGTGAAGCTTGGTGCGCTCGACGTGTTCTGCGCCAGGCTCTGACGTTCACTCACGCCGAGGCCGGCGCATAACGCGCCGGCTCCGTCTTCAGGCGTGATACGTCCTGAATGGGCGGCGCGCCAAACAGGCGGCGATATTCGCGGCTGAACTGCGAGGGACTGTCATAACCGACGCGGTGGGCGGCACTGGCCGCATCCAGCGCTTCCGAGAGAATCAGCCGACGCGCCTCCTGAAGCCGAAGCTGTTTCTGGTATTGCAGCGGGCTCATGGCGGTTACTTCGCGAAAATGCTCGTGCAGCGAGGACGTGCTCATGCGTGCCTCCTCGGCCACCCGCTCGACGCTAAACGGCTTGTCGAAATTCTGGCGGATCCAGGCGATGGCGCGGTTGACCTGCGAAAGCCGGCTTTCGGGCATCAGCATGCGCCGCAGTTTCTCCCCCTGGTCTCCGCGCATCAGCCGGTAGAGCAGTTCGCGTTCGGCAAGCGGCGCCAGAAACGGAATATCCTCCGGCGTATCGAGCAAGCGCACCAGCCGAACGGCGGCATCGAGAAGCTGCGGATCGCTGCGCCCAAGGCAGAGCGCCTTGCCGCAGCTTTTCGTATAGGGCGGGAAGGCCTGGCCGACAGGGGCTTTCGGCATCACCTCCATCATCATGGCGCTGAGGGCCGTCAGATCCAGGTCAAGCCGCAGACTGAGATAGGGCTTTTCCGCTGTCGCCTCGATCACCTGTCCGGTAATCGGCAGGTCGGCAGAGGCGATCAGGTGGCGCGCCGGGCCGTATTCGAACACTTCCTCGGCCAGCAGAACCTGTTTTGTGCCCTGCGCGATGATGCAGAGCGATGGCTGCTGCACGCCGGGTGCCGGTTCGGTTTCCCTGGAGAGCCGCACCAGCGACAGGCGCGGGATGGCTGTCGCCACCATGCCTTCGCTATCGGTGTGTTGTGCAATAAGGGCTGCCAGATCGTTCAGTCGGTGCATCATCTTCTTATCCGATAATCCCGCAATTCCCGCGCCTTGCAGCGCGTTCCGTGATTTTAACCTAACAGCCGGCTCGTTTTCCTGAAAGAGCCTTCGGCGAACTTCCGGATTTTTGTGCAATGATGGCGGAGTCCTGATCTACCGCCCCGGGCTCTGTCTCCGCCATATTCAGTCCTGCAAGACACGAACAAACGGTTATCCCGAAGAAAGGAGACGGAAATGCGCAATTTCCAGCGGCTGCTTGAAAGCCCGATGACATGGTTGATGGATTGGCGGGATCGGTCGAGGCATACCTATCGCAGATCCGTCGCGCGGCGGCGGGATGAGGACCTGCGTCGGAGATATATGAACGGTTGAGCCCGTTTCAAAGCGCCGGCGGCAATTTTGGCCGCCGGCCGCCCCTTTTCACACAATCCGACAAGGAGATCACGATGGTGTCTCACCGATATACGGGCCTCTGGGTCACCCAGGATGGCCATGTGCGCCATGCGCTTTTGCCGAACGGGCGTTATGTGGAGGCCCGCGGCAATCGTGAAGGGGCCTATCAGGGCCGTTACGAAATCAACGGCGACCACATTGCCTACAAGGACGATACGGGCTTCACCGCCGATGGCGAATTCCGCAAGGACGTGCTCTACCATGCCGGCATGGTTTTGATGCGCGATTGAAGCGGGTCAACGCCTGCTTTGCCTGTTGGCAGCGGCACGTAAAATCTGCCGCGACACATTTTCGCCATGGAACCTGATAACGTCGCGTCACGGGTTTCACGAGGGCAATGGCGAATGGCGGTCTCGGCACTGCGCGCATCGACGCAGGCGGATGGGTTTGGTGTCATCCATCCCGCGCATACCGTCATCCGGTTTTCCGTTGTCAGCCATTGGCGAATCACGCTGGCGCTTGTGCTGCTGGCCGTCGCGTCCATCTGCCTGCTCGGCGAATGTATGGTCTTTGCCACCGCAAGTGCTGCTTTCCCCCCGAAATCGGTCGTCTGGAGGGCGCCGCGCCGCCAGCCGGTCAGCACGCCGAAACAGGGCAGGGTGTGGATGCCGGTTTTGGCCGAGACACCGAAGCTCGACCTCATCGAGCGGATGAGCGACGGCTCCTTTGCCCGCTCCGCCTATTTCGATGTGTCGCTTGATCTTGCCGAAGACGCGGATCAGGCCAAAGCAGATCCGCTTCAGGCCTATCAGGAGCAGCCCTCCCACGCCGATCCGTTCGATCTGGTGATACGGCCATCGGCAGGCGAGACCGCGCTGGTTGCGCCGCCTGCACCAAAATCGACACGGGTTGCCAAGTCGGCCCGGCCCGTTCCGGTGCGGGGTGAACCGATCAATGTCAGCATTGCCGCGCCGTTGAAGCCAGCCTCGAAGATCCGCCGGCTGGTATCGCTGCCGGCGCGCGAAGAGCCGCTGCGCAATATCGAAGGCGCCGTTGACGTGCCGGAGGCCGAGTTTGCAAGCCTTGCCCGCGAGCTTGGCACTGACAGCGTCAAGCCCGGCGAGGAACTGGATATGCTCGTCGAGGATACCGCCACCGGGGATACGCAGATCGTTTTTGCCCGCCATGTTTCGCCCCGCAAGGGCGAAAGGCTGCTTGCCCGCCTCGATAGCGGCCATTTCCGCACGACGGCCGAACGGCATCTCTATGACCGGCTTGTGGCCGAGGCTGCGGCGGCTGAAGCCCCCGCCGCCACAAAACCTGCGCCGCATCCGCAGGAGGTGCGCGATCTTGGCCGGGCCGCGTCGGCTTATCCAAAGCTTGCCGAACATCTTGCGCGCGGCAAGGTGCCCTCCACGGTTGGCCTGCAGGTGGTGGAACTATTGAAAGCCAACAATATCCGCTGGTCGAAATCCGATGACATGCCCGTCCTCGACGTGGTGTTCCGCAAGGGCGAGGACGGTGGCGATGAACTGGTTTCGATCACCCTGCATGAGGGCGAGACAGAGCGGCATTTCTATCGTTATCAATCCACTGAGGACGGACAGACCGAGTTTTTCGATCATGAAGGCCGCTCCGTCTCCAAGAGCCTGATGCACAAGCCGGTCTCTGCCGGCCAGCAGGGCGATGGTTTCGGCTGGCGCGTTCATCCCATCCTGCAGGTGAAGAAGTTTCACAACGGCGTGGATTTCAGGGCGCCCAAGGGGTCCCCCATCGTTGCAGCCGGCGATGGCGTGGTGGAGAAGATTTCCTGGGAAGACGGGTATGGCAAGTTCGTGCGCATCCGCCACGATGGCGGCTATGAAACCACCTATGCCCATATCGATGGAACGCCGAAGGACCTGAAGGTCGGCCAGCGTGTCGCCCAGGGTCAGGTGATTGCCTATGTCGGCTCTACCGGCCTTTCCACCGGCCCGCATCTTTATTACGAACTGCGCGTCGGCAATACCTATGAGGACCCGACCAAGGCGCAGATGCCGGCCGGCACCGTTCTGCGCGGCCGCGCGCTGGATGAGTTTCACCGGCAGGTGGCGCATGTGGAAGCCATCAGCCAGGCCATCAAGACGACGGCGACGTCCGCGGCCGAAGCCGTGGCCCATGCGCTGACGCCGGATACGGAACGCGGGCCGCAGTAACGCGACCCGTCGTGGCGGTCGCGCCCTATGCCAGAAGCATGAACTTGTCGACGTCGACCATTCCCTTGTCGGAAATCTTCAGGTGTGGAATGACCGGCAGCGGCAGGAAGGCCACCTGCAAAAACGGTTCGGCAAGCGTGGTGCCGAGCGCGTAAGCCGCCTTGCGCAGGTCCGTCAGCGTGTCGCGCACGCTTTCATAAGGCTGAAGGCTCATCAGGCCGGCAAGTGGCAGCGCGATTTCGCCCGTCACCTTGCCATCCTCGACCACGACGAAGCCGCCGCGGATGTCTGACAGCCGGTTGGCCGCGAGCGCCATGTCGTCTTCGCTGACGCCGACGACGCAGATATTGTGGCTGTCATGGCCGACCGTGGAGGCGATGGCGCCCTTCTTCAACCCGAACCCCTGCACGAAGCCATTGGCATGGTTGCCGTTCTTGCCATGTCGCTCGATGACGGCGACCTTGATGATGTCGTTTGCGAGATCGACCGTGGTCTGGTTGCCGGAGGAGGGCAGGCGGTAACGGCGGTGCTCGGTGATGATTTTGCCCGGCAGCACGCCGATGACAGGCTGTTCTTCGCTCTTTACCGGCACGGCAAAATCAGCGGCCTTGACGATGCGTGCCTTGACGCTGTCGAGCCCGACCGGTTCCACCGGCAGGCGGGTGGCAAACAGGTCTGCCGTCACGCGGCGGCCGGCGGCAAACACCATCTCAGCCTTGCAGTTTTCAAGACTGTCCACCACCACCAGATCCGCCCGCCAACCGGGTGCCACCAGGCCACGGTCGCGAAGCCCAAAGGCGCGGGCGGCCGAGATGGAGGCGGCGCGGTAAATCGCCAGCGGCTCCACACCATGGGCAATCGCCGTGCGGATCATGAAATCGAGATGGCCTTCCTCGGCGATATCGAGCGGGTTGCGGTCATCGGTGCAGAGCGCGAGATAGGGCGACAGGCGCTCGGTGATGATCGGCATCAGCGCGTGAAGATCCTTCGACACGGAGCCCTCGCGCACCAGGATATGCATGCCCTTGCGGATCTTTTCCATCGCCTCTTCGGCGCTTGTCGCCTCATGTTCGGTGCGGATGCCGGCGGAGAGATAACCGTTGAGGCCATGGCCGAGCAGCAGCGGTGCATGGCCATCGATATGCCCGCCCTGGAAGGCTTCGAGCTTGGCCATGCAGATCGGATCCTTGTGGATCACGCCCGGGAAATTCATGAATTCGGCAAGGCCGATAACCTTTGGGTGGTCGCGAAACGGCAGCAGCCGTTCGATCGGCAGATCGGCGCCGGCGGTTTCCAGATGCGTGGCGGGCACGCAGGAGGAAAGCTGAACGCGGATATCCATGATCGTCTTTTCGGCCGAATCGAGGAAGAACTGGATGCCCTCGGTGCCGATGACATTGGCGATCTCGTGCGGATCACAGATCACGGTCGTTACGCCATAGGGCAGCACGCAGCGGTCGAACTCGTGCGGGGTCACCAGCGAGCTTTCGATATGCAGATGCGTATCGATAAAGCCGGGCACGACGATTTTGCCGGAAATGTCGATTTCCTCGACGCCCTCGTACACCTCGCAGGTGCCGACGATGGTATCGCCGCAAAGCGCGATATCGGAGGCCACCAGGTCGCCGGTCACCAGATCGAAGAAGCGGCCGCCTTTCAGGACGATATCGGCCTTCACGCGTCCGGTGCCCTGATCGATGCGGTTTTCCAGATGGCTCATGGCTTTCGAACTCCGATTGTGTTGTTCCAGCCAGTCTATCCGGCCTTGGGCCGCATTGGAACGCAAAAGCCCGCACAGTCCCCAGACGCTGCCTTTGAAGGAAGGTGGAGATGGCGTGGCAAGGGCATGATCCGAAATGCTGTTTGGCCCTTTTCGCCCGGGGATTTGCTACTCGAAAACCTTCGTCTCATTTTGGCTTGACGCCTTGCGAAAACGGGGTCATGGGACGTGCGTGATGAGCAATTCATCCCATCCAAGGACCCCCATCATGGACCCCGACAGTCGATCGTCGACACCAAAGCCAGAGCCCCTCGGATAAGGACGCAAAGTCTGCTCCGCTGCGGGTTTTACAGCCCCGAAGGAGCCACTCATGCTGCGTATCTACGGACGCGATGCTGACCGCCTGATCCTGCGCGATGCCACCCCCGCAATCCCTTCCGACATTACGCCCCCGGACGCTGTCCCGGCACCTCAGCCTGTGTGGTTTGACCTGATTTCCCCGTCGCTGGAGGAAACCGCACGGGTGCAGTCCGAGCTTGGTATTCTTCTGCCGACACGCGACGAGATGGAGGAAATCGAGCTTTCCGCCCGCCTGTATCAGGAGGACGGGGCCGAGTTCATGACCATGACGGCGCTGACCAAGCTGGATGGCGAGGAGCCGATGAAAACGCCGGTGACCTTCGTGCTGAAGGGGCCGACGCTGGTGACGGTGCGCCATGCCGAGCCAAAACCCTTCACGATCTTCTGCAACCGTGCCCTGCGCTCAAACGGCCAGACCTATGGCGGCGGTGACGAGATCATGCTGGGCCTGATCGAGGCGATCATCGACCGGCTGGCGGATGTGCTGGAGCGGATCGGCAACGAGATCGACGGCATTTCCAGGGAAGTGTTTCGCGGCAAGTCCGGCACTGTCAGCAAGAAGACGCAGGATCTGCAATCGCTGATCGATCAACTCGGTCAGAAGGGCGATTTTTTGAGCAGCGTGCGCGAAAGCCTCGTCAGCATTTCCCGGCTTGTGGCCTATCACGCAGCGCTGGAAAGCCCGCAGCGCAAGCCGAGCAAGGAAACGCGCCAGATGGTGAAGCTGTTGCAGCGCGACGCCCTGTCGCTCGGTGACCACGCCACGTTTTTGAACGGCAAGATCAATTTTCTGCTGGATGCGACGCTTGGCCTGATCAATCTCGAACAGAACCAGATCATCAAGATCTTCACCGTCGCCTCGGTGGTCTTCCTGCCACCGACGCTGGTCGCTTCCGTCTACGGCATGAACTTTGCCATGATGCCGGAGCTGAACTGGTCTTTGGGATACCCTTGGGCGGTTCTGCTGATGGTCGCCTCCGCCGCGCTGCCGTTTTATTACTTCAAGCGTCGCGGCTGGCTCTGACAGCCTATTCCATAATTCCCTCTGGCGGGCTGCAAATGGCAATTTCTGCGCTTCCGGTGCTCACGTACATTAAGTACGCTCCGCTCCGGTTCTCGAAATTACCAT
The DNA here is from genome assembly GCA_027483885.1 of Rhizobiaceae bacterium. Classification (GTDB taxonomy): domain Bacteria; phylum Pseudomonadota; class Alphaproteobacteria; order Rhizobiales; family Rhizobiaceae; genus Neorhizobium. Next base: position 32,147 of record JAIXTO010000067.1, read on the forward strand.
TTTCGTCTCGCCAGAGAAAATTCTTGAACAGGCTGTCCTGTCTCTCAACGAAGACGCCGCGTGAGAAAATCACGCGGCGTTCGGCACTGAGGCCAAGCCTCAGATATTGTTGTTGATGATCTCGCGCAGCTTGCCGAAGATTTCGTCGATATGGTGCTTTTCGACGATCAGCGGCGGCGACATGGCGATGATGTCGCCGGTGGTGCGGATCAGCAGGCCATCGTCATAGGCCTTCAGGAAGGCGTTGAAGGCGCGCTTGGTCGGCTCGCCGGCGATGGGATCGAGTTCGATGGCGCCGATCAGGCCGAGATTGCGTATGTCGATAACGTTCTTGCAATCTTTGAGCGAATGCAGGCCGTCTTCCCAATAGGAGGCGATGTCGGCGGCGCGCTCGAACAGGCCTTCTTCCTTGTAGGTGTCGAGCGTGGCAAGCGCTGCGGCGGACGCGATCGGGTTGCCGGAATAGGTATAGCCGTGGAAGAACTCGATCATGTGTTCCGGGCCGTTCATGAAGGCATCATGGATTTCGGCGGTGACGAACACCGCACCCATCGGGATGACGCCATTGGTCAGGCCCTTGGCAGTGACCATGATATCCGGCTTCACACCGAAATACTGCGAGGCAAACGGCGTGCCGAGGCGGCCGTAACCGGTGATGACTTCATCGAAGATCAACAGGATGCCATGCTTGGTGCAGATGTCGCGCAGCTTCTGCAGATAACCCTTTGGCGGAATGAGAACGCCGGTGGAGCCGGCAACCGGTTCCACGATCACGGCGGCAACGGTGGAGGCGTCATGCAGGGTGACGATGCGCTCCAGCTCGGTTGCGAGATCGCCACCCACTTCGGGCTCGCCGCGGGTAAACGAATTCTGGCCGGGCAGGTGCGTGTGCGGCATGTGATCGACGCCGGTCAAAAGCGTGCCGAACATTTTTCGGTTGGAGACGATGCCGCCCACCGAAATGCCACCGAAATTGACGCCGTGATAACCGCGCTCGCGGCCGATCAGACGAAACTTCGCGCCGTTACCCTTGGCGCGGTGATAGGCAATCGCAACCTTCAGTGCCGTATCGACCGATTCGGAGCCGGAATTGGTGTAGAGTACGTGATCGAGACCTTCCGGGGCGATATCAACCAGGCGGTTGGCCAGTTCGAACGCCTTGGGGTGGCCAAGCTGGAAGGCCGGCGCATAATCCAGTTCACCGGCCTGTTCGCGGATCGCCTCGGTAATTTTCGGGCGGCAGTGACCGGCATTGACGCACCACAGACCCGCCGTCGCGTCCAGCACCTGGCGACCGTCATGGGTCGTGTAGTGCATGTCCTTGGCGCCGACGAACAGGCGCGGTTCTTTCTTGAACTGGCGGTTCGCGGTAAAAGGCATCCAGAACGCCCGCAAGTCGTTGGGGGCGGTATTCAGGCGGTTCGACATCATGATCTCCATGGCCTGTCAGAGCGGGGGCCAGTACCCGGCCGGCAGCCCTCTGGCCACTGGCGACACTGCGCCCAAGTTACCAAGCGCGTCACCGCCGTCAAGCCGCGTTTGCCGGCGTTAGCACGGCATCCCAAGGCATAAATTTGATGGTCGGTCGTCGGTCACGCAATGGCGGGCGCAATGGCCGAAACTCTACCATCGAGGCGAATGAGCGCAGCCTGTAAAATGCGCGCAAAAACGGCTGAGGAGCAAAATGATTGCCCGGCTCCCCGCCGTTCTTGATCTTTTTCAGCCAGATGGCAGCGCTGTCATTAGGCCGCAGATTTAGCCGGCTCGGGCTCGCAATAAAGCGTCTCGAGCGTTTCGAGAACTTTCATCACCGATTCGGCCGAGCTGGAATAATAGATCGTCTGCGCATCGCGGCGCGTGTTGACCAGTTTCTGCGCGCGCAGCTTGGAAAGATGCTGCGACAGGGCGGACTGGCTGAGCCCGACCTTCGTCGCCAGCGCGCCAACCGCAACCTCGCCCTTGACCAGGCAGCATAAAATCATAAGCCGTTTCGGATTGGCCATTGCAGACAACAAATTTGCTGCTGCAGCCGAATGCTCAGTGAGTGGCATCATCTCTTTGTTCCTCAGTCGTCCCCTAGCAATCGCAACCGGCCTTGGCTGGTAACAATGTGTCAGAAATCTAGCAAGTTTTCGGCAGGATTGTATATCCCTAAATTTTACGTAGTCGTTATACAGCTTTAAGTATTATACGAATTTCGCCATCCGCTTCCGTAGCGGTACGGCAGGGGGACGGAAATTCGTATCGTAAGCCATTCCCGACGCCGATCAGGTCAAAACCGGCCGGATCTACGCCACAAAGGCGATATTTTGCCTGTTCTCGCGCTCCTGCCGCGGCGGCGAGGCGACTCACATCGCTATGCTCCATTATAATATTTTCCTGAAGCACTAGCCAGTCCGTCATGTCCTCCGGCGTGTCCAGGAACAGCGACCTTCCCTCAATCGCATAGGCGCGCCCGAAGCCGCCATTGAGCGAAGCCGTCTGCGGCACGAGGCGGAAAAACAGGAAATCGGGAAAGTCGATATAAAGCGCGGCCTTCGGATGCCGGTGGAGAAACCGGGTGCGCAGGAGGCGATGATGGTCGCTGTCGCGCGCCACCGCCTCTGCGCGGCACATCACGGTGATGCGCGGATGGGCAAGCGGATCACCCTTGCCAGGCTCGCCGGCGAGAAGCGAGCAGCGCGGATCGGCGGCAAGGCTTTTTGTATGGCTTGAGAGTTGCGAGACGAGGATGATCGGCACGCAGTCGAAATCGGTTGCCACCAGCGCCCGGCTGACCGCCGGGAAACCGGTTTCCGGATCAAGCACGCCAAGCGATACGGTGCGCGCTGCCCTGACGAGGCAGCGCGCGAGTTTAAGCGCTGCCTCGTCCGTTTCCCTGAGAACCGAGGGCTTGTCTGCCACGCCCTAGACCTCGCGGCGCCGGTGGCGGGTCAGCCCGGCGATCACATCATCTGCGCCGATGGTGCCGATCACAGTGCCGTTGTCGACGATGCCGACGACGCCCGGCTGCCTCGTCATGGCGTCGAGGATATCGACAAGCGGCGTTTCGGCGCGTGCCGTGGCCGTGACGGGTGACGGGGTGGTGGCGGCACCTGCGCGCATGATGTCGCCTGCCGTCAGCATGTTGATCGGGTTCATGTTCTGCACGAAATCGGCGACATACTGGTCGGCGGGCGCCTGCACGATCTGCTGCGGCGTGCCGCACTGGATGATGCGCCCGCCTTCCATGATGGCGATGCGGTTGCCGATGCGGAAGGCCTCATCCAGATCGTGGCTGACGAAGAGGATGGTTTTCTTCAGCCGGCTCTGGAATTCCAGGAGTTCATCCTGCAGCCGGGTGCGGATCAGCGGATCAAGCGCCGAAAACGGCTCATCCATCAAAAGGATGGGGGCGCCCGTGGCAAAGGCGCGGGCAAGACCGACACGCTGCTGCATGCCGCCCGACAGTTCCCCTACCTTGCGCTCCCCCCAGCTCGAGAGGTTGACCAGTTCGAGCTGTTCGGCAACGCGCCTCTTGCGCTCGGTCTCCGGCACGCCGGCAAGCTCCAGCCCGAAGCCGACATTGTCGGAAACGGTGCGCCAGGGCAAAAGCCCGAACTGCTGGAACACCATGGAGACGGTGTGCATGCGAAGATCGCGCAGGGCTCTGGCCGAGGCCCGGTAGGGATCGATCGAGCCCTTGGCGCTCTGCACCGTCACGCTGCCGCGCACGACGGGTGCAAGCCCGTTCACGGCGCGTAGAAGCGTCGACTTGCCCGAACCCGACAGCCCCATCAGAACAAGAATCTCGCCCTGCTTGATCGTCAGCGACGCATTGGAGACGCCCAGCACCAGTCCCGTTTCTGCGCTCACTTCATCACGCGAGCGCCCCTGATCCATCAGCGCAAGCGCCCGTTCGGGCCGGTCGCCGAAGACGATGTCGACACCGCCGAATATGATCGCGTCGCTCATGCGCCTTCTCCTGCGTCGGTGCGGAACATCCGGTCGAGAATGATTGCGAGGATAACGATGCAGAGGCCCGCCTCGAAACCGCGGGCGATGTTGACGGTGTTGAGCGCGCGCACGACGGGAACACCGAGGCCGGAGGCGCCGACAAGCGCTGCAATCACCACCATCGACAGCGACAGCATGATCGTCTGGGTCAGCCCCGCCATGATCTGCGGCATGGCAAACGGCAGTTCCACCTTGCGCAGCACCTGCGAGGGCGTCGCACCAAAAGCCATAGCCGCTTCCGTCAGTGCATCCGGTGTCGAGACGATACCGAGCCGGGTGAGGCGGATGGGAGCGGGGATGGCAAAGATCACGGTGGCGATCAGGCCGGGCACCATGCCGAGCCCGAAGAGGATCAATGCCGGAATGAGATAGACGAAGGTCGGGATCGTCTGCATGAGATCAAGCACCGGGCGCATGATTTCGTAAAGCCAGGGACGTCTTGCAGCGGCAATGCCAAGCGGCACGCCGACCGCCATGCTGACGGCGGCAGAGGCGACGACGAGCGCGAGCGTTTCGGTGGTTTCCTTCCAGTATCCCTGGTTGATGATGAGGAGGAGCCCGAGACAGGTAAAGAGGGCAATGCCGACAGAGCGGCGCAGGAACCACGAGAGGGCTGTGAAGGCGCCAACAACGGCCAGCGGATGCGGCCATTGCAGAACGAACAGCAGGCCATCGATCACGCTCGACAGAACGGAAGAGAGCCAGTCGAAGAACCAGGCGCCATTCAGCGTCAGCCAGTCCACGGCGTTTTTGGCCCACATCCCGATTGGAATACGGTGGTCGGTCAGAATTTCCAAGGGCTTCTTCCAGTGCGGGTCAGGTTTCGGCGGGAGGGGCGGGCCGCAGGGTTAAGCGGCCGGCCTTTCGGCGAAATCCGTTCCCGGATGGTCTCCGGGCAACGGATGAACACATCGGAATTGCCGCCCGGCCATTTCGCCCGGGCACGCTGGTGCCGAGCGGAATGCGACTGCCGGACGGTCGTTAAGCCTTCAGAGGCCGAGCTTGCTTTTCACCGCAGCAAGGCCGTCCTTGCCGTCAAGCGTCGTGACATTGGCAAGCCAGGGTGTAACGGCGGCCGGATTGGCCTTCAGCCAGGCGGCTGCCGCCTTCTGCGGATCCTCGCCGTCGTTCAGGATCTTGCCCATGATCTCGTTTTCCATCGGCAACGAGAATTTCAGGTTGGTGATGAAAGTGCCGGCGTTCGGGCAATCCTTGGTGAAGCCGGCGCGCACATTGGTGAACACGCTGGCGCCACCGAAATTCGGTCCGAAGATGTCGTCGCCGCCGGTGAGGTAGGTCAGCTTGAAATTGCTGTTCATCGGGTGCGGTTCCCAGCCGAGGAACACCACCGGCTTGCCGGCGCGGTCGGCGCGGGCGACTTGCGCCAGCATGCCCTGCTCGGAGGATTCGACCACCTCAAAGCCCTTCAGGCCAAAGGTGTTCTTGTCCACCATGTCGAGGATCAGGCGGTTGCCGTCATTGCCCGGCTCGATGCCGTAGATCTTGCCCTCGAGATCCTTGGAATGGGCGGCGAGATCCTTGAAGTCCTTGATACCAAGTTCGGCGCCCTTGGCATTGGTTGCCAGTGTATATTTCGCGCCAACGAGGTTCGGGCCAAAAGATTCCACCGACTTGTCGGTGAGGAAAGGACGCACGTCGTTTTCCTGCGTCGGCATCCAGTTGCCGAGGAAAACGTCGATATCCTTGTTTTTCAGCGACTGGTAGGTGACCGGCACCGACAGGACCTGCACCTGCGGCTTGTAGCCGAGCGCCTCCAGCACGACCGAAGCCGTCGCCGTGGTGGCGGTAATGTCGGTCCAGCCGACATCCGAGAAGCGGACGGCGCTACAGCTTGCCGGATCGGCAGCCAAGGCCTGGCTCGAGACGATCGCGGCAATCGAGGCGGCGAGCGTGAATTTCAGCGATGGTAGGCGCATGGTGGCTCCTTCTTTTTGTTCCCCGCCATTATCAATATCCAGGATGCGCAAGCAAGCGCGCCGGATCGCGGCGCGCAATAGGGGCTATTTGCGACAAAATGGCAGAAATGTGTTTTGACCTCGGTCAAATCCCGGCCCGGCGCAAGGGCGTATGAGCAGTTCCGCAATGAACACAGGATGCGGCATGGGCCTTGCGAGAGTTCCCAAGGCGCGCCAAGGAGATTTAACGATGAAAACCTTCCTCACCAGAACGGGCTTTGCAGCGCTCGGTCTTGCTCTTTTGTCTTCGGCAGCGCTTGCCGCCGATATCGAAGTCAAAATGCTGAACAAGGGTGCCGATGGCGAAGCCATGGTGTTCGAGCCCGCAGCCGTCAAGGTGGCCGTTGGTGACACGGTACACTTCGTGCCTGTCGACAAGGGGCACGATGCGGCAGCCGTCAAGGAACTGCTTCCGGAAGGTGTTGCCGAGTTCAAGGGCAAGATGAACCAGGAACTTGTCGTGACCATCGAAAAGGAAGGCGCCTATGTGGTGAAATGTACACCGCACTGGGGCATGGGCATGGTGGCGCTGATCGTGGCCGGTGATGGCACGCCCGCCAACCTCGATGCCATCAAGACGGCGAAGATGGCCAAGAAGACCCGCGACCGGCTGGATGCCGAGATTGCCAAGCTCGGCCTCTGATCAGAGCAGGGGGCTGTCGCCGGTGCAGCCCGCATTACTGCCCGTCCCGGCGTTGCGGGGCGGGCCAGCCGGCATCCATTTTACCACGCCTGTTTCACAGGGACTGCGACGGTTTTCAAAATCGGCTGTTAATTCATGGCGTGATCCCGTGTATGCGTGATGGTGTGCCGGGACGCTGAAGCGAGAGATGCGCCCGGTGGCACGGCTCGGGAGTGGCAGCATGACGGATGGCGGACAGGGACGTCACGGTGACGATACAGGCTCTGCGATGGGCGAGATCCGCGACGCGCTGACCGCGATGATGGCCGATCTCCAGGCTCCTGCGGGAAAACCAGCACTGATCGACCGCGCCCGGCTTGACGGGCTGGAGGAGAGACTGGCAGCGCTTGGCGTGCGTTTTCGGGTGGCTGAGGGGCAGGCAGCGCATCGGCTGGCCGATCTTGCAACCGCCATCCGGCGTCTGTCCGCGCCTTATCTCACGCCGGTGGCCAAGCCGCGCCGTGCGCCACTTTTGCGTCTTTTCAGTCGGCCCGGCATGGAATTGCAGGAGCCTGTGGCGCCGCTCATCTTTGCAACGCAGGCATGGCAGCTCGCTGGCGATATTGCGGCTCTCCTCTCCGTTCTCCAGGCGCAAAAGCTTTTCCTCGATGATATCCTGCCGCCTTGCGAGGCGCTTGCCGATACCCTCAGAGACGCCGGCGACAAGAAGGCGGCGGCGAAACGGGATCCGGTGCTCTTTGCCGGCTGGCAGGAGCTGACGCATGATCTGATCGATCTCGTCATCGACATGACGGCCAGCTGCAACATCCTGCGCAACCTGCTGACGGTCGAGGCGGAAGCTTTCATTCTGCTGGTCGCCGGCGTCGATGGAACGCTTCTCGCAGACATCGAACGCGATCTGCCGGCACTTGCACCCCATCTGCAGCAGTGGAAGGCCAGCCTCTTATCGGTGCGGCACATTGATGCCCGCCGAGCGCATCTCGCCGAGGTTTATCATCATCGCTTCGGCGGTGCTCGACAATCGGCGGTCGCATCCCTACCTGAAGGCCGATAAAGGAGATCCATGCATGATCGCTGCGTTTTTGAGCCGGTTCCTTAATGCCCTGAAGCGCAGCTTCCGGCTGCTCTTTGCCTGGGTGGCATGGCCCTTCATGGCGGCGCATGGCTGGTACGGCGGCCGTAGCCTGATGATCAAGGCACCGCTTGGCGTGTTTCTTCTGGGGCTTGTTGCCCTCTATGGTTATTTCATCTGGCAGACGCAGGTGTGGACCGGCTTTGATCCGAACTTCGTCGACCGCTATCATCTGGCGGAGCGTCAGCGTTCTGCCGGACAGGAACTCCCGGCTGCCGTTCCGGCCGCAAGCCCTTCGCCTGCCACGACAGGCAGCGCCACGACGACGCCTGTGGCCGCGCCGCGCCAGTGCCAGACCTCCGCCATTGTGGACGTCGCGGCTGACCTCACCGACATGAATGTCAACGAGAACGCCTGGATTTCCTCCATGCTGCTCTATCGGGCGGGCTTTTTCGGCGTCGACTGGGACAACACGCCCTTCCTCGACAACAAGGCAAGCTTCCAGCGTGGCGTGAACCAGGCGGTGCGGCGCACCTCGGCGGAACTGGTCGATTCGCTCGGGCGCGTGCGCGGCACATCCGGCATCAACGGCGATCTTCAGGATGCGCGCGGCAACCTGCAGTTCGATGAGTTCTCGTGGTATTTCGGCCTCAACCCGTTCGGCTTCAAAACGCCGACCCCGAGTTATTACCGCTCGGCTATCAAGAGCCTGCGCAAGTTCAACACGGATCTGGCCGCCTGCAACGCCATTTTCGATATCCGCGCCGATAACCTCGTGCAGTTTGTTGATCGCATCGCAAACGATCTTGGTTCCACCTCCGCGATCCTCCGGGAACGTTCGGAAAACCACAATGGCGGCTGGTTCGATACGCGCGCCGACGACCGCTTCTGGTTCGCCTATGGCCAGCTCTACGGCTACTACGGCGTGCTTGCCGCCGCCCGCGCCGATTTCGACCAGGTGGTGCGGGAGCGCAATCTGGCGCCGCTCTGGGCCGATACGCTGTCGCAGTTCCAGTCGGCGCTGCGGATCCAGCCGGCCATCATCTCCAATGGTCGCGAGGATGGCTGGATCATGCCGACCCATCTGGCGACGATGGGTTTCTACATCCTGCGTACCCGCTCGAACCTCGTGGAAATCCGCGCCGTTCTCGATCGCTAATGGACGGAAAGGGGTGGGGCGGTAACGGTTCTGCCCTTTTTGCCTAAGCGTTTTTTGCCAAGGTCATTGCCATCGGCCCGGTCGGTCGATGGCGGCAGGCGCCTGTCAGGGTTGATCGGTCGGCGCAATCATCAGCAATTCGCAATACTGCGGCGGCATCTCGTAGGTGATGCCGACAATCTCGCCGCCGGTGCCTTCCTTTTCGCGAAAGCGGCCGATGGAGCAGCATTGTTTATAGGTGTTGTCCTGCGAAACCACCCGGTAGGTCTTCTGGATGGCGACCCGGTGGACAGCCGCGGCTTCATGCCCCTCCATCACCGCAGCCAGATCGTCCGGGTGGATGCGCGACGTCAGCGCCACCATATCGACCGGACCATCGGAAGGGGCGACGCCAAAAATCGCGCTGGCCTGGCTGCAGCAGAACAGGTGGCCTGTATCGACATCGAGCCGCCAGAAGCCGCTCCGATTGAATTTCATGAAGAGTTGTAATGCGTCCTCTGCGCTCAGACCAAATGTGTCTTCACCAAAGGCAGTGATGTCATTTCCAACGATAGGCTGAAGCAAACTGTCAGGCTCCATGAATGCAACGATTCCGCAGTCTAGCTGATTAGCCGCAGACGTATGGCCTTGGCAACCAGTTGGGTCCGGTTAACGCAATCGAGTTTCTTGATCGCCTTGTTGAGATAGGCGTTGATCGTGTGATCGGACAGCGACAGGATACTGGCGATTTCGGAGGATGTCTTGCCTTGCGATGTCCAGCGCAACACTTCCAGTTCGCGCACCGTCAGCAGTTTCGTCGTCGCCGGCTCCTGCCGGCGCAGCCGGTCATAGATCGTGAAGGCCTGCAGAAGCAGCATTCCCACTTCGTTCAGTTCGGGGAGCGTCAGAAGCGGGCACGAACCACCCAGATGGATAACATAGTTGGATCCGTCGCTTGATTGCAACGGCATGGCAACGCCTGTGCACATCTGATGGGCATGGAGAAGATTGCGCAGTGCATCCGGAAATTCCGGCTTAGAGCCTTCCGCACGACCTGGCTCGCAATTCCAGCAGAGCGGCAGCACCATGTTCTTCAGCAGCGGCACCAATGGACAGATTTTCAGAAAGTGGTTGTGGTCGAAGGCGCTGATATACGCGTTGGGCATCGTACTTTCGATAATCAGCGGTTCTAATAGAGTGTCCGTGGAAACGGGCGCATTCGTCAGCATAAAGTAGCGAAAACCGAACTGACTGGTGATGTGCGACAATGCTGTGACAACTTCGGCGCGTGTGTCGGCCGAGGTTAAAGCCTTGCTGATATGCGACTGGCGTTCAAGGGTAATCATCTATTGTGCGATTTTTAAGTGTGACAATATTTCTGTCAGATTGACAAGTATTACAATTCAAGCCTCGGAGCCAGAGCCGTTTTCGAATATTAGAACCTACAGCTGAAGGTGCTTGCGATCTTGTTTAATGTTCTTTGTACAGCCGTGCGATTTTTGTTGAATGGCTGTGCAGCGTGTAGTGCGCTCACCGGGTTTTGCCAGTGATTTTTCCGGCCCCGACCCGGAAATTCTGATCTTGTGTCGGAATTGACACGGTTTGATCCAACTAAACATGATGCAATGAGTCATGTTTAATGTTGACAAATGGGATCATGTTTTTTATTCGGCATGGATAAGGCGCTTCTGCGTCGCCGGTCTATTCATCGTCAGTATTGAACGTCGCTCCTTGTGCGGCCGCGGTTTTGCGCGCGCTGTTGCTTGGGGCTGGGAAAGGTTTTCATGCTAAACCGCTTGCGCGTTTCTCTTCTTGCCTGCACAGGTCTGTCGCTCCTTACGCTGGCTTTTCCAGCCATTGCACAGGAGGCCGCCGTTTCTGAGGAAAAGGCTGCCTCCGATACCACCGTGCTTCAAAGGGTCTCGGTGAAGGGCGAGCGGGTCGCGGCGGCGGCCAAGGGCAGTGCGACCGACAGCCCGCTCACTACCGAGACCACCCGCGCCAAGCTTGAAGACAAGCAGATCACCAATCTGGAAGATCTCGGCCGTGTTGCCGAACCGGGCGTGACGTTCAACCGCACGACCGGTGCCGTCAACATCCGCGGCCTTGAGGGCAACCGGGTGCTTTCCACCATCGACGGTATCCCGATCCCCTATTTCAACGATCCAACCCGCAGCGCGACCGGTGGCGTCGATACGTTCAGCTTCTCGTCGCTGTCAGCCGTGGATGTGATGCGTGGGGCCGATTCCAGCCGTGCCGGCGCGGGCGCGCTGGGCGGTGTCATCGCCTACCGCACGCTTGAGCCGCAGGATCTGATCGGCGAGGGGCGTGACTGGGGCGTGCTCTTGAAGTCCACCTATGACAGCACCGACAAGAGCTGGGAAGGATCGGCCGCCGTCGCCAAGAAGATCGACAACACCTCGATGCTGTTCCAGGGCAGCTACCGCAAGGGCCATGAGCGCGAAACGAACGGCACGACCGGCGGCACCTATACGAAGCGCACGGAGGCGAACCCCTCCGATTTCGATCAGTATAATTTTCTGGTGAAGCTGCGCCAGGAGCTGGAAGGCGGCCACACGATCGGCATCACGGGCGAACGGTATCGCAAGGACCGCGATACCGACATGAGGTCCACCCAGGCGACGGCCGCCCAGTTTTCGACCAGCAATTATTTTCCCGGCGACTATACCAACAACAAGGAAAACGAGCGCGACCGCATCTCGCTGGATTATAAGTTCGACAGCGAGAGCGATGACAGCATCATCGACAATGCCTGGGCCTCGCTCTACTGGATGAAGACCCGCACGGTGGATGGCTATACCGGCTACCGCTCTTATTCCGTCAAGGGGCCCATTGGGCGCGCCAATTCCAACGAGGAAAGCACGTTCGGCCTCATCGGCGCGGTGCAGAAGGATGTGGATCTCGGGGCGACCAACCACCTCTTCACCTTCGGCTTCGATCTCGCCACCAGCACGATCGAACAATATTCGGCAGGTTACGACAATTGCCCGGCGCCGCTTGCCAATGGCACCTATCCGACCGGCTTTACCGCTTGCGCCAATCTTCACACCAATCAGGCCGATACGCCGAAGGTGGATAGCAATCGCATCGGCCTTTATCTTGATGACGAAATTTCCATCGGTGACAGTGGCGTCAAGCTCACCCCCGGCGTGCGTTTCGACTGGGTAAAGCATGAGCCGAAGATGACGCAAGCCTACGATGACAATGCCAGCAACCCGACGCTGCCGGCAGGCTTCGAGGATGCCGGCCTATCGCCGAAGGTGCGGCTTGCCTATGACCTTGCGCCCAAGGTCGAGCTGTTTGGCCAATGGGCGATGGGTTTCCGGGCACCGTCTGCCAGCGAGTTGTATAGCTCGTTCGGTGGTCCGGGCACCTATCTGCGTCTCGGCAATGCCGATCTGGAAACCGAGACCAGCCATGGTTTCGAAGTGGGGGCAAACCTGGGCGACGAGGAATTCGGCGGCCGCATCAACCTCTTCTATAACCGCTACAAGAATTTCATCGATACAAAGACGATCACGGCGACACAGGCCGCAGCCCAAGGCTACACGGATTCCTATCCGAATGGGATTTCTCAGTACGTGAATGTGTCGCGCGCCGAAATCTACGGTCTGGAGCTTTCCGCCCACAAGACCTTCGACAGCGGCCTGCGCCTCGGCGGCGGTCTTGCGGCGTCCACCGGCAAAAATCTCGACAGCTACAAGAACCTTGCCTCCGTTGCGCCGATGAAGGTGGTGGCAAGCATCGGTTACGATACGAGCTTCTGGGGTGTCGGCGTCGATCTGACCGGCGTTGCCGGATCGCATGACAATGGCAAGGTCGACCAGACCACCTATTCGCGCGCTGCCGGTTACGGCCTTGTCGATTTGACCGCCTGGTGGGAGCCGGAACAGGTGAAGGGGCTGCGCTTCAATGCCGGTGTCTTCAACGTGTTCGACCGCACCTACTACGATTACACCACCATTCGCGCGACCAGCGGTGCGACCAACAATGCCTTCTATTCGGAGCCCGGCCGCAGCTTCAAGATTTCGCTGACGCAGCGTTTCTGACCTCCAGTCCCCTGCATCAGCTGAGGCGGCGCGACACTGTTCGCGCCGCCTTTTCTG
>JAIXTO010000028.1 GCA_027483885.1 Rhizobiaceae bacterium
CGGCACCAGCATGTCGCGCAACTCGTCGCGCACGGCATGCAGCGAAATCGCCAACATCACGCCGATCTCATCGCCGGTGCGGAAAATTTCCGGCACGACGCCGGAGGTGGAAAGCGTAACGCGACGCCTGGACAAGGACAGGCCGTCGCCGTCGGTGGCGATCAGAAGGGCCGTCTTGACGCTCTCGAAATTGTAGAGCGGCTCGCCCATGCCCATCATCACGACATTGGTGACCTTGCGGTCCCCCGTCGGCACGAAAGCGCCGGGCGGCGTGTCGGCACCGGGGAAATCGCCCAACCGATCCCGCGCCAGAAGCAACTGCGCCAGAATTTCTTCCGCTGTCAGGTTGCGCACCAGGCGCTGCGTGCCGGTGTGGCAAAAGGAACAGGTGAGCGAACAGCCAACCTGGCTTGAGATGCAGAGCGTGCCGCGACCTTCTTCCGGAATATAGACGGTTTCGATCTCGACGGGACGGCCGGCGCCGCGCGGCGGAAAACGCAGCAACCACTTGCGGGTGCCATCATTGGACACCTGCTCTTCGACGATCTCGGGTCGGGCGATGGTGAAATGCTTTTTCAGCATCTCGCGCATGTCTTTGGCCACATTGGTCATGGCATCGAAATCGGAGACACCGCGAATATAAAGCCAGTGCCACAGCTGGCTGACGCGCATGCGCACCTGCTTTGCGGTGACGCCCTTTTCCATCAGCGCCTTGGCCATCTCTTCGCGGGTAAGCCCGATCAGCGACGGCTTTTCAGACATCAGCTCCGGACGCGCCACCAGGGGCTGCTTTACGCTGTCTGCCATGACGATGGCTTCGGAAACAGACATGCTCATGATCCCATTCGAACGGCTGCGCATCGCGGCGCGTCGGCACCGGGGGCAGATCCATGATCTCTTCGTGTGAAATGCGTATGCGGCCCACTATGCGCAAGGCATCGGCTACATCTTGGCGGGCCATGTATCATCAAAAGCGGCGCGCGTCACCACCTGACGCAAAAAGGCCGGCCCTGCGGCCAGCCTTCATTCGCTTTGCGCAGCCGGAAAAGGCTTACTTGCAGGTTTCGATCTTCTTCAGCGCCTGCGAAATACCGGCCAGCGAATAGGAGTAGTTGGTGGCGGTACCGCGCAGCGAGGTGGCTTTCACCGTCATGCTGGAACCCGTCTTCATGGCCGCCACAAGCGCCGGCTCTTCGGCGGCATTTTCCACCCAGGCGGCCTTGTCCTTGACGAACATGACGAAATTCTTCTTGTCGATGGTCACGTTGACCTTCGAATCCGCCTTCAGCGTATAGCCCATCATCGCCTGCGGCTCGTAGGAAATGTTCTGGCCGGGGCGCTGGGAGATGATGAAGAAGACATCGCCGTGATCGACGCTGGCGGGCTCCTTCGTGGTGGGCACTGACAGCACGTAGCAAACGGTGCTGTTGCCGGACTTGTAGGAATAGGCGCCCCAGTTCTTGAACTGCTCGATACGGGTCGGAGCGGGTGCCTGCGCGGAAGCAAAGGCCGCGCTGGCGAGCAAAAGGGTCGACGCGATGGCGATCTGTCTTACAAACATTGTGTCCTGCCAGTTTTCTCATTCAACGGCCGACCGGGCGGCGAATGGCCGTGCTTGGTCGAGATCCGTTCGACTTTGACTTAATTTCGGTTACCAAATCGTCAACGGGGATGGATAGTGTATCTGAAGAGGCTTGCTGACGGCGAAACGCAGGCTGCGCCCTGTCAAGGCGGCAGGATATCGGCCGGCGGTTCTTCAGTCTGGAGGTCAATGAACCGAAAAATCGGGCAAGAGTGGGGCCGGCCCCAAACAAGATCCGCCTTGCCGTCAGCCGGCGGCAGGCTCTGCTCCGGCGCTGCCGAGATCCTGATTGGAAAGCGCGCGGTCGGCCGCCTCGTAATGGCTGTCGTTGATATAGGCCTGAACCATCCGGAAAGCGGCCGCCAGAACCGCCACATCGTCGGTAAAGCCGACCATCAGGAACATGTCGGGCACCAGATCGATCGGCAGCACAAAATAGCCAAGCGCCGCCAGCAGCACGCCGCGCACCCGAAGCGGCGTCTTCGGGTCCATCGCGCAATAATAGGCCGCCACCAGATCGCGGCTGAACGGCACATAACGGACGGCACGCTTCAATGTCGGCCAGAATTTGGCACGGATACGCTTTTCCTGCTTTGCCTGGGTTTCTTCATCGCCCGGCGCAAGGATTTCTCCGATCTTGACGTCATCCATGGCGGCCTCCCTCTCGGTTGCGAACCAGGACCATATGGGCCTGCAGCCAATCGAGTTCAATCACGGTAGCGTCAATTGCGCTGCGCAGCGGCCTTGTCGAACATGCGTGCCAGCTTGAAATCGCGCTCACTCAGCCCGCCGCAGTCATGGGTCGTCAGCCGCACCGATACGGTCGCGTAGACATTTTTCCATTCCGGATGATGATCGAGCTTTTCCGCACACAGCGCGCATTGGGTCATGAAACCAAAAGCCTCGCGGAAATTGCGGAAGGTGAAATCCCGCAGAATGGCGTCTTCGCCGGGCGCAAGCACCCATCCCTCCAATGTCGAGAGGCCCGCGGCAATGGCGGTCGGATCCAGTTTTTCGTCGCGCATCGCAAACCCTCAGTAGAGCGTCTTTTCCACGTGATGCTCATGGACGGCATAGGAGGAGCGGCTTTCCTGCAGCGGAAAGATCTCTTCAGTCAGATAGGGGCCGCCGCCGACCGATTCCTTCGAGGACATCAGCACGAAGCGCCCGACCATGAAGGGAAGCGTGTGAAAATTGCCGCGTCCGGAAAGGTAATGCACCACATCCTCCACCCGCGCCGAGCGCAGGCGGGCCAGAGTGACATGCGGCATGAACTTGCGGGGATCGGGCGGCAGGCCGATCCGCTGGCAGATGCGTTCGATCTCGGCCTGAAGCGCATTGAGGTCTGGAGAGGGAGACACACCGGCCCATACCGAATGCGGCTTTTTCGACCCGAAAGAGCCGATGCCGCTCAGGTTGATCTGGAATTCCTCCCGGTCGATACGATCGAGACGGTTGACGATCTCATCGGCGGTTCGCCCGTCGACGTCGCCGATAAAGCGCAACGTGATGTGGTAATTCTCGACATCGATCCAGCGCGCACCAGGCAAACCACCACGCAGCAAAGACAGGCTCATGGCAGCATTACGCGGGATTTCGAGGGCGGTGAAAAGTCTCGGCATAGCGAACCTCCTCGAATCTCATAGCGAATACCGGTAGCGGAACATGCAAAGCCGCTCTGCGCAAGCATTGTTTTTCGCTATGCAGCAATCAATTCACAGGCTTGATTGCTAAGAGGAAACTTTCCACTGCCGGCAGCGAGCGCTCCACCATCACCTGAACGCCCTTGGCATTCGGGTGCATACCGTCTTCCAGTTGCAAGCCCTGCTGCGTCACAACACCGTCGAGGAAGAACGGATAAAGCGGAATTCCGTGCTTTTGCGACAGCCTTGTATAGATGCCGTTATAGCGATCGCCGTAAGCGCCGCCCATGTTCGGCGGGGCAATCATGCCGGCCAGCAGCACGGGAATGTTGCGCGCTTTCAGGCGGGTGATGATCGCATCAAGATTCTTTTCCGTCTCGGCCGGCGCAATACCGCGCAGGGCATCATTGGCACCCAGTTCGAGGATGACGCCATCGGTGCCATCAGGCACGGACCAGTCGACGCGCGACAGGCCGGCCGCCGTCGTGTCGCCGGAAACCCCGGCATTGGCGATTGCGACATCATGGCCTTTCGCCTTCAGCGCCTTTTCCAGCTGCGCCGTGTAGCTTTCCGACGGCGGCAGCTGGTAGCCGGCCATCAAGCTGTCACCGAAGCCGACGAGCTGGAGGGTTTTTGCCTGCACTGAGCCGGCAAAGGCAAGGCCGGCGATGACAATCACGTGAAGCAGTGCCGCTTTGAATTTCATGGGGCCATCCCTAGATTGTGCTGGTCCGCCGCACTGCGGCAAACGTATCTGTGACATCGACTTTCCGCCAATATAGGGTGCTTTGCCGTGACTGAAACCATCATCGCACTGAAGAAGGCGGATCTGACGCTTGGAAGTGCGGCGGCCTCCGTGCATGTGCTGAAGGGCATCGATCTCGATATTCGGCGAGGCGAGGCAGTCGGCATCGTCGGCCCGTCCGGCTCCGGCAAGTCGACGCTGCTGATGGTTCTGGCCGGGCTCGAACGGCTCGACAGCGGCGAAATCACCATTCGCGACACGCCGCTTCATGCGCTCAGCGAAGATGCGCTGGCCGATTTTCGCGGCAAGAACATCGGCATCGTCTTCCAGTCCTTCCACCTCATCGCCAACATGACCGCGCTGGAAAACGTTGCCGTGCCGCTGGAGCTGGCCAATGTCAAAAACGCCTTCGACATTGCGCGCTCAGAGCTTGCAGCCGTGGGCCTTGGCGAACGGCTGTCGCATTATCCCGGCCAGCTATCGGGCGGTGAACAGCAGCGTGTGGCGATTGCCCGCGCGCTTGCCCCCTCACCCGCTGTGCTGATTGCCGATGAGCCCACCGGCAATCTCGACACCGAGACCGGACGCCAGATCGCCGATCTGCTGTTTGCCAAGCAGGCCGAGCGCGGCATGACGCTGCTGCTGGTGACGCATGACAATGCGCTTGCCGCCCGCTGCACCCGCCAGATCCGCGTCCGCTCCGGTGAGATCGCAACCGACAGCGCAATGTCGGCCTCACCTGCGGCAGCCTTTGCATGATGGCCATGACGTTTTCCCGCCTCTCGATTGCGCTAAAACTTGCCCTTCGCGAACTGCGCGGCGGCCTGTCCGGCTTCTACATCTTCCTCGCCTGCATCGCGCTTGGCACCGGCGCCATTGCGGCGGTCAACTCCGTCTCGCGCGCCATCACCGGGGCTATTGCAACGCAAGGCCAGGCGCTGCTGGCAGGCGATGTCCGCTTTGAGCTGAACAACCGCGAGGCGACGCCGGACGAACGCGCTTTCCTGGATGGCCTCGGCCAGGTGGCCGTTTCAACCGGCCTACGCTCCATGGCCCGCCTGCCCGATGGCTCGCAGCAGGCGCTGGTCGAGGCCAAGGCCGTCGATGGAGCCTACCCTCTCTACGGCACGCTGGTGACCGAGCCCGCCCGGCCGCTGCCGGACCTTTTGGGCGAAGAGGCGAATGTCTATGGCGCCATTGCAGCGCCGCTGCTTCTGGAACGCCTGGGCGTAAAAGTCGGTGACGAGATGCTGCTGGGCACGGCCCGCATCCGCATCACGGCAACGCTGGTGACGGAGCCGGACGCGCTATCGGAAGGATTTGGTTTTGCCCCGCGGCTGATGCTGAGCCGCGATGCCCTTGCCGCTTCTGGCCTCATCCAGACCGGAAGCCTTGTCGAACATGCCTACAAGATCAAGCTGGAGCGCCCTTCGACGCGCTCCGGGCTCGCAGCGATTGCCAACAAACAGTTTCCCTCTGCCGGCTGGTCCATCCGCACGGCAGACCGCGCCGCCCCGTCG
This sequence comes from Rhizobiaceae bacterium, assembly GCA_027483885.1. GTDB lineage: Bacteria > Pseudomonadota > Alphaproteobacteria > Rhizobiales > Rhizobiaceae > Neorhizobium. The sequence goes on from JAIXTO010000028.1 coordinate 5,491, forward strand.
CTCACAGAAAATGTCGACCGCTTCTCACAGTTCCTGACGCTCGTGGGGCTCACCGCCCTCATCGTCGGCGGTGTCGGCGTTGCCAATGCGGTGCGCGCCTTCCTCGATGCCAAGCGCACCACCATCGCCACCTTCAAATGCCTTGGCGCGCCGGCCTTCGTCGTCACGCTCATCTATCTGTTCCAGATCCTGCTGATCGGCGCGGTGGGCATTGCAATCGGCCTGGTGATCGGGGCGATTGCGCCATTCGTGGCGCTGGGTTTCCTGCGCGACGTGCTGCCGGTGCCGGCGGAAACGGCGTTTTATCCGTCAGCACTGGGCCTTGCCGCTCTCTTCGGTTTTCTCACCACCTTTGCCTTTGCCGTGCTTCCGCTTGGCCATGCCCGCGATGTGCCGGCAACCGCCCTGTTTCGCGAACAGAGCTTTGATCAGACGGGGCTCCCTTCCTGGCCTTATCTTCTGGCCGGTGGCGGGGCGCTCGCAGCGCTTGCCGCCCTTGCCATCTTCTCTTCTGAAGAACGTTATATCGCCGTGGTTTTTCTCGGCGCTGTGGCCGTGGCCTTCGTGCTCCTGCGCTTCGTGGCAGCCGGTATCGCGGCCCTTGCCCGGCGCAGCCCGCGCGTCAATTCTCCGGCGCTCCGGCTTGCCATCGGCAATATCCACCGTCCGGGCGCGCTGACGCCCTCTGTGGTGCTATCACTCGGCCTGGGCCTTGCCCTTCTCGTGACGCTGGCGCTGATCGACGGAAACCTGCGCCGGCAACTCTCCGGCACGATGATGCAGCAGGCGCCGAACTTCTTTTTTGTCGATATCCAGGGCAGCGAGCGCGATGGTTTCGTCAACATTCTGAAGCAGCAGGCACCGCAAGGCGAGATTACCCAGGTGCCGATGCTGCGCGGGCGCATCCTCTCCTTCAACGGCCAGGATGTCAGCCAGATGAACGTGCCGCCGGGCGGACGCTGGGTGCTGCGCGGCGACCGTGGCATCACCTATGACGAAAAACTGCCGGCCAATGCGACGATCACGCAAGGAGAATGGTGGCCGGAAAACTATAGCGGCGAACCGCTCGTATCCTTCTCCGCCGAAGAGGCAGGCGAACTCGGCCTCAAGATCGGCGACACGGTGACGGTCAACGTGCTTGGCCGCAACATCACCGCGCGCATCGCCAATTTCCGCCAGATCGAATGGCGCTCGCTGTCGATCAATTTCGTCATGGTGTTTTCGCCCAATACGTTCCGGGGTGCGCCGCATGCCTGGCTTGCGACGCTGACCGACCCCAGCGCCACGCCGGCGCAAGAGGGTGCGATCCTGCGCACGGTCACCAATGCCTATCCGACCATTACCAGCGTGCGGGTGAAGGATGCACTCGACATTGCCGAGCAGTTGATGGGACAGCTCGCAACCGCCATTCGTGCGGCCGCCGCCGTTGCCCTTATCGCCTCAGTGCTTGTGCTGGCGGGGGCACTTGCCTCCGGCAACCGGGCGCGAACCCACGATGCGGTGATCCTGAAGACGCTCGGCGGCACACGGCGCATGCTGATGCGCGCCTTTGCTTATGAATACATGATCCTGGGTTTTGCCACGGCCGTGTTTGCGCTGTGTGCCGGAAGCGGTGCGGCCTGGTTCGTTGTGGCCCGCATCATGAAGCTGCCGGCAACCTTCCTGCCTGATGTCGCCATCTTCACACTGATCGCAGCGCTGGTGCTGACGGTTGGCATCGGCCTTGCCGGCACATGGCGGATCCTTGGCCAGAAGGCGGCACCGGTGCTGCGCGAACTTTAAGGGCACAGCCCTTGCACGTCACCGGGCGGATTAAATTTTCGTCACCTTGCCGAATCGGGCGGCGGGTACTTGAACGAAAAGCCATATGTCCGCATATTTACAACAGGCTTGCTGAGCTTCGCAGCGGCGCCAGAGATGGATACCATCCGGACACCGTAGCAACACCGAAGCTTTGAGAGGACGAATATGTCTGACTATAACTTCCAGAACCGCGCTGCTCAGGCACGTGCCGGTTCTGCCGAAATGATCGATCAGGGCCTTCGCACCTATATGCTGAAGGTCTACAACCTGATGGCGCTTGGTCTTCTGATCACCGGCCTTGCCTCGTTCGGCACGTGGCAGCTCGCTGTCGAGAACGGCCAGCTGACGGCCTTGGGTACCGCGCTTTATGCCAGCCCCTTGCGCTGGGTGGTGATGCTGGCGCCGCTCGGAATGGTCTTTTTCCTGAGCTACCGCATCAACAAGATGAGCGTTGCCGCAGCCCAGACCGCCTTCTGGGCCTATGCCGCCCTGATGGGTCTGTCGCTGTCCTCGATCTTCCTTGTCTATACCGGCCAGAGCATCGTGCAGACCTTCTTCGTGACGGCTGCCTCGTTCGGTGCCCTGTCGCTTTACGGCTACACCACGAAGCGTGACCTGACGGCCATGGGCTCGTTCCTGATCATGGGTCTCTTCGGCCTGATCATCGCCTCCGTCGTCAACATCTTCCTTGCTTCGTCGGCCCTGTCCTTTGCGGTTTCGGTACTCGGCGTGCTGATCTTTGCGGGCCTCACCGCCTATGACACGCAGAAGATCAAGGAAATGTATTTCGATGGCGACGATGCAGCCGTGATGGGTCGCAAGGCCATCATGGGCGCGCTGACGCTCTATCTCGACTTCATCAACCTGTTCATGTTCATGCTGCAGTTCCTGGGCAACCGGAACAACTAAGCAGTCAGCAACAGACAATCGGAAGGCGGTCCTCACGGGCCGCCTTTTTTGTTGCCCGGCGGGGGACGACCGGCATCTTGCAAGGGGATGCCCGGCACCTTACTGTCGCTCAGTCTCACCTGAATCGGCAGTCTTTTCATGTCCTTGCGCCTACGCGACGTTACCCTCTCCGACATTTCCGCCATCACATCCATCTATCGCGACAGCGTGCTGCACGGCACGGCAAGCTATGAACTGGTGGCTCCCGACGAGGCCGAAATGCGCGCGCGTTTCGAGACGGTGACAGAAAAGGGTTATCCCTATATCGCCGCCGAAGACGAAGCCGGCAGATTGCTCGGTTATGCCTATGCATCCGCCTTCCGCACCCGTCCCGCCTATCGCTGGCTGGTAGAGGATTCGATCTATCTGGCACCGGAGGCCCGAGGCCGCGGCGTCGGCAAGGCGCTGCTGGCCGAGCTGATCACACGCTCGACAGCGCTCGGCTTTCGCCAGATGGCAGCCGTCATCGGCGGCGCAAGCCCGGCCTCCGTTGCACTTCACACAGCGCTGGGTTTTGCCATGGTCGGCACGATGAAAGGCACTGGCTACAAGCACGGCGCATGGCTGGACACGATCTTCATGCAGCGGGATCTCGGCGAGGGCACCACAAGCGATCCGGACGCCGAGACTTATCCCGGCACGCTGTTCAAGGGCTGATCAGCGCCAGTCTCCCATCGGGCAGTACCCTGCCCTGCCTACGCGAAAAAACTCAATCGACGAGCTTCAGCACCTTGTCGAACACTTTCAGCACCTGAGGCAGCTCATGGCCACGCTTCAGGATCATGCCATGCGTGTTCATAACGCTGAACGCACCCTGCTTTCCGGCAAGCTTCGGGTTCTTCTCAATGCGGTAGAGCGGCATTTCGCCGGAGCGCTTGAAGATCGAAAACACCGCCTTGTCCTTGAGGTGATCGATCGCATAATCCTTCCACTCACCCTCGCCCACCATGCGGCCGTAGATGCGCAGGATCGCGTCCAGCTCACGCCGGTGGAAGGTGATGGGGATCGGATCGCTGTTCTGGCGGTACTGGTTAAGTTCAACGACCACGGCCCCTTCAGGGGTGCGGTCGCGTCCGTAAACATCTGGCTGATCGGTCATCAATGCTCCCAACGCCATGTAACACTCAAATGACAGTGTGCCTCAGCCGGCGAAAAAATCAACCCGACTGCGCGCAAATGGCAGAAGCACCTCGCACTGCCGCCGCCCCGACAATTCTCCTTTTTCTGCCCGATTTCGGACAAAACCCTGCCGAAATTGGTGCGCAAGTTCACACTCGACAGTTGGCGCGGTGCGCCATTTGGCCCGGCTGGACGTGTTGACCTTACCCCCAGCCCCCCAACATCTTCGGCCGGGCCTCCCCTACTCCCCCAAGAACGATCGAGCCGCACGCACCGGAAGGCATAGAGGCCTTACGGCTGTGTGTTGACATGCCGACGATCTTTGCCGACACTCCCTCGCATTCACCAGGGGGGTCCCGCCAAGGGGCTGAGATACTGCTGGGCTTTTAAAAAAGCAGCGCAGTGACCCGTTGAACCTGATCCAGTTCATACTGGCGTAGGGACGGTGCGCGCTGCAGATGCCACAAATCCTGTCTTGCAGGATCGCGGCAGGCGTTTCTCCATCTTTCCGGCTGACATGACTGGGTCTCCAACCCTTGGAGCCTCACGATGAACATTGCCCGACCTTTTCCCACCCCCGAAGTTACCACCGGCCCGCTGCCGGCCTCGACCAAGATCCACCTTGCCGGAGATCTCTATCCCGATCTGCGCGTGCCACTGCGCCAGATCGCGCTGCACCCGACAGCCGGCGAACCACCGGTCCATGTCTATGATGCCTCAGGGCCCTACACTGACCCATCGGCCACCATCGCCATCGACGCCGGTCTCACCCGCCCGCGGCACGACTGGCTGTTGGCGCGCGGCGATGTGGAAGCTTACGAGGGCCGCCCGGTAAGTGCGGCAGACAACGGTTTTGTCAGCGGCGACAGGCTGACGCCGGAATTTCCGGTGCGCCACTATCCCTTGCGGGCGCGCGGCGGCAAGGCCGTCACGCAGCTTGCCTATGCCCGCGCAGGCATCATCACACCGGAAATGGAATTTGTCGCCATTCGCGAAAACCTTGGCCGCAAGGCATCACAGGAAGCGCTCATCCGTGATGGCGAAAGCTTTGGCGCCCATATTCCAAACCATGTCACGCCGGAATTCGTGCGTGCCGAAGTGGCAGCGGGTCGCGCGATCATTCCCGCCAATATCAACCATCCGGAACTGGAGCCGATGGTGATCGGCCGCAATTTCCTCGTCAAGATCAATGCCAATATCGGCAATTCCGCCGTGACCTCATCCATGGCGGAAGAGGTGGAAAAGATGGTCTGGGCCATCCGCTGGGGCGCGGATACGGTGATGGACCTGTCGACCGGGCGCAACATCCACAACATCCGCGACTGGATCATCCGCAATGCACCGGTCCCGATCGGCACCGTGCCGCTCTATCAGGCGCTGGAAAAGGTCGGCGGCATCGCCGAGGACCTCAGCTGCGAGGTCTATCGCGACACGCTGATCGAGC